>DATELB010000223.1:0-30228 GCA_035277085.1 Nitrospira sp. | reverse complement strand
TCTGTATTTGACGGGCGCCCACGACATGAGCGATCCCTCGACGATCGCGGCGGCCGTGATCCTCGGGCGGGTGGCGAAGCGCACCGCGGCCTACGAAACGGAGCTGATGGTGCCCCATCGCGATCCGATCACGATGGCCGTCTGTCAGGAAATTACCAAACAGGCGTATTTGGAGGCGGGGAAGCCCGAT
Source organism: Nitrospira sp. (assembly GCA_035277085.1). Lineage (GTDB taxonomy): Bacteria > Nitrospirota > Nitrospiria > Nitrospirales > Nitrospiraceae > Nitrospira_C. Next base: position 30,038 of record DATELB010000223.1, on the reverse strand, counting down.
CTGTTCAAGGAGGATTCCAACTTTTTCATTACCGCCGACCAGTTCAGCTACACCGCGGCCGTCGATGGGATCATGCTGCGCAAAAAACCTGCGGCGAACTTTTTCATGGGCTCCTATTTCGCGGAATCGCTGCTCCTGACGGAAACCGGCGCCAGTACGGGCGCCATCCAGATCGCCGGCACCGACTCCGATCATCAGCTCCCGTTCTTTGTGACCACCTGCGATTACACGCTGATCGGGGAAGAGCTGTACGCCGCCAGTGCCTACCTGTCGAAGGAGCCGATCCAAATCGGCACGCTGCGTGGCCAGGACATCGGCAAAGCCGTTATCCTAGGCGTCATCCTGCTCGGAACGCTGCTCGCGACGATCGGCGTCGCGACGGGCGGGGCGTGGGCGCAGCTCTTTCTCGACCTGTTCAAGGACCTCAAATGATTTTCTTGCGCCGCCAACTGCCGCTCCTGATCACGATGGTGACCGGCCTCGTGTTCGCCGGGCAATACTACGTTCCGCATCCGGCGTCCGAGGCCTTGTTGACGTCCGCCACCAAATGGTTGCAGATCATCGGCGGATTCGCCTTGGTGTTGGGCGTGACGAGCTTATTCCATCAGCATGCGGTCAAGATCCGCAGGCAGGAAGCCGGGTGGGGGTACAGCCTCGTGCTCTATGCCGGAGTATTCGTGACGATTGCCGCCGGGGCGTTGGCTCGCGGCAAGGAGACTTTGGACGGCGCAATGACCGCGTTCGGCTGGATCTATAGCTTCATGATGGTGCCGCTGCAAGGCACGATGTTCGCCATCCTGGCCTTCTTTATTGCGTCAGCCGCCTATCGGTCGTTTCGGGCAAGGAGCCGTGAAGCGGCCGTCCTGTTGGTCGCGGCGGTGATCGTCATGATGGGCCGTGTGCCGCTCGGCGAGTATCTGGTTCCGTTGAGCGGCGACGTATCGGGATGGATTCTCAACGTACTGAACGCGTCGGTCCGGCGGGCGATCCTCATCGGCGTCAGCCTGGGAGCCATTGCCTTGTCGATCAAGATCATTTTTGGCGTCGAACGTTCGTATCTGGGCGGCGGCAAGGAATAGATGACCCTTTCTGAGCGCATGCTGAAAATTGACAGGCGGATCATTTTCCTCGTGATAGGCCTCTGCACACTAGTGCCGCTGTTGTATCCGGTCGGGCTGCCGATCAGGATTTCACCCGAAGTCCGCAGTATCTACGACCATATTGAGTCGTTGCCCGAGCGGTCGGTGTTTCTGCTCTCGATCGATTTCGATCCCGCGTCCAAACCGGAATTGCATCCGCAGGCCATTGCCATTTTGCGCCACGCGTTCAGGAAAAACTTGCGCGTCGTCGCAATGACGCTGTGGGTCTCAGGCACCGGCATGGCCGATCAGCTCTTGAAACAAGTCGCGGACGAGATGGGCAAAGAAAACGGAAAGGACTACGTGTTCCTGGGTTGGAGCCCTGGTGGCTCGGCAGTCATCATCAACATGGGCCAGGATCTGTATACGACCTTTCCCAGCGACTACGGCGGCAGACCCAGTAAAGGCCTTGCGGTACTGGACGGCGTGAATAGCCTGAAGGACGTCACGTATGCGATCAGCCTCGCGGCAGGCAACCCGGGGGTCGAGGCCTGGTATGTCTACGGAAAGGACAAGTACAAGTTCGAGTTAGGCGGCGGCTGCACGGGCGTGATGGCGCCAGGTCTCTATCCGCTCTTGCGCAGCGGACAAATCAACGGCTTGATCGGTGGGCTGCGGGGCGCGGCGGAATACGAGAGTCTGGTCGGACAAAAGGGGAGGGCGGTCGCCGGCATGGATGCGCAGTCGGCGACCCATTTTGCGATCATCGTCCTTGTCGCAATATGCAATCTCTTCTATTTTTCGCTTCGGCATCAGCAGCGCCGCAGCCAAGAAGCACGGTAACGGGGATAGTGAGATGGATATAACCATTCTTGGCGCGTGGGTGGCCACTGGGTTGACCCTATTCATCTTCTCGTTCCTCTACAAAGACAATCCGCTCTTCAAACTCGCCGAACATCTCTATGTGGGGGTGTCGGTCGGCTATATCATCGTCAAGACCTGCGATTCCGTGGTCGTGAATTTGATCTATAAGCCGATCGTTGAGCAGGGGGAATTCGCACTGCTGGTTCCGGTCGCAATCGGCTTGCTGATGCTCACGCGCTACGTGCCGAAAGCCGCCTGGATGTCCAGGTATGCCTTCGCCTTTATCGTCGGAGTCGGATCCGGGCTTGCCATTCCACGCACAATCTCATCGTTCATTTTGAAGCAGGTCGAGGATACAGTGAGATCGTTACTTGTGGTGCCTCTAGATAAGGCGATTGAAATTCTTTTAAGCAGTCGCGGCGCCTTCTCTTTTATTGTTCTTCTTATGGTAGCGATGATAGCGGTCGCTCTCTACGTTCTGGTGAGACTAGGGTTCTCTCGATTCTCTCAAGTCTATCAACTGGCCATAATTGCTATACTTGCCGGTGGAATATATCTTCTCAAGTATCTCAATTTTACCGCGTGGTTGTTTTCTAATCTCGCGGCTCTAGGCGAAGTCTTTGACATTAACTCTTTTATAGTTTTACTAGGCGTCGGTTGTGTTCTGTTCTATTTCTTCTTCTCGATCGAGCACAGCGGTCCGGGCAAAGTGGTGGCCAGGACCGGCATCTACTTCTTGATGATCGCGTTTGGGGCGGCTTTTGGATACACGGTGATGGCCCGTATGTCGCTATTGATCGGGCGGTTGACCGATCTCATCGAGTTCTCGGATCCCTCCTACGGACGTCCCACGTTGTGGCTGGTGCCGATCACGGTCGCGGCCCTCATGTGGCTGGGCCGGCGGGAGTCTCCCCCGCGCTCGGAATAGACCGTTTCCGCCTTGTCATAGAAGATTGAGACGACGTCCTGAGAGTTGCAGGGCGGGAAACCGGTTCGTTAGAATGCGGCGAGTCCCAATGACGACAGACACGATCAAAGACCCGAAGCAGTACCCGGTCCTCAGAAATCTCCAGTTCTCTCCCATTAAGGAAGGCGAGGATCAATACGTCGTGCTGTGGGACCCCAGCGGCCTCAGCAAGGAAAAACTCGTCCTGCCGCTCAACTACTTTTTCATCATCCAGCATTTCGACGGCGACCATTCGCTGCAGGAAATCGGTGCGCTCTATCTGAAGCGCTTCGGCGAGTTCTTGATGCCGGCCAAAGTCGAGCAACTGGTCGGTGATCTCGAGGCCAAGTTATTTTTAGAGGGCGAGCGGACGGAAGCGGCGAAGGAGCAGGCTCGGGCTGCTTACCGGCAGGGCGCCGTGCGTCCGGCTGCTTTCGCGGGAAAAAGCTACGAAGCGGAGAGGGGACAGCTGAAAAAGCAGCTCGACGGATTTTTTGCCTCCAAAGAAGGCCCCGATTTCAAGCCGTCGGACAACAAAGGCAAGCCCATCAAAGGATTGGTCGTCCCGACGTACGATCTCAAGCATGCCGGTCCGATTTATGCGTGGGCCTACAAAGAACTGCAGGAAGCGCAGCAGCCTGACGTGCTGATCATCATCGGCACCGCGCACGCGGGACTGGAGCAGCCCTTCGCACTCACGGACAAAGATTTCGAGACGCCGCTCGGTGTCGTCCCGGTGGACCGGCCGATCGTGGAGCGCCTGAGGACTGCGGTGCCCGAGTATTTCGCCGAAGACATCGCGCATGTCACCGAGCATGCAATCGAGTTTCAATTGCCGTTCCTGCAAACGAACCCTGCCGCGACCCGCCCGGTCACGATCGTGCCGGTGCTTGCATCCTTTTCTGCGATGAGCCTGGGCGATCCGTCGGTGCGCGCGTCGGTGGATCGATTTGTCGGGGCCTTGCGCGAGGCGATCAGCGGCTCCGCCAAGACTGTCTGCGTCATCGCGGCAGGAGAACTTGCCCATCTCGGCATGCGGTATGGCGACAGCGCGCCGCCCACAGATTTTTCGTTTCACCGGTCCATGCAATACGACCTGGAGATGTTGAAGCATGTCGAGGATCTCAAACCGGAAGACTTCGCCGCGTACATCCAAAAGGAAAAAGATCAGCGGCGCATTTCCGGCTTCTCGCCCATTTACTGCCTGCTCCGGCTGGTTGATGCCGAAAAAGGGCAGGTGCTACGCTACGACCGCGGTATCACGGACCAATACAATTCGACCGTGACGTACGCCTCGATGTCTTTCTTCTAACGAGCCCTCATTCCTCCTGCGACGCAGACTTTCCTGCCTGAAAATCAACCCGTTTCGCCGAGGCCCGGATGGGGCAGCGATGTCCAAGTGTCAAAACGATTGGGACTATAGCAACAGCCTTACGAATCGATCATTTCGACGTGTCCTTCAAATCAGTGGGGCAGCGGTGCCCCATTTCACTATTTTCCTTATCCCTGCGCTCTGCAATCCACGTGATAAATCGATACGTGTCATTAGGAATGAAGTTTGCGTCCATCACAGGCGATTCGATTCACGGTACGACTGTCTGGTGGAGGAGCGGGAGAATAAGGACTGGCCTCCTGACCGTTCCCACGAGTGAATCACCTCCACCAGACTCCCATACCGCGACGAAATAATTTGTGGTGTAGCGCACGTGGCGTGCCCTGATCTCTCGGTCGTCTTCTCGCCGGTACAGCAGCCCATCGCTCCACCGTTGTCTGTATTCTTATGCCCTTATCATTCAGTGATCATCACGGAACAAAGGAGTCGTATATGAAGTTCGCGCAGCCCGTTCATAGAGTCGATCGCCTCTCCCGGAGCGCGCTCGGGCTCTTCCTCATTACCGCGCTTCTCTTTCCCGCCATCGGGCTCGGTGCCACGGGGCACGATCATCAGGCGACAGAGGCCCATTCAGTGCCGACCTGGGCCGAACAATTGAAGGGACAGACAATTATCGAGGACACGATGGAGGGCCGGCCGGAGCGGACCGCCATGATGGAGCGGCAGCACCATCGCGTCATGGAACAGATGCAGCGGGATGCCGACGTGCAAAGAAACGACGGATTCTACAACGACGTGAACATGATGCATCAGTACGGCGCCGGCAACCAGGACGTCCTCCTCATGTCGAATACAGGGGCCGAACCCGTGTCGGCCACCGGCGGCCGCTGTCCTAAGACCGCGCCCGTCCGTCAATACGATATTTCGGCCATCAACGTCGAGATCACGCTCAATCAGTGGCTCGATTTCTATCCTGGCTATATGTACGTGCTCACTGAAAACATCGACAAGGTCCGGGACGAGGAAACTCGCAACCGTGAGGCGCGCGAGAAAGACGGATACGATCCGGGCGCCGTCAAAAACGGCTTGCAAAGCCAGTGGATCCAGCCGCTGGTCATCCGCGGTAATCAAGGCGATTGCGTCAAGATGACCCTCCGCAATCAACTGGAAGGCGGTGAGGAAGTCAGCTTGAATGTGCACGGCTCGAGCATGGTGGTCGCTTCCACGGGCCAGCCGGCGACAACCACGAACTCCGACAGCATCGTGCCGCAAGGCAAGATGGTTGATCTCGAGTGGTATATCCCGCCGACCCAGCAGGAGGGGGGCCGGCAGTTTCATTCCTACAGCCACGACCGGGAACTCACGGTCATGGGTCTCTTCGGCACGTTTGTGATCGAACCGAAAGGCTCCGAGTATCTGGATCCGATCGGGACCGGAGAACCCAAGCCCATGACCAGCGGATGGCAGGCGATCATCAAAAACGGGACGGGTCCAGATTTCCGCGAATTCGTGATCATCTATCATGAGGTCGGAGACGAGGCGTTCCGGCCGCTCAACAAAAAGGGCGATTTCATCCCCCAGCGCGATCCGCTCACCGACGTGTACCGGCCGGTGGGACGGGCGCTGAACTACCGCAGTGAGCCGTTCGGCGTCGACAACATGCAGACGCAGCACGAGTACTTTGCGTTTGAAGACGAATCGATGGCCTACAGCGCGTATACGTTCGGGGATCCCGCGACGACCGTGCCGCGCAGTTACCTCGGCGATCCGGCGAAATTCCGCCTCGTGCACGGCGGTTCCGAGGTCTTTCATTCTCACCATCCCCACGGCGGGTCGATTCGGTGGCCCCGCAGCCCGCGCGCCATCGACGAAATGCCGCTCTGGCATGCCGCAAAAAACGGTCCCGTCAAATATCCCGTCATTCGGATGAAGTCCGACCGGGTGGACGTGGAAGTGATCGGTCCCTCCGAGACGATGGATCTCGAGACCGAATGCGGATCCGGATTGTGCCAACAGCTCGCGGGCGATTTTTTGTTCCACTGCCACGTGGCGCATCACTACATTGCCGGCATGTGGGGCTACTGGCGCGTGTACAACACGCTCCAGCAGGGAGACTTTCACAACGACGTCATGCCGGACCTTCGTGAATTGCCGGACCGCGCCGGCCGGATCAAGAACGGCGTGACGTCGGATCAGTTGATCGGGAAGACCGTCGACTGGTTCGGCAAGGAGTTCAAGATCGTCGACAAAGGAAAGTCTGATTGGAAGGCGGAACCGGCCGTCGTGAACATCAAGGACTGGGTGGAGATGCAGGTGCCGCCGCAAGGCAAGCCCGGTCACACGGACAACGAGATGAACCAGACGCGTGCCTATGACGCCAGCGTTCTCAACTGGGAGTGGCAAGGGCATCGCGCCATGACGGAGCCGGAGAATACGGTGCCTAATCCACGCTACCAATCCGCCCACCCTGGCAAGCGGTTGCCCATGGTCTTTGAAGCCGCAACCGGCAAAATCGCGTGGCCGCACTTGAAGCCTCACTTCGGGCGGCGCGTGCCGTTCTCGCTGAACCATAATCCGTCGCCTTGGCTCGACATGATCCATCTCGACGACGACGGGTTGCCCAGCTCCTATCCGGCCAAACCCGGGGAAAACGGCCGCTGGAGCATGTGTCCGGAAAATGCCGGCTCCAAGAAGTACAACGTCCATTTCATTCAGACGCCTATGACGTTGACCGACAAGCAAGGGCAGACGCCGGCCATTACGGACAAGGATGGCCTGATCTATGTGCTGCATGAGGAGGAAGAGCAGGTACGCAAGAGCGACATCAAGTATCCGTTGGTCGTTCGCGCAAATATTTACGATTGCATCGACTGGATGCTGACGAGTGAGTGGGAGGATGACGACCATATCAATTTCCAATCGTCCAAGATCAATACCCACTGGCATTTCTTGCAGTTCGACAATCAGTCGTCCGACGGCGTGATCACCGGCTTTTCCTATGAACAGTCCGTGCGTCCCTTCACGATGTTGGAAAAGAAAGTGAAGCGCGGACTGCCGCTCCCGATGAACACCACGTTCACCAAGGCCGCCAAAAAAGGCGAGCGGGTGATTACCGTCAAGAATGCGGCGCAGTACCATCCGAACGTCGAACTTCTGATCGGCGCGGACAACGTGAAAGGCAACGAAATCGGCCGTGTCAAATCCATCAAAGGCAACGACATCACGCTGTACCGCCCGCTGAAAAACGACCACCCGGTCAAGGACATCGTGACCGTGGAATTCGTGCGGCAACGGTTCTGGGTGGACTCGGACGTGGGCACGGTTTTCTGGCACGACCATGCCCTGGGGCGTGTGACCTGGCCGCACGGCGGTTTCGGCACCATCGTCATCGAGCCGGTCGGCTCGACCTACCATGATCCCAAAACCGGCAAGCAAATCCGGAGCGGCCCGCTCGCCGACATCCGGACGGCGGAACCGGTAGGCTTCGGGGTCAACGGCAGTTTCCGCGAGCTCCTGGTCCAGCTCAACGACACGGTGCCGCATACGGTCAACATCGTGACCGAAGGGAATCCGCCCGGGCAGCCGATCGAGGTGGCGCTCGAGGCCGGGAAGACCGTGTCGTTTCCGATGCCCGAAAAGATTCCGATGTCACCGATGAGCTTTCTGAACGGGGGAACCCACACGACGGGCGGCGGGTTGAACTTCAAGGTCGAGCCGATCTCGAGCCGCCTGGCGGCCAACCCGGACAGCTCGAAGTTGTTCAGCAGCGCCGTTCACGGCGATCCCTATACGCCGATGGTCCGCGCCTACCTGGGCGACACCGTCGTGTTCCGGCTGCTGCAAACGATGGCCAACGAGACGATGGTGTGGACTCTCTCGGGTCATACCTATCTCACCGAACGGTACGCGGGGGACGCGAATCGAAAGAATTCGATCCATATCGGCATCGCGGAACGCTACGACCTCGTGGTGCCGCAGGCCGGGGGGCCGCGTCTCCAACCCGGCGACTACATCCACATGAACGGCCGGGCGTCGAAGTTTGCCGAGGGGGCCTGGGGCATCATGCGGGTGTTGGACAAGGAAGTGCCGGACCTGCAGAAGCTGCCGGCCGGATATAGCCGCCGCAACGAGATACCGAAACCGCTGGCGGTTTGCCCGGCCGATGCACCGGTCAAAGCATTCAGTGTCGTGGCCATGGATTATCCGGCGATGAAGGTGAATCCTAAGGCGCCGGATGTCATCGAAGTGGACTTCGAACGCACTATTAAGATGGTGAATCCGGAAGCGAAGATCTATACCTTGGAAGAGGAGGCGTCGAAGGTGGCGAGCGGACTCCAACCGATGCCATTGACGCTCCGGGCGAACGTCGGCGATTGCCTCAAGGTCAAGCTGACTAACCGCATGAAAGAAGGACGTGCGTCGTTTTCGGCCATCAGCCTCGCGTTCGACCCGAAAGATTCCTTGGGAGCGAACGTGGGCAACAATCCGGGCGATCAGACGGTCGCGCCAGGAGAGAGCCGGACCTATACCTATTATGCCGATCCCTTCCTGGGCGAGATGGCGTCGCTTGTGTGGGATTGGGGCAACGTGACGGTGAACCCGCGGAACGGTCTGTACGGAGCCGTCGTCATCGGGCCCAAAGGCGCGAAGTATCGGGACCCGAAAACGGGCGCTGACATCTCGATGAAGAACTCGTGGGTGGCCGACGTCATCGTGGACCGCACCATTCAGGGCTACGAACACCGGCCCAATTACCGCGACGTCGCGTTGTTCTTCCAGGACGAAGACAACATCATCGGGACCAGCTTCATGCCGTACGTGCAAAATACCGCCGGCATCACGGCGGTGAACTATCGCGCGGAGCCGTACAAGTTCCGCGAGGAGAAGGGTTGTACCCTCGGCAAAGTGTTTCAGCCCTGCGTGGTGGACAAACCAGAGGATCCGGCCACGCCCACCATTGAGGCGCATGCCGGAGATCCAGTGCGCATCCACGTATTTGGGGCGAGCAACGAGCAAAATGGCATGTTCAGCGTCGAACGCCACGAATGGCCGATCGAGCCGTTCATGCGAGGCGCGGACATGATCAGCGTGGTCGAATTTTCGGCGTCCGAAACCTTGGATGCCTTCTTGCCAGCCGCTGGTGGTCCGTTCCGGATGCCGGGCGATTACGTCTGGTCGAACCAGCGGTTGCCCTATGCGCAATCCGGTCAGTGGGGCTATTTGCGGGTTCTGCCGACCGGTGACTCGCGAATCAAGCCGCTCAGCGAGGGACGTACGGGAAGCCAGCAGGCAGGCGTCGAAGGGGAGGCCCTTCGCCCCGTCTCGTTGAAATAGTCTTCGGGTGCAAGGGAGGTCCGCAAGGCCTCCCTTGCGCGCCGGCATTAATAAGCCGGCATTAATAAGATGGGGGTGTCGCTGTTATGCCCTGCACGCGTTCTCTGTAAGCCCTTCCTCCGTATTCCGCGTAGAACCGGTCATGGCCTTCAGGGCTAGAGTTTTCACGCGGCCGTTGCGTACAATCACCGTAAAGGCCGGAGTCTGTTGTGAAAATCCGAACGATTCGGGGGCGCATCGTCTGGGCCATCGTCTTGGTGGGGTGTATCCCGCTGGTGATCGGCTTGGTGCTGGCCTATGTCTCCGGCATGCGTTCATTGCGCGACGTAATTGGGGGCAACCTCCAGGCGGTTGCCGTACAAGCGGCAGATGAAGTGACGATGCTCGTCCAGGGCGAAGTGCGCAATGTCCGACTCCTTGGCTCCGCCCCTTTGCGCGTGCGCCTGCCCGTCGAAGTGGCCAATTCGGCGTATCCGGCCGATAAGGACAAGGCGGCGCGCTTGATCCACGCCAGGGCGCAGCTTTGGAAGGAAGGCGGCGATCCTGCGGCGGCGTTGTTGAACACAGAGCTCTCGCGGTTCCTTGTCGAGACCAAGGCCCGCGACGGCGACAAGGTGATCGGTCTCTTCATCGTGGACCAATATGGGGCCGTGGTAGCCGCGAGTTCGGAGCCTGACCGTTATTATTTTGGCGACGAGCCTTGGTGGAATGCGATTCGCGCAAGCAATGAAAGTGTGTATTTGAGCGGCCTCATTCCCGCAGAGGAAGGTCCCTTCAGAGCGTCTGATGAAACGCTGGATATCGCCGTGCCGATCCTTGATGACCGGCAGCAGAACGTGATCGGCGCCATCGTCGCCTCTTATCGCTTCGACGGCCTGTTCGCGATGATTGCTCAGATCAAGATCGGTCAAACCGGCCATGCCATGTTGTTCAACTCGGCCGGTCAGCCCTTGGTCTGTCCGATTCTCGCCCGCGAAGCCCATCGCATACCCAGTCAATTGATGGCCATGATCGTGTCCTCTGATCCCGGATGGGCCATTGCCGAAGACGACGGTCACGGGGCGTCAGACACGGTCGTCGGATACGCACCGGTAAATGGGCTCAAGCTGCCTGACAACACCTGGCACATCTTCGTGAGGCAGCAGCCCAGTGAGAGCTACGCGCCGATACATGATCAGGTGAGAAATCTGGCGACGATCGGTGCTGTCATGCTCATCCTATTGTGGGCGATGGGCCGCTATGTGGCGGCCAGGATCGCTCGGCCGATACAACTGTTACAGCGCGGCGTGGAGGCCATCAGCCAGGGGACCTACGATCAACCGATCAACATCAAGACCGGGGACGAGTTTGAAAACCTCTCTGCCGCAGTCCATCGCATGGCCGATCGATTGAAGGCGTCACGCGCAGAACTCGAAGGGCTGAATCGCGATCTTGCGCGCCGAGTCGAAGAGAAAACGCAGGAAATTACCAAGCATATGCAGAGCCTGGAGCTGGCTGAACGCCTCGCCACGCTTGGCAAGGTCGCCAGCGGCATCGCGCATGAGATCAACAACCCGCTGGGCATCATTCTGAACCGCATCGAATGCATGGAAGACGACGCCGTGCGACTCCCGATGTCCGATGAGCTGCGCCGAGATTTGATGACAATCCGGTCGCACGCAGAACGGATCTCACGGGTGACGAAGAGCATCTTGGCATTCTCACGCGGTACCGTCTCAACGCTCAAGGCTGTGGACATGAACTGCGTCGTCCGCAGCTGTCTCGCACTGGCGGGCGAACGCACCTCCGCCCTGGCTGTGAGGCTCGAGTCGAGATTGGCTGCCGCGCTGCCGCCTATTATGGGCGACCGGGACCGGCTGGAAACCGTCCTGCTCAATCTGATCAATAATGGCATCGACGCGGCCAGTGGGCGCAGCCGCGCGGGCTGGGTCGCCGTGCAGACCTCGCTCATCGAGATGGAAGGGCAGCCGTGGGTGGAAATCCGGGTATCGGACAACGGCCTCGGTATTCCCAGCGCCAACATCGAGCGGGTCTTCGAACCCTTCTTCAGTACCAAACCTGCCGGACAAGGCACGGGATTGGGCTTGTTTTTGACCTACGGCATCGTCTCTGATCATCGAGGACGCATCCAAGTAAAAAACGGGGAGACAGGGGCGGTTTTTACCATCGTGTTGCCGACCGTAGGACGGTCGGTAACGGCCGCCAGAGGAGCATCGTGGGAATCTCAGGCAAAATCCTGATCGTGGATGACGAAGAGGATGCGTTGGAGAACTGCCGACGGATCCTGAGCCGCGTGCCGTACGAGTGTATCGGGACGTCTAATCCCGGTCATGCCTTGACGCTTCTCGAGCGCGAGCACCCTGGACTTGTCCTGACCGATCTTCGCATGCCCAAGATGGATGGTATTGAGGTGCTCACTGCGGCGAAGCGATTCGATCCTGCTGTGCAGGTCGTATTGGTCACCGCGCATGCGACGATTGAAACCGCCGTGACGTCCATGCGGTACGGAGCGTTCGACTACATCACAAAACCGTTCACGAGCGAGGAGTTGATCCAAGTGGTGCGGCGCGCCTTCGCGCCCGAAGCGGGCGGCGATGCGCCGGCTGAGGCAGCGGCGATACCGCGTCCTGCCATGCCGGTGCCCGGCGGGGGCCACCCGATGGTGGGAAGCAGCGAACCGATGAAAGCCGTGTTTGCGCTTGCCGATCGCGTCGCTCCTACGGATTCGAACGTGTTGCTGTACGGCGAGAGCGGGACTGGTAAAGAGATGCTGGCGAGATACATTCATCAGCGAAGCCGGCGCACCAAGGAGCCGTTCATCCCGGTGGATTGCGTGTCCCTCAACGATGCGCTGCTCGAATCAGAACTCTTCGGGCACGAGAAAGGGGCCTTTACCGGAGCCCACGCGGCGAAGCCGGGCCTCTTCGAGATCGCCCATGGCGGGACCGTGTTCCTTGACGAAGTCAGCGGCATGAGTCCAAATCTTCAAGCCCGTCTCCTTCGCGTCCTTCAAGAGCGGCAGGTGCGGCGGGTCGGGGGAACGCGGTTTACACACGTCGACGTCCGGGTCATCGCCGCCTCCAATCAGGACCTCGAAGATTTGTGTCGAAAAGGCACCTTCCGCGAAGATCTTTACTATCGCCTCAATGTCATCCCTCTGGCGCTTCCCCCGCTTCGTGTAAGGGACGGGGACATTCTGCTGTTGGCCAACGAATTCGTGACGCGTTTTATGCAACGCGTCCAGACGGGCCCCGGACCGATGCCGGCGATTGATCCTTCAGCGGCAGATTTGCTCATGCGATATACATGGCCAGGTAACGTGCGGGAGTTGCAGAATGTGATGGAGCGTGCTGCCGTCTTGGTCGACGGACATACGGTGATGAGCAGACACTTGCCCGATCGGTTGCAAGCCCTCGTCGACAAGGATTCGGCGTATCCGGAATCCGGGTCCTTCAAGCAGGCGAAGCAACAAGCGGTTGAAGCTTTTGAACGGAACTTTCTTTTGGATCTCCTGAAGCGGAATGAAGGCCATATGAGCAGGGCTGCTAGGGAAGCCGGCGTCGATCGAAAGACGATCGAGCGTATGGTCAAGAAGCACGGGCTGCGGGGCATCTTCTAGGTCACCCCTCCCCAGTGGGGCGCAGACGCCCCAACGATAAGCGCTGCTGGACAATTCGAACCAATCGTCGTTCAAAGACACTTCCTCTTCAAACGACCAGCGATGGGGCGCCTGCGCCCCATTTACAGTCGTGTTCGGCGAGCGCCTCCTTCAAAAGCGTTCTCAGTTACCACAATTGACCAGCCGCACCCGCCGGAACGCATTTTGCTTTTGCCATTCGAGAGCGGAAATGCATGTCGATGTCGATGCGCGTGACGGTTGGGGCTATGCAAAAAAGATTGAAGACCCGTCGAGTGCCTTCGAAGAGACCGCGTTCCCCCAAAGCAGGCAACGGGGAAAGACGGCGCAAGAAGCCTATATCAAAATGGAAAAAGAAAATTACTGCTGAAGCCGGCCACCGGTTGCGCGGGAAGTCAAAGGAAGCTCTCCCCGATACTTCCGCCATTCGCTGGCTCTGAGAATTATCGACAGCTCGCAAACCGGGTTTCTTTGTGAAGACTGATGGGTGCTGCCGGCGGCGAGCGTTTCACGCGAGTATCCTCCTGCTTGCGTGGCATGAACGACAGCGGCTTCTTCCCAGAGTGGGATTTAAACCACTGAACGCACGGGTGTTTGCCCAGTGAAAGTCTAAAGACGCCTCAGCGCCAGCCTACTCCTTCACCGTCACCGTCATCGTGATCGGCTCCAGCGGATTGTTGTACTCGTCCCGGGGAACCGCTGCGATCTTGTCCACGACGTCCATCCCCCGGATCACCTCGCCGAAGATACTGTACCTTCGATCGAGTCCGCTGTTGTCCGCGAGGCAAATGAAAAATTGGGAGCCGTTGTCATTGAAGTCGCGCGTGCTCGAACCGTCCCGCGGCGTCTTCGCCATCGAAATGGCTCCGCGCTTGTGCGGGCGATCGCTGAGCTCAGGATTCAGCCAATAGCCGGGACCGCCGGAGCCGTGTCTGAGCCGGTCGGGTTCTTTGCTCAGCGGATCGCCGCCTTGTATGACGAACCCCGGCACGATCCGGTGAAACGTCGTGCCGTCGTAGAACTGCATCTTGATCAGGTTGATGAAGTTTTCAATATGCCGAGGGGCATCCTCGGGATAGAAGCGAATCTTGATCTCGCCGAACTTCGTTGAGATCGTGACGCGGGGATCGATTTTCTTGAATTCCATCGTCATGACCGACGACTCTATCAAGGCCGTAAGCCCAGTGGCAATGGGAGCCGTCAGGCGTCGAGCTTCTCCGCAACATCAATCTTCAACCACAGGACGGCGCCCACCATGGCCACCGCTCCCGCTGCGGCAAGCGCCATCGGCCAGCCCCATTGCGCCGCCAGCCACGGCGTGAGCGTGGGTGAAAGCGCTCCGCCGATATTGGCGCCGGTATTCATCAACCCGGACAAGGCGCCGGCGTGAGTCTTCGAGAGGTCGCTCGTCGATGCCCAATAGGCCCCTACTGCAAAATACAGGCAGCCTGCTCCGAGCGAAAGACTCGCGATCGCCAGACCGGCAGAATCCGCGAACGCACCGACCACGATCGCGCAGCCCGCGCAAGCCATGCCCGACAGGCCTGCGGCGATTCGTCCCCGAGTGATGCCGTACGACGCGGCCAGCCGGTCCGTGGCCCAACCGCCCAACGGGCAGCCGATGAGAATCGCCCAGAAGGGCAACGACGCATACAGTCCGCCGCGAAGACTGTCAAACCCTCTGACGTTGACGAGATACAAATAGAACCACGAAAGATACACGTACGCGACGTAACCGAGGCAACTGTAGCTCAACACCAGCCACCAGATGGTCGAGTGCTCGAACATCGATTTTCGAAAAAACGCGGTCTCAGGGTCCGACCGCTGAGTTTCCGCCGGCTGCGAAGACCGCTGTCCCCACGGATGCTCTTCCGGCCGGTCCCGGGCCAATGTCCACCAGAGAACGCCCATCAACAGTCCCAGACCTGCCGAGAGATAGAACACCGTTTGCCATCGCCAGTTGACCATGATCCACGCGGCCAGTGGCGGTGTGATGGCCGACCCGAAGCCGATGCCGCCGATCGCGATACCGATGCCCAGGCCGCGCGCGTCGGGCGGCATCCAATTCGCGACCGCGCGATTGAACGAGGGCAGGGCCACGGCTTCGCCGAGCCCCAGCGCAAAGCGTACGACGGCAAGCGCCCCCACGATGCCCAGCACGTCGGCCAGCGGCGAGGCGGCGGCCAACGCCGTCAGTGCCGTGCAGACCGACCACCACGCGAGCGCTCCCGTCAGTACGAGTCTGGGTCCCCACCGGTCCGCAAGCCACCCGCCCGGTACTTGAAACAATGCGTAGCCGACGACGAAGGCGGAGAAGACCAAGCCCATCTCCTCCTGCGTCAAGCCGAAGGCGGGCATCATCTGACGCGCCGTCACCGAGATGTTGACGCGATCCATATACGTGACGACGCTGGTGCCGAACAGCAAGGCAAGGATCAACCAGGCGAGCGAAGAGGTGCGCGTGGAATTGGTCACGACGTGAGTGAAGCAGATGCGAGCGAATTGCCGCGGCGATTATAGCGAGTCTCCTGTCTCTCCACCAGGAGAATTCGAAAGCTGAAAGGTGAAAATCCCCTGTTGGTTCGCGGGCTTGCTAGCTTTCGGGGGAATGATTCGGTAAGATGAGCTTCTGGGCCCGTGAAATGCTGCTTGCCGATGTCACGCCCGTCGTGGACGACGTCTTCGTCGGATGGTCGTTTCGACGCGGTCCGAATGGTTTCAGCAGCTTCTGCTTGCCGCGGCTTACAGTGGAGATGTTGAGTGTCCCCAACGCGTGTGGTCGTCGCCCTCATTGCCTGTCTCGTGATCGGCGGCGTCGCTTTTCTGTGGTTTTCCCCCTATCTGACCGGTGAAGACTACCTGAAAGACTTCTTCCTGCATCAACTCGAACAGAACCTCGGCCGAAAAATCGACGTCCATCGCGTCAAGCTCGTCCTGTTCCCCAAAATCCGCCTCGAGATGACGCAAATCGTCATTCACGATCGGGATCAGGAAGGAGTGCTGCTGTCCGCCAAAAAATTGGACCTCGTGCTGCGGCTCGTCCCGCTCCTGCGCAAGCAGGTCGTGGGCAAACGGCTGCTGATCGAAGAGCCGACGTTGACGCTGCGCCGCGACGCATCCGGCCATTGGAACGTCCGCGACCGCGAGCAGCCCATTCCCTCCAGCGACGAAGAGGCGCTGCAGATGTTGACGCGGGTCTTCCGCATCAGGGAGGCCACCCTGGTCAATGGTACCGTCATCGTCATCGACGAGGCGAGGCCGGACGGTCCCAGGACGCTGAAATTACAATCCGTTGAAGCGGCGCTGGAGATTTTTCTGGAACGGGGACAGGCTGATCTGCATGTGTCCATGTCTCATCAAACTGCGCAGGGACTCTCGGCCATGTCGCTCTCTGGCACCTTTCGAAAAGCCGAGCAGCAGACGCTGAGCATGGATGAGACGAAACGGCTTTCGTTTCCGATCCAGTTCGACGGTCTGGTCGAGACGGCGAATCTGAGCCTGCGCGATGCGGCGGATTTTTTCGGCCCTCGTCCGGTCCCGGAGCTGCTGCAAGGACGGGTGAACGCCCACAGCGCGATCAAGATCTTCCCCGGCGTCGCTGGCTACGATGTTGTGCTTTCCGACTTGACCGGCAACATGGAACAGCTCTCGGTGACCGGCAAGGCCAGCCTTTCCGGTCTGCTTGCGCCTCAGCCGACCTTCGCCGTGACTTTTTCGTCCTCTCCCATCCAGATCGGCGAATTGCTGTCGAAGATTCCGCCGGCCTGGTTCCATCCTCAACTACCTGCCGTCATGGACGACCGCCAAATCAAGGGAGTCGTCGAAGTGATTTCCGCCACCGTGACGGGTTCGTATGTGAATGGTCCCCAACTCGCGGTCACCGGTGAATTCCGCCTGCAAAAAGGCGAGGCCTTGCTCGGCCAAAACCGCGTCCCGGCCAAGGATTTGGACGCCCATGTGACCGTGGAGGCAGGAAGGATTCGCGTTTCGAAACTGAGCGGTATGTATGGGGCAATCCACATGGCCGACAGCAAGGGGCAGCTCTCGTTTCTCGAGCAGGGACCATGGGTGGAGATGGAAATCGGCGGCACGATGGCCGCGGCAGATTTGTTACAGTTCCTGTCCACCACCGTCAAGTCCGAGTTGTTGTCAAAAGTGCTGTCGACGTCGCGGGATGTGGAGGGCATGGCCATGCCGGTGTTTCGCCTCGTCGGCCCGCCGACGGCCGTCACCTTCGCCGGCGGGGAAATCAGGGCACAGCACGTCAACCTGACGAGCCCCTATTTGCCCGAACCACTGACCGCGCTGCAAGGCCGCTTTGTGCTGGCGGAGGGAGAAACACAGTTCGACCAGGTGACCGCACATCTCGGAGATTTGACCGTGCAGGTGCAGGGCGGCATCACGGGGGGCACGGGAAGCGTGTTCCGGGACCTGGCCGTGCGCGTCAGCGGCGACGCGACGCATATGGTGCAACTGTTGCCGTCCAAGCCTGTGCCGCAGGGCGTCATTGAAGGGCTGGCCAGCGCACTGGTTGTGATCACGGGTCCGACCGGCTCGCCGCATTTGCGCGGCGAGGTCGGATTGACGGAATCGAGAGTGACGGTGCCCTCGGTTCTGGAGAAACCGCCCGGCGCGCCGGTCACGATCACGTTCGAGGGGGACGTTCTCAAACCGAAGGGGGTGGCGCTGAGCCGGGTCGAAATCGCCTCGCCGCCGCTGCGGCTGCCGGTCAAAGGGAAACTCCAACTTGGCGAAAAATTCATGATCGACGCCGCGCTTGCGACCGGCACCGTCTCTCTCTCCTCGCTTCCGGAGTGGATCGCCAAAGGCGGGTTCGAAGCCGGCAATCTCGAACTGTCGCTCGATATCAAGGGCAAAGATCACGATTGGCGGACCTGGAAAACGACCGGATGGCTTGCGCTCAGCAACGGCTTGATGACGGTGAAGGGCGTGGACGGGCCGATTCAGGACTTGTATGTACGGCTGCTGTTGGCGCGGGATACCGCGGAATTGAAGCGTCTCTCGTTCCGTCTCATGGACAGTGACCTCACACTCGAAGGGACCATGCGCAATTGGGCGACCAAGCCTGTCATCGCGGCCAAAATGGAATCGAATCAAATGGACATCGATCTGTTGATTCCCAAGGGCCAGCGCGCGCCCATCCGCGACCTCCTCGAATGGCTGGCCGCGACAAGCCGGGTCAGCGCGACCGCGTCCATTGCCCGCGGACACTACAAGCATTTGAAGTTCGGCGCTTTGTCGGGACGGCTCACGATTCAGGACGGTGTCCTCGATCTGGACCGGTTGTCCGGACAATCCACCAACGGCGACATCGCCGGACGCGTCGTGGTCCAGTTGCCGCGGGGAGAACCGGCCGATGCCGAAATCTCGTTGCGGGCCACTGGTCTGCTCGTGGAGGATGTTTACCGGTTGGCGGGCTCCAAAGAGGGTGGCGTCACCGGAGAAGCGCGTGTGACAGGCACCATACGGGGCCACGGCCGCAACCCGCACGGCATCTATCCGACGCTCAACGGCAAAGCCGACCTGCTGCTCGAGAACGGCCGCATCTTCAAGTCCGAAGAACGGGCGATCTGGAAAATCGTCAGTATTTTGAATCTGCCGGCCGTCCTGCAAGGCAAGGTTGATTTGGAGAAGGAAGGGCTGCCCTATAACAAGATCACGGCGACGCTCACCATGCGCAACGGGCTCTTCGAAACGGAAAATCTCATCATCGACAGTCCCATCGTGAAGATCACGGCAGCCGGCAATTACGATCTACCGACCGATCAGGTGGACATGGTCTGGGCCGTCAGCCCCTTCGGGTCGTATTCCCAGTTCCTCAAGACGATTCCGTTGTTCGGCCGGCTGTTTGCCGGTGAACGGAAAGGGGTGGCCACAGCCATGTTTTCGGTCAAAGGCTCGATTGAAGACCCGGAAGTCACCTATATGCCCATGAAGTCCTTCGCCACCGGCGTCACCGGCCTCGCGCACTTGGCGCTCGATTTGTTGAAGAACACCGTCATGCTGCCCATTGATCTCGTCACGCCGGACGAAAACAAAACAGTATCGAAAGACGTCATCACTCCATCGGAGCCGACTCCGTCTGTTCCTTGACCCTCCAGGGACCCCATGCTACATTCCGCGACAACCGAAAGAAATCAGCTCTAGGTCATGTCCCGATCGCCGTCACAATCCCATAAAGCCACGGTGTTCATCGCAGCCAGCGAGCTCGACTCAAACCTGTATCACGCGACCAAGTTCATCGCTCCCGATCCTTTCATCTATATGGAAATCAAAGGCGAGCGCCTGATGATCATGAACGATCTCGAAATGGACCGGGCGAAGAGCCAGGCATCGGTCGACCGCGTGCTGTCCTACTCCGAGATCGAGCGCCGGGCCAGA
The DNA here is from genome assembly GCA_035277085.1 of Nitrospira sp. Classification (GTDB taxonomy): domain Bacteria; phylum Nitrospirota; class Nitrospiria; order Nitrospirales; family Nitrospiraceae; genus Nitrospira_C. The sequence goes on along the minus strand of DATELB010000223.1, from coordinate 10,443 downwards.
GACCACGGGGTGGCCGCTCCTGGCAGCGTGGACATCGTACACGTGGTCTTGCGCGATGCCAAGATCAAGCAGGTCCTTGTGCCCGCCAATTTTCCGTACAGCCACGCTGCTCGGTTGCAGGAACTTGGCTACCAGGTGCATGCAAAACCGGATCCCTTCTACGAACAGCGGGTGATCAAGACCGTGGAAGAGGTGCGTCACATCGAAGAGGCGCAGCGCGCGACCGAGGACGCCGTTTCCGCGGCGCACGACCTGCTGCGGCGCGCCACGATCAAGCATGGGCAATTATGGCTGGACGGTGAGCTGGTGACTTCCGAAGGGATCAAGAAGCTCATCAATGTGAAGCTGATGGAGCGCGACTGTGTGGCCCAACACACGATCGTGGCCGGCGGCGAGCAGGCCTGTGATCCCCATAACGAGGGAAGCGGTCCGTTGCCCGCGCAGCGCAGCATCATCTTCGACGTCTTCCCACGATCGGCGTCGTCTCGCTACTTCGCCGACATGTCGCGGACCGTGATCAAGGGCACGCCGAGCCCCGAGCTGAAGAAACTCTATCAGACCGTCCAGGACGCCCAGGAGGAAGCGATCACGAAAGTCAAAGACGGCGCCGACGGCATGAAGATCCATCGCGGAATATGCGACCGGTTCGAAAAAGCCGGCTACAAAACCGGCGTGGTCAATGGACGCATGCAGGGCTATTTTCACGGCACCGGCCATGGCGTCGGGCTCGATATCCATGAGGCCCCGCGAATCAGCCGGACCGGGTCGTTGCTGCTCGAAGGACATGTGGTGACGGTCGAACCGGGCCTGTATTATCCCGGGTTGGGCGCCGTTCGGATCGAAGACATGGTCCTCGTGACCGCGGACGGCTGCCGGAACCTCACCAACTTCCCCAAGACGTTCGAGCTCGACTAGAAAGCTGTTGCTTTACAATCGATCTGCAAGATCTCACCCGCCCACCCACCGATTGCTTCGCAATCGTTTCCCCGGGACGCGTCTTTCCCCTAGCCACGTTCCCGCATCGCTCAGATACTAGATCTCGCCATGTCCAGTTCCTTCCGGTTTCTTGAAGACATCGCGCTGGCCGACATTGCCTTCGAAGCCGAAGGCGATTCGATCGAAGCGCTATTTCAGGGCGCGACTCGAGCCCTGCTCGAAACCATGGCCGATCCTCTAACCGTAGGAGCCGCCTGGAGCCAGCGAAGCGTCAAGACGGAAGCCGTCCTGGAAGATCTCCTCGTTGAGTGGCTCTCGGAAATCGTGTATTGGAAAGATGCCGCCGGCGTCGTGTTCAGCGAGGTCCCTCTGACGCTGACCCACGCCCACGATCGTTGGACGCTGGAAGCGATGTTGATCGGCGCGCCCGTGGATCCGGCCGCCCAAGCTCTCCGCAACGATGTGAAAGGCATTACCAGACATTTCTACAAGATCTGGCAGGAAGGCCCGGTGTGGAAGGCCAGAGTGGTGGTCGATGTTTAACAGGATCTTGAAAGTTTGCCAGCTGCGGCCTTGACGGTGAACGGTGCGTCTCGGGAAAACGATTGCGAAGCAATCGGTGGGTGGGCCGGGTCGAAAATGTTGCGCAGGGTGGGCGGCTGAGAAGACAATCTTTTTGAACATTCTGCGAGACTCGTCTGGTTTGACGAGTCGTCGACACATTATTTGGTAGCGCATGAAACTCAACACCGCCATGAAGGTGAATCGGATCAGCGACACGGTCTGGGAAATCCCGACCACGGAGAAAGACGGCATGCTGGTGCCTGCCAGGATTTATGCTTCGCAGGCCATCTTGCAAATGATGGATGAGGGTGTCTTCGACCAGGTGACCAACGTCGCCTGCTTGCCGGGGATTCAACGTTACGCGCTGTGCATGCCCGACGGCCACTGGGGGTACGGATTTCCAATCGGTGGCGTGGCGGCGTTCGACGTACGCGACGGCGTCATCTCTCCGGGCGGCGTCGGCTATGACGTAAATTGCGGCATGCGGCTCGTGCGCACTGATCTGACGTTAAGCGACGTTCAGCCCAAGCTGGAACGCCTCATGACCGAATTGTTCCGTCGTGTCCCGGCCGGTGTCGGAGCCGGGGGGTCGGTCAAGCTCACACGCGGCGATCTCGAGGCGGTCATGGTGAAGGGCGCGCGGTGGTGCGTGGAGCAGGGCTATGGCTGGCATGGGGACCTCGACCGGATGGAAGAAGGCGGCTGCATCGAAGCGGCAGACCCGAGTGTCGTCTCCGATCAGGCAGTGGGCCGGGGCATCAACCAGCTCGGCACCTTGGGATCCGGCAACCATTATCTTGAAGTGCAAGTGGCGTCGAACGACCGCATCTTCGATCCCGTGACTGCCGCGGCACTGGGGATTACCGGTCACGATCAGATCGTCGTCATGATTCATTGCGGCTCGCGAGGATTCGGCCATCAGGTGGCGAGCGATTATCTCAAGGTCTTTGCGAAGGCGATGCGCCGGTACGGGATCTCCGTGAAGGACCAGCAGTTGGCCTGCGCGCCGTTCAGATCGCCGGAAGGCCGGGACTATTTCGCCGCGATGAATTGCGCAGCCAATACCGCCTTCGCGAACCGCCAAGTCATTACACATCATGTTCGGGAAGCCTTCACCGCGGTATTCGGAAGGTCGGCCGAGGAGCTGCGCATGGAGCTCATCTACGACGTCGCGCACAATATTGCGAAAGTGGAACGGTATCCTGAAGGGGAAATGCTTGTTCATCGAAAGGGCGCGACCCGCGCATTCGGGCCGGGCAGCGGGGCCTTGTCGCCGCAGTTTCGGGAGACCGGACAGCCGGTGATCTGCGGCGGTTCGATGGAGACCGGCTCATATCTATTGGTTGGAACCGATCGGGCCGTGGCGGAGACGTTTGGCTCGACGATGCATGGGTCCGGACGGACGATGTCGCGCGCACAGGCCAAGAAACAGGTGCGCGGCGAACAGCTGCAACAGCAGATGAGACAGCGGGGCATACTCGTGAAGGCCGTGTCGATGTCGGGACTTGCCGAAGAAGCGGGCTTCGCCTACAAAAACATCTCCGAGGTGGTCGAGACTGTTGAGGGGGCCGGTATCACCCGGAAAGTGGCGGAGCTGCGCCCGATTGGAAATATCAAAGGGTAGGTCGGAATTTGGAAAAATAGTGGCGAATTCTTCGCGGCTTGGCACAATACGACCAGCCGTTCACTCATGAATGAGGTGGCTTGGCATGGAGCAACGCAAGAATCCACGATTTCCGGTGCGGTTCCGTAGTTCCTTCACGTCGCTGAACATCGTCGGAGGAGACGGCAATATCACGAACTTGTCGCTGCGGGGCTGCCGCGTGGAGAGTCAGACTGAGGTGAGGCCGGGGACGTCGCTGGAAGTGCGCATTCATACCTCGGAAGAGGAGCCGCCTCTCAAAATTCAGGAGGCTGTCGTCCGATGGAGCCGTGCGCAACAGTTCGGCATGGAATTTGTGAAATTGGAACCGGAAGAATGGGCCCGCCTGCAGCACACCGTGACTCAGCTCGAGCTGCAACCCTACCAGAAAATCTCGAGCGAAGACCCCTGCCAGCCTGCGTGATTCGGCCTAAGGACTAGGGATTGCTCAGACCGTGCATGAGCGCGTAGCGCGCCAGCTCCACGGTTGACTGAAGCTGCAGCTGCCGCATCATGCGCCCTTTGTGAAACTCCACCGTCTTTGACGTAATGTGCAGCATTCGGCCGATCTCTTTGGCGGTGTAGCCTGCCGCCACGAGCCGTAAAATTTGCCGCTGTCGCTCCGTCAACGAACGGGTGCTACTGTCTTCGGGCGTGGACGGTTGGAGCGACGACTGCGGCAGCGCCGCCGAAAGCTCTCGCGAGACGTACTGTTTGCCCGCCAACACCGCCTCAATGGCCCTCGACAGCTCTTCCCAGCCGGACCGTTTCAAGACATATCCGGAAGCGCCGATGCGCAGGGCCTCCTCCACATACGGCGCATCCCCGTACATGGACACATAGAGCAACTTGATGGTCGGCAGCTGCTCGCGGAGTCGATGGCCGGCCTGCAGCCCATTGAGCACGGGCATGGCCACGTCCATGAGGACGAGATCCGGCTGCAATCGCCGTGCGGCATTGAGGACCGACTGGCCGTCCTGGACCGTGCCCACGAGGTCGTAGTGCCGCTCCAGCAGATTGCGCAGCCCGTCGAGGATCAGCATGTGATCGTCAGCGAGTAAGATGCGAGGTTTGCTCATTCGAAATTCCCGTGACTGGAATGGATACCGACAATCGGGTGCCCTGGCCGGGGTCGCTGGTCAGCGTCAGCGTGCCCTCCAACAGACGCACCCGTTCGCCCATGCTCACCAGGCCCAAGCCCCGTTGCATGCCGTGCCTGTCTTGGGGAGTGAACCCGCGTCCATCGTCCTCAATGCGCAGGAGAACATGATCCTCCTCGTAGGAAAGCCCGAGAAACACGTGCATGGCGCCCGCATGTTTGGCGACGTTTCGCAACGCCTCCTGTGTCACCCGAAACAAGCATTCCGCGAGGTGACGGCCCAACGGCCTCTCGGATTCTTCCAAGGCCAGGCGGACGGGAATCCGTTCCCGTTGCTCGAATTCGTTCGCGCACACGCGCAGCGCGCTGATAATGCCCAGATCGTCCAGTACCGATGGATGCAGCCGATGGGCCAAGTCGCGCAGATGGTCCGAGAGCTCAGCGACCTCGTTCTTCACGAGCTGGAGGGTCGCGTGCGCGGCCGGAGAAAGCCCAGGCGACTGCTGCATTTCATTGTCGATGTCGTAGGAGAGACTGATGACCCGCTGGTTGAGGTCATCATGCAGCTCCCTGGCGATGCGGCGCCGTTCGTCATCCTGGGCCGAAAGCAATTGTGCGGTCAGCTGGCGCAACTGCGCCTGGCTTCCTTCCAAGGACCGCCGGCTGGCTTCCATTCTCTGCTCCAGACGCATCTTCTCCGTCACGTCTTCGCCGACCCAGGCGTACACCGGATTTCCCTGGATGCTGCATCCGATAAAGGAGACGGCGGAAGTCACGATTCGCTCCTCCACCCGCATCGAGGGAATCCGGTGTTTCACATGCATGGTTTTTCCGCTGCGACGGGCGGCCTCGAAATGCGGCATCCAGAACTCCGAGCCGCCCGGCGCCAAGCGCAAGGCCTCCGGAAGTTGATCCGATCCGGAGCCGACCGTTTCACCGTCAGCCCAGGCCGCGCGATTGGCAATTATGGTCGAGATCCGACCGTCGATGATTTCCAAGACCCCCATCATCAAATCTGTGGAATTGAAAAAACTTTGGAGGGTCGTTTCACTGCGTTGAAGCGCCGCCGTTCGGGCGGCGACCAGAATTTCGAGTTCCTGCCGGGCGTGCTTTTGTGCCGTATGCCAAATGATCGTGGCTGCCGTCCAAGCAGCAACGATGACTATCGAACGGTTGAAAAGACCAAGTTGAAGGGGGACGGCCGGCGCCGTCCATGTCGTCCAGATGCCGGCGAGCGCGAGAGCGGTGGCGGCGCCCGCCATGATGAACGGCGCCATGGGCTGACGGACTCGGGAAGTCAGCGTGATCGGAATCAGGTACAGGGCGGGAACGACGAAGCCCAGCGGAAAGAAGCTGTCGAGGACGAAGATAGCGACGGTGATGCCGGCAATTGCCGTAATCAACCATCCCTGAGATGGTGCTGTGGGTTCGACGGACGGGCTCATGGTTAAGAGCGCTCCGGGTCCGACCGAATGGAATTGCGTGATTATATTCGGTTTCTCAATGAAATGAGAACGGCAAAGAATTCTAAGTATGCATCTAGCAATTCCACTAGAACTTGTGTTCAGAAAAAGCGGAATTAACTGGCCATACGGTGTCGGTCTGATACCCTACGGTGAACAGCGGTGGGCCAGACAAAATCTTACAAATATTTCTTAATCGTATCGCCGGGCAGGTTCTGGCGCAGATGCGCCAGGCCCAATGGCTCGAGAACACTATGCCCCGTCGCCACGAGACGACGAGGCCAAGCTTAAAGACAGAGGCTACCGACATGGAGAAAAGCGAAAAAGCCGCCACAGTGCTGGTGGTGGACGACGATGCATCGGTGAGAACGTTTGTCCGCGCGGCGTTAGAGCAAATGGGCCTGGACGTGTGCGAGGCTTCGAATGGCGCTGAAGCTCTGCAGCAATTCGAGGCGTGTCGGCCCGACATCATTGTCCTGGACGTCATGATGCCTGTCATGGACGGCTGCGTCGCCTGTTCACGGCTCCGCGGGTCCCTCCGGGGCAGCCGTCTGCCGATCCTCATGATGACCGGTCTGGACGACGCCGAGGCGATCGCCGCCGCCTACGAACATGGCGCGACGGATTTCATTACGAAGCCTTTGAACCTCACCATCTTGAGCCATCGCGTACGGTATATGCTCCGCGGGAGCCGGACCTTGGACGCCTTGCTGCGCAGCGAGTCGAGGCTGGGCCTGGCGCAGCGGATCGCGAAGATCGGCAATTGGGAATGGCAGCCGCAGAACGGGCAATTCTCCGCCTCCGCAGAACTGTGCCGGCTCATGGGCATCCGGCCACAGGATTTCGGCGGCACCTTGGACGCCTTCCTTCAGGCTGTTGATGTCGAAGACCGGGACCGAGTCGCTAAGGCACTTAAGTCCATTCTGACCGACCGGACGCCCTGCGACATCGATCACCGGATCACGCTGCCGAATGGCAGCGAGTTCGTCGTCAATCTCCAGGCCGAGGGGGTGTTCGACGATCAGCTGAAAGCGTTGACGATCGTGGGCACCGCTCAGGACATCAGCGAGCGGAAGCGGTCCGAGCGCGAGATTCACCGTCTGGCGTACTACGACAGCTTGACGGGGCTGCCGAACCGTGTCCTGTTCAAGGACCGTGTGACGCAGGCGATCGCGCACGCGCGGCGCTATCAATATCATCTGGCGTTGTTGTTCCTCGATCTGGACCGGTTCAAGATGATCAATGACACGCTGGGCCACAACGTCGGAGACTTGCTGCTCAAGCACGTTGCCGACCGGCTGGCCGATTCGATCCGGCACAGCGATTCCATCGGGCGGTCCAGGGAAGCCGAACAGACTCACGAGCTCGCGCGTCTCGGGGGTGACGAGTTCACGGTCCTCCTGACCAACCTCCGCGACGTCCAGGATGCCAGCAAGGTCGCCCGACGGATTTTGGAGGCGCTGGCACGGCCGTTCTTGGTGGGCGGCCAGGAGATCTTCGTCACGGTCAGCATCGGCATTGCCGTATTCCCCGTTGACGGCGACTCCGTCGACGTGTTGCTCAAGAATTCCGACACGGCGATGTATCACGCCAAGGAACAGGGCAGGAACAACTTTCAATACTATTCGAATGCGATGAATGCGGCTGCCAACGAACGGTTGATCCTGGAGGGCGAGGTCCGTCATGCGACGGAACGCCAGGAGTTCGTGGTCCACTATCAGCCGCAGATCGATCTCAGCAGCGGGCAGCTGATGGGGGCGGAGGCCTTGATACGCTGGCAGCATCCGCAACGCGGGCTCCTCGCGCCGCGGGACTTTCTTCAGGCCGCGTCAGACACCGGAATGATTCGTACAATCGACGAATGGGTGCTGCGGACGGTCTGCCGTCAGAGCCGGGCTTGGCAGCAACGGGGGCTTGCCGTGCCGAGGGTTTCGATCAATATTTCGAATTCTCTCTTTCACGGGGCCACGCTGGTGAAGGCGGTCGAAGACGCGTTTTCGGAAACGGGGCTCGCGCCGGACCGGCTTGAGCTTGAATTGACCGAATCCATCGCGATGCGCAATGTGGACACCTCGATCACGGTGCTGCAACAGCTGAAGACCATGGGGGTGCAATTGGCGATCGACGACTTCGGCACGGGGTATAGCTCGCTGAGCTATCTGCAGCGGCTGCCCGTGACCCGGGTCAAGATAGACCAATCGTTCATCCGAGAGCTGCTCAGTCGCGTCCAGCCGGTGCCGATCGTTCGTGCCATCATTGCGATGGCTCACAGTCTGCAGCTGGAAGTGCTGGCGGAGGGCGTCGAGGACGAGAGGCAGCGGTCGATCCTCTTAGCGGAGGGATGCGACCAGGCGCAGGGTTATCTGTTCGGCAGGCCGATGCCGGCGGCGGAGTTAGAGACGTGGCTGCTGCCCATGAGGCTACCGAAGGCGGGCTGATCTAGGGTCAGCTCTGGCCGCGATAGCCGTAGAGGAGGGTAATGTTGATGCGGCGGCTCACATAGTCGTCCTTGAACGAGACGTCAGCGGTTTCATGAAACAAGTCAGAATTGAAAACGACCGCTCGATTGGCTCGATAGGGCACCGTGACGGCTTCCGCTCCCGCTTCCTCGAGCCAGCGTACGATCTTGGGCTTGTTCCGGTCGCTGTTATACTCCTTGAAATTCCAGTCCGATGGGGCTTCCTTGTCGTAAACCACGAGTCCGCCTGAGGATGGATTCAGGTTGGCTTCGTCCTCGGTAATCCAAAAATTCACATTGACGGCGGCGGCGTCAGCATGGATGTTCAATCCGCGCCTTGCGCTGTCGTGTTTGAACGCCCAGGCCTGGGTCAAGCGATGGTGTTTGAAAATGCCGGGGAACTTCAGCCGCAGTTCGCCGGCGATTTGAAACAGCAGCGGGGAGGCGAAGCCGTCGCCCAAAAACGCTCCGCAGTAGCCGTTCTCATAATCCTTCTTCCAGATCGTCGCCTCACGGCAAAACCGGCGAAGCGCCTCGAGCGCTGGCTCGTTCAACAGAGCGTCGATGTAGGTGACTTCCGGCCGCCGGGCATGGTACCGGCGCTCGACCTCAGCGGCGTCGAGCGCGGCATTGAGCGCTCCCTGCTCGAGCCTTGGTGGCGGCTCACAGACCAGGATACGGTTGAAGGATGGCGCGATCGCGGCGAGCTCTCGCGGATCGATTGCCAGCCGGTTTCCTTCCGAGCCTTTTGGCTCCAGGCGTTTCAACAGATCTTGCAGCGCATGGAGATAGGACACGCACCGATCATCCAACTTGTTCCGCTGATACAAATATTGGACCTGCTCAGCGTCATGCTTGAGGCGAGATCGATACACGGCGGTTTCAGTGACAGCCCTGCCGTGGTCGTGTCTCGCCCGGGCGACCTGGCCGAGGCATTCACACGCCTTGTCCTCGTCTCCGGCCCATGACCAGGCTATCCCCAAATTGTAGCGGGCGCTCTGGTACCCGGGCAGCAGAGCAAGGGCCTGCTGAAAGGCCGCAACGGCGTCGTGCAGCGTACCCACTTCCATCAGCGCGAGCCCGAGGTTGTTGTACGCTTCTGCATGCGTCGGCTTTAACGCGAGCGCGCTTCGATAACAGGTGATCGCCTCTTGGGGCAGGCCCAGCTCCTTCTTGGCGACTCCCAGATTGTTATGGACGTCCGCCTGCGACGGGTTGAGCCTTAGTGCCTGCAGATAGGCGCTGACGGCGCCCGTCAGGTTGCCCGTTTCCCGTAGCACGTTGCCCAGATTTCCATGCGCCTCCGGGTACCGCGGATTCAACGCGACGGCTTTTTCGTAGGCGGCCAGCGCGTCCATCGACCGGCCGGCCTTCTGCAGGACGACGCCGAAATTAAACCGGTACACCGGCGAAGATGCGTCCCGTTCGACGGCCGCACGAAGGTAGTCTAACGATTCATGAAGGCGCTGCAATCGGTATGTCACCAGTCCTAGGAGATGGAGGGTTTCGGCATGGTGGGGGGCGAGAGCAAGCGCCTGCCGGTAGGCGGCTTCTGCCTCAACGAGACGACCCTCGCGCTGGTGGAGACGTCCCTGCTCCAGCCAGCCGTCGACCGTGGGCCGGTGGGCCTGTCCGCGTGCGGCTTCTTGACGGCGTCGCTCGGCTCGATTCATGATGCCTCGGCAGCCGACAGGAGCGTAGCCGAAAAGCGCCGGGCCGGTCAAAGGCAGACAAGGTCGCGCTGTGGCCGGGGCGCACATACCTATAACCGGAGCAACGATGAAGATTATAAAATTGGCTGATTATCAATCGTTTAGCTCGGACAAAATGAAGAAAAACAACATCTTTCAATCGCAACGTTTTTTTTGCGATGTCTATTGCTTCGAGCCGGGCCAAGAGCAAAAAGGACATGTGCATGGCGAACAGGACAAGGTCTATCTGGTCCTCGAGGGGCAAGGCACATTTCAGGTGGGAGCCGAAAAGCACGTGCTCGGACCAGGGCAGGGCACCATGGCTCCCGCCGGCGAAGAACACGGAGTCAAGAATGACAGCGGTCAGCGGCTGAAAGTGTTAGTCTTCGTCGCGCCGAACCCTTAGCAGACTACTGAAATCGCCTCCTTCTCACCCGCCCAACCCCCGCGCGCCGGGACGCGCGCGTTACCGTGCTTCGTTCTCGCGACGCTCAAAGGCTCAACATACCGGATGCTGGGAAAGAGCTGCTCTGGCAGCTCGGGGTGGGTGGGTGAGAAAGGGGTAGCGGTGCGTCTGGGCGCACCGAGGG
>DATELB010000222.1:0-5595 GCA_035277085.1 Nitrospira sp. | reverse complement strand
TATTCCTGTCATCGAGACGACGACCGAAGGCACGATCCAATGTAACGACAAGCGGAAAGGAAATTTTATCGCGAAGGGAAAGGGCGACTCGTGGGCCGCAGAAGGGAAACTGAACGATGGCTCGAAATTCTTGATGGTGCTTGGAACGAAAAGAACACCGCTGGAGTACTAAGGCGAGATGTCTCGCGAAGGGCAACCCGCGTTAATCGATGATGTCGACTTTCTTCCCCTGTGCCTTTGCACGTGTGAGGCAGGCGGTATCGGTCGTTGAGCAACGCAACGTATCGAGTTGATGCTCCTCGACGATCTGGACCTTCTTGCGCTGCGCCTTCGCCTGCTTCATACAACCGGTGTCGGTAATGAGACATTTCATGGTGTCCGCAGAAGCCGCACTACCCACCATCTCGACCTGCCGACCCTCTTCTTTTGCTCGCTTGAGGCACTCCTGGTCCGTCGCCACACATTTCATGGTGTCTTCGGTCTTCTTGATCGCCGTATCGATGGATTGATCGATGTTCTGATTGACCCGCTCCTGCGCTTTGCGCTTGGCGCTTTCGGTGGCCCGGTTCATCAGACCATCGATATACCCTTGAGCCTGGACCTGCGAAACGTTCAGCAGCGCCATCGCCACAAGGCATCCGATGAAACGTGTCATCACGAGCGGTCCTCCCTTCACATGATCTGCCTATTTAAAGATAGCAGATTGTGAAAACTCAGCTGCTCGATAGACTTAAGCTCTCCTTACTGTCTGACAGGTCGGATGGATTATTATTGTGACGCTGATTCTTAATGCACGTATTTCGTTATGCCATTCGGCCCTATTGCGTCGCTCATAACGCAGTCCTAATATTAGTATCGCTAAAAAAATCGAGCACTGCGCGTCAGTTGTGTTGAGGGTGAAGCAGCTATGCCCGGCAATGAGTTGGCAATCGGTACCAGTGCAATAGATCCTCTGCCTCGCATTCGGCCTCTCACTCAATCTGTCATTCGTATGCCTGATCCCTTTGGGCAGGGATTGAGCCCCCTCCAGATATGGATTGTGCTTTGCAGTCTTGGCGCAGGTTATGTGCTGGCCGGAAAGCTGGGCCTTCAAATGGCCGTGTTTCATCCCAGCGCGACTCCCGTTTGGCCTCCGACGGGCATCAGCCTCGCGGCTTTTCTTCTGTTTGGCTATTGGGTATGGCCCGCAGTCTTTCTCGGGGCATTGGTCGTCAATGCGACAACCGTTGGTTCGGTAGCGTCCTCTCTCGCCATCGCAAGCGGGAACACCTTGGAAGGGTTCGTGGGTGCATTTCTGGTCAACCATTTTGCGAACGGGCGAAAGCTCTTCGGGCAACAAGGCGATACGCTGAAGTTCGTGCTTCTGGCTGCTCTCCTCAGTACTATCGTGAGCCCAACGATCGGGGTCACGAGTCTCGCGCTCGGAGGATACGCAGACTGGGACAAATACTGTACGATCTGGATGACGTGGTGGCTCGGTGACGCCGTAGGCGCTCTCATCGTCACGCCGGCAATCATCCTCTGGGCATCGGAACCCGCTCTCAATTGGGGCCGCTCCCGGCTCGTGGAAATAGGCCTCTCGACCACGCTGCTCTGCGTCGTCACATGGATTGTCTTTCAGAGCAGCCAGGCGATGACCGGGCCTAACTATCCGCTTGCCTTCCTGACTCTTTCTATTTTGATCTGGGTGGCAGTCCGGCTTGGGCTTCGTGAGACAGTCACGGCAATCCTGCTGTGCGCAGCGATCGCCATTTGGGGTACGTTGCGCGGCTCCGGTCCCTTTGCCCGTATCAATCAACATGAAAGCTTGCTGTTATTGCAGGCCTTCATCGCGGTCATCGCGGTGACCGCAATGGTGTTGGCGGTGGGCGTGGCCGAGCGCCGGCGCGCCGAACAGGAGCTTGATGAGCTGAACCAGAACCTGGAACGTAGGATTCAGGAACGAACGAGTACTCTTCAAGCGACCGTCGAACAACTTCAAGAGTACGACCGGCTGAAAAGCGCCTTCGTCGGTGTCGTCTCTCATGAATTGCGGACACCGCTTACCTCGATCTTGAGTCTTTCAGAAAACTTAGTGGGGGAAGTGGCAGGTCCGTTGAACGAAAAACAACAGCACTATGCCTCCAGAATCCAAGCCAATGCAGACCGGCTCAGGCGCATGCTCAATGAACTGTTGAACCTGTCCAAGCTCGAAGCGGGCAAGATGGAGTTGCGGCCTATGGCTCTGTCGCTGCAAGAGCTATTGGTTGATCTTGTTGAGGCGTTTCAGCCTCTCGCCCATCGGAAGTCGATCATCATGGACGTGGGCTCCATGGAGAGCATGCCGAAAGTCCGCGCTGACCGGGACAAACTCTACGAAGTGCTCGCCAATTTACTGGAGAACGCGATCAAGTTTACGCCAGCAGGCGGTAGCGTCCGTATCAGTGCCCAGGTCTTGGACGATCGGCATATCAAGATGAACGTCTCGGATACAGGGTGCGGGATCCCTGAAGAGCATCTGCCCAGGATCTTTGACAAGTTCTATCGAGTCCAGCAGGAGTCCGGACATGCGACGGGGTCCGGCTTAGGACTGGCCATCGCAAAAGGGCTTGTTGAGTTGCATGGGGGAACCCTTGCAGTCGAGAGCGCTCCAGGAAAAGGGACTCAGTTCCATTTCACCCTGCCCTATACAACTTAGCCTCCCTCATCTCCATCTATTGATTTTCTCGGGTTTTTGTCCGATCCTTTCCCTTCTTGCGAGGCTGCTACAGCTTCCATGAAAGCCGAACCAATCGTTTCTCACCATTCGTCCGTCCTCATTGTCGAGGATGATCCGGACCTCGCTCTCGCCCTGGAACATTACCTTCAACATGAAGGGTACACCGTGCGCTGCGCGAGGACGGGAAGGCAGGCACTGCAAGAAGCTGAAGACCACTCGTTTGGAGCAGTGCTTCTGGATTTAGGATTGCCGGACCTCAATGGGTTCGCCGTGCTTCGGGGACTGGAGGAACTGGACCCACTGCTCCCGGTCATTGTCCTCACCGCATCCATCCAAGAACAGTACACCGTGGAATCCCTTCGCCGTGGAGCCTTTGGCTATATCACCAAACCTTACAACCGGGATGAGCTCAAGATTACCGTCCGTCAAGCCGTTGAAGTCCGCAAGTTGGTCTTCAAGATGAGTCGTGTGGAGCATGCCCTGACTGCAAAAGAAGAGCAGTTCCGGCAGGTCGTTCACACGGCACCGGACGGGATTGTGTTGGCTGATGGCGACGGCAAAGTTGTCTCATGGAATTCCGCTGCCCAACGGCTCTTTGGCTACACGGAGGGAGAGATTCTCGGACAGCCGCTGACCATCATCATGCCGGCTCGCTACCAAGAGGATCATCTTCGGGGGCTTGAGATCGTGAAGGCCATTGGCGGATCTATCCAGACCGGGAGAACGATCGAACTATATGGCCTTAAAAAAGACGGGAGCGAATTTCCGATTGAGCTGTCGATCAGCACGTGGAAATCCGGCGGGCAGATGTTGAGTTGCGGCATCATCCGCGACATCACGCTGCGGAAGGAGGCCGAAGCGAAGCTTCTCAAGCAGCAGATTGAGCAACAGGTACTGTTAGATCTCATTCCGGCGATGGTCTGGTACAAGGATACGCAGAATCGCATCTTACGGGTCAACCGGCAGGCGGCAGAATCGATTCACAAAACCGTGGCTGAGATCGAAGGCATATCCACCTATGATCTCTATCCCGAGGAAGCGGAGAAGTATCATCGTGATGACCTCGCAGTCATTGCCTCCGGCGACGCAAAACTCGGAATTGTCGAACTCTATGAAACATCACCCGGTGAAAAGCGCTGGGTTCAGACTGACAAGGTACCCTACCGTGATACTCAGGGCAGCGTGATCGGGGTCTTGGTCTTTGCCCAAGATATTACTGAACGCGTGAAAGCGGAAGCGGCTCTCCATGAGAGCGAACGTCAGTATCGGCTCTTGATGGAGGAGGCTTCAGATGCCATTGTTGCCGTGGACATGGAAGGGTATTTCAGGCTGGTGAATGCCAAGGCGTGTGAATTGTTTGGCTACACGAGAGAGGAGTTACTCCAGCTTCACGTCAAGGAAACCTACATCCCGTCAGAAAAAGACATGGCCCAGCAGTGCCTTGAACAACTGCGCGAGGGCAAGACCTTGTGCTTGAAACGATTGTTCCAACGCAAGGATGGGACTGCCATTTCCGTCGAAATCAGGGGCAGGAAAATGTCCGACAATCGCTATTTCGCCATTGTGCAGCAGCTCGATGGCCGGTAGTACATCCTCGACGGACGAAGCTCTTTACAAAGCGGCCGCCGGCCGCAGCGCGGGCAGGTGAGTAAACCCGAAATTCCACAATGCGGTTGATACCGATCATGAGCAATTTGCGCTAACGGTCTCTGCGGACCAGCATACCGACGACGATGATCAACACTGCGGCGACGCCATACCAAGGAATGATAGTCCACGGATTGGTCGTCTGAACGTAGCTGACGATCCAATGTCCGGCAAACACAATCGACAGCACGATCAAGGCGGCGACTATGAGGCTTCCTTGGCCATGTGATTTGTCAGGGAGCATATCCTGTTCCGCGAGCGATCCTATGGGAATCTCCTGAGACATGCAAACACCCTGGCAGGGATGCTTCGGCAAATGAACCCGGACGCCTAAGCAAGTCGGCACGGCGCCTAGCTTGGCTCTGTTAAGAGAACCAGACGCCAAGATAAGACTTCAGTACAATACCCCCATATAATGCGAGCCGTCGTTGCGCATTGAACAACGCGTCAATACACACTCAACGGAGGGTTGCCATGAACACCACTCGCATCATCGGATTCGCAGCGGCGGTTCTGCTCGCCAGTGCCGCTCCCAGCTTCGGAACAGAGTCAACGGCGCCGCCGGCGTCCCCGAAGACTTCTTCAAGCACAGCCCCCCTCTACAAGGACCTCGGCTCCCACCACAAATCGATCTCGACAAAAGTCCCGGCCACGCAACAGTACTTCGATCAAGGCCTTCGATTCGTCTACGGCTTCAATCATGCGGAAGCGATCCGATCCTTTAAGCAAGCTGCGGCACTCGATCCTACCTGTGCCATATGCTACTGGGGCATCGCCCTCGCCTACGGTCCGCACGTCAACGCTCCGATGGATGCCCCGAGCGGCGTCGCCGCGTACGAGGCGGTGCAAAAGGCGCTGGCGCTGAAGTCCCATGCTACGGCTCCCGAGGGCGCGTACATCGATGCGCTCGCGCAACGTTACGAAGCGACTCCTCCGGCGGATCGTGCCCGGTTGGACACCGCATACTCCGGCGCAATGGAGAAGGTCGCCGCCACGTATGCCGACGACCTCGATGCCGCGACGCTGTACGCCGAATCGCTCATGGATCTCCGCCCGTGGAACTACTGGCAGCCCGACGGCACCCCCTACCCCGGCACAAACGAAATCGTCCGGCAGCTCAAGCGAGTTCTCTCCCGCAACGCAAACCACCCCGGGGCGTGCCATTACTACATCCACGCGGTTGAAGCAGTGAACCCGGAGGCCGCGGTGCCGTGCGCAGAGCGGCTCGCCGGGCTCATGCCTGGCGAAGG
>DATELB010000221.1:0-2780 GCA_035277085.1 Nitrospira sp. | reverse complement strand
AGTTGGCCCATCCATCCGACGCTGACGCCTCCGTCGGGTGAGAAGAGGTCGGAGATTGCGCAGCGACAAATGGAGGTGCGAAGAGGAGGCCCCACAGGGGAAGGGCAATCCATATCCACGAAGGTTTCATCGGCTGGGTTTGGCCAGCATGGCGAAGCGTTTTGTCAGCTTCTCCATCAAGAGGTTCATCGCCGTCGTTCTGGCCCGTGCGATTTCACGCTCGTCGTCCACCAGGGCAGCAGGGCCCACCGTTTTGGTCTGCGCTTCTGCTTCCTCGTCGAAGAGAGCCGCTCCCGTCTTGACGTCCCACAGCGTCGCCTTCAACACACAGAGTGCATCGCTGTGGGTACCGTCGGCCAGGTAGGCGCCGACTATCGTCCAGTAGAGCAGGCCCGCCTTGTAATTGTTGTAGCGGTCGACGGCCGCGGCTCCATCAACGATCAAGAGCCAATCGACGCCGTACCGGCCCGCCGTGCCTCGAAGCTCCGTCAAACTGTGGCCTTTCAATGAGGACAGGGTAAGAAATCCAGTGCTTCTTCCTCCAGCGTCCAACGGAAGCTGTCTGGACCAGGTCAACAGGGCATCGCGGTCTTGGCTCGTCCACTCGAATTCCCGATGCAGGTAGCCCGTCGGCTTCAAGTACAATCCGAGTGCGGGGGCGTTCGGTCGTGTGGGGGTTCCGTTGGCTGCGGACGTCCCGACAAAGCGCGATTCATCCTGTCGCAGAACGTCCACGAGCGCATCATGTGAGAGGCCTCGACTGCTTGCGCAACCGACGGCGATGAGGATTGCCGTGAAGAGGGGAAGCGACCGCCAAATTATCGGTGCCGGTTTTCCTCGCGAAGACATATTCAATAGTTGGCTGCACAAGGCTTATTCGGTGACCGGGATGATCCGATCGGCCACAGCCTGGATGACGCCTTCACGTTCTCCGGCCACTTTCAGGCCCTGGAAACTCAAATAATACCCGCCATGGCTGGGCGCCTGGATAGTGGCCCGGAGCTCGACGCGGGCGCCATCTTCCACGTCAGGGTCTTTCACGGTCGGAACGCCGCAGAGTCCGAACACGGCCACGTTGATGGAGGCCGACTCATCCTCCAAATAGAAAAGATATGCGCCGTAGCAGGTCGTTCCGGCCGGCAATTTATAAGGATCCAGGGGCTGAACGTTGCGGACGGTTCCCAACAGCGTGACTTGCTTCAGATGGTAAATTGCGGGGTCGTCGAGGATCTCGCGAATCGTGACGGGGTCGGCTCCGAAAGCGGTCGAAAGCACGATCGCGCCCAGAGCGATCGAACAGGCACTCAGCCGAAGCACGAAGCGCATTGGGCCAGGATATTAACATGTCTGCACCGTTCGAGTCGGCAACCTTTCATGGCGCTGGCGCTCCCGCTATAATCCGCCAGCTCATTTCAGGAGGAATTCATGACGAGATTGCCGGTAGACGCCTACATCGCCGAACGCCGTGGACGATACGAGGATCTCCTGGGCCAGATGGTCGAAATTCCATCGATCAGCATGGATCCGGCCAAGACACAGGATATGCGACGAATGGCCGATTTGGCCGCTCAGGTGTTGACGGAGATGGGCGCCGCCACGCGGGTTGTGGAGACCGGCGGTTATCCGATTGTCTCCGGCGGCTGGACGCTCGGCGCCCGTTATCCCACGGTGACGATCTACAATCATATGGATGTTCAGCCGGCCCAGGAGCCGCAATGGGAGCACGCGCCGTTCGCATTCAGGAACGAAGGCGGCGTCTATCGCGGCCGCGGTGCGACGGATGATAAAGGCCCTGCGCTCGCGGCGCTGTTCGCGGCGCGGTATGTGGTCGACCAGGGCTTGCCCCTCAACATTCGGTTCTTGTGGGAGCTCGAAGAGGAAATCGGCAGTCCGAATTTCGGCGCCGGCTTGAAGAACCGAACAGATATTCCTCGACCCGATTCAGTGATGGTCTCGGATACGATCTGGATCGCTAAAGGCCAGCCGGCGATGCCCTACGGGTTGCGGGGCTTGGTCGGGGCCAGGTTGACGTTGCGAACAGGCATCAAGGACGCCCATTCGGGAGTCACCGGCGGTGCCGCACGAAATCCGCTCGCGGAACTGATGGAAGTGGCGCAGGCTTGCGTCGATGCCAAAACCGGAGAAGTGAAAATCCCCGGTTTCTACAAGGATGTCGTGAAGCCGACCAAAGACGAGATCAAGAGCTTTCTGAAGTCGGGCTTTCAGGTGAAGCGATTCAAGAAGGCCTATGGGTTGACGTCGTTGAGAACGGATGATCCGGCGGAAGTGACACGCCGGATCTGGGCTGCTCCGACCTTCGAGATACATGGGTTGAGCGGCGGCTATCACGGCCCCGGCGTCAAGACGATCGTGCCGGGGTCCGGTGAACTCAAGATCACCATGCGGCTCGTGCCGAATCAGACGCCGGAGAAAGCGTTCGCGCTGCTGAAGACATATGTGTCGAAAATAAATTCCAGCGTCAAGGTCGAACCGGAAGGCATGCTCCATCCGTTCAAAGGCAGTTTCGAAGGTCCTTATGTCGACTGCGTGAAGCGGGCCTCCAAAGCCGCATTCGGCAAGGAGCCGGCATTCATCCGGGAAGGCGGATCGATCGGAGCTATGGTCACCATGCAGAAGGCCTGGAAGGTGCCGATTCTTTTTCTCGGCCTGAGCCTGCCCGAGCACGGCTATCACGCCCCCAACGAATATTTCGATTGGGGCCAGGCTTCGGGAGGCATGAAGGCGTTTTCGCACTATTTCGCAGAATTGGCGAGAATGGG
>DATELB010000220.1:0-15746 GCA_035277085.1 Nitrospira sp. | reverse complement strand
CCGACGGGTAAACCCACCGGGCGCTTTGGAGCTGATAGATTTGCCTGAGTCGCTGGACCCACGGACTGTCGATCAGGTCTTTTTCCGTCCGCTCATAGGACTCGGCCTGGTCCGTCGGGACGGTAAAGGACACGTACTTGTGGATCGGATCAGCAATGAGGGCCGATCCCTCATACGGAGCATTGGGTGTGCGAGTGGGCTCCTGCCGTGCCATGGCGCGGCAGCATCTTAGCCTAGCGGATCGGGAGGCGGCAATGGCTGCGCCCGGCCGGCTGCATTCTGCCGGTGCTTCGTGATCAGGTACAGCGCCAGCGGATACGAGAGGAGTGCGGCGATCAGGCTCAGAACGACTCCTCCGACCACAAACGGCACCGCATAGGGCATGACCTGCTCGTAGATCGCCCGAAAACCGAGCTCGCTCCAGTCGAACGACGGGCTTTCCGAGCGGTCGAGAAGGACGGCGCCGGTCCAATAGGTCGCTCCAAGAATTGGCACAATCGTCCAGGGATTGTTGATCAAGGCGCCGGCGAGCAGGGCAATGAAATTCAGTTTGAATGCCCAGGTGCAGAGACCCACCAGGGCCATGTGGAACCCGTAGAAAGGACAGAAGGCGATGGCGCTGCCGATGGCAAAGGCCAGAGCCGTGCGGTGCGGCGATTCTTGAAGGTGAAGGATCTGCCTGAGGAGGGCGCGCAAGGAGGCCATGCGGGCTATGGCCTGCGCCGGAAATGTTCGTAGCTGCTGACGGGCAGGGGACGCCGGCGTCCGTCGGGCAGCGTCATGCGAAGCCCCTCCTTCGCCACCGTCGTCCTTCCTACTCGGGTCACCCGGAAACCCCGCCGGGCTGAGGCCCGCTGAAAGGACGCTCGATGCCGGGCAGGGACCGTGAAGAGCAGCTCATAGTCCTCTCCGCCGGCAAGCGCGAGGGCGAACGGGTCCTGCTTGATGGACAAGGCATACTGACGACAGGCGGACGAAATCGGCAGCGCTGAAACTTCGAGGACGGCGCCGACGCGGCTTTCCGCGCACACATGCCGCAGGTCTCCGGACAGGCCGTCCGAGAGATCGATGGCGGACGTCGCCCAGCCGCTCGTCGCCAGCCAGAGTCCTTCGCGGATGCGCGCCGTCGGGCGCAGATGTCGGCGTACCAAAAATCGTCTCTGGCCGGCGTTGAGAGATCGTGCCTGGCCCTTGCCCCGTCGCACCAACCCGAGGCCCGCGCGCGAATCCCCGAGCGTCCCCGTGACATAGAGATCGTCCCCGGCCTTGGCGCCGCTTCGTAGAAGAATCCGTCCGGCATTGGCGCACCCGACCAGCGTGATGCCGACGAACCAGCCGCCCCTCGAGGCGGACGTGTCGCCGCCGATCAGTCTGACCCCATGCGGACGGCAGGCGGCCATCATGCCTGAGTACAGCTGCTCCACTTGTCGCATGGTCCCCTGCCGAGGAATCGCGAGGGAGACGAGCAGAAATTCCGGAGCGCCGCCCATGGCCGCGATGTCGCTGAGGTTGGCGGCGGCAGCCCGAAATCCGATGTCGGCAAAAGCGGCGGTCGTGCGGTCGAAATGGATTCCTTCCGTGAGGAGGTCGGTCGTCAACAGGTACCGGTCCGCGCGCCCCGGCGCGATGACGGCGGCATCGTCGCCCATGCCCAGGACGATCCGGCCATCGGTTTCACCGTAACGTTGCTTGAGAGCCCGGATCAGCTCGAATTCTCGGAGACTGGTGCCGGCCTTAGGCCGGGCCGACGATGCCATGCTAACGGCGGTGGGAGCCTTGCGGAGGCACAGCTGATCGTGCGTGGGCGGTCTGTTCGGCGCGCCTCGATCTCTCGACGCGGGGCGACGGTTTCGGCGATTCGGGGGCCTGCGGCTGGCCCGCCTTCTTCTTGACCGATGCTCGGCGCCGCAGCGCGACCTTCATGACGTCGTCCATCGTATCGGCAAAGACCAGCTGAATGCCCTTCAGGATGTGTTTCGGAATCTCGTCCAGGTCCTTCTTGTTCCGCTTTGGCAGAATGACCGATGTCAGTCTCGCCCGCTTCGCGGCAAGGATTTTTTCCTTCAACCCGCCGATCGGCAGCACCCGTCCTCGCAGCGTGATTTCCCCCGTCATCGCGAGATCCCGTCGCGCCGGAACTTGTGCGAGCGCCGAGGCGATCGCCGTGGCCATGGTGATGCCGGCTGAGGGACCGTCTTTCGGAATCGCGCCGGCGGGGACATGGATGTGCAGGTCTTGCTTGGTGAACATGTCGGGGTTGATGCCGAGCGTTTTTTCACGCGAGCGGACGTAGCTCAACGCGGCTTGGGCGGATTCTTTCATGACGTCGCCGAGATGGCCGGTGAGGGTCAGCACGCCCTTGCCCTTCATGACGGTGGCCTCAATATAGAGCACGTCGCCGCCGGCCTCAGTCCAGGCGAGCCCTGTCGCCACGCCGATTTCATCTTTCTCAAGCTCCGATTCCGGCACGAACTTCGGGACGCCCAGATACTTGTGCAGGTTTCCGGCGTTCACTGGGAACCCAAGACCCTTGCCTTCGGCCACTTTCTTGGCCACCTTACGCATGACGTTGGCAATTTCCCGCTCCAAGTTCCGCACGCCCGCTTCCCTGGTGTAATGCATGATGATCTGGCGGATCGCGGCCTCGGCAATTTTCACGTGTTTTTCGGTGATGCCATGCTCGTTCAGTTGTCGCGGGATGAGGTAGCGCTGGGCGATGCCGAGTTTTTCCTCTTCGGTATAGCCGGGAATCTCGATGATTTCCATGCGGTCGCGAAGGGCGGGAAGAATCGGATCGATCAGGTTTGCCGTAGTGATGAACATCACCTCGGAAAGATCGAACGGGACGCCCAGATAATGATCGGTGAACGTATTGTTCTGCTCGGGGTCGAGCACTTCGAGCAGGGCCGCCGACGGGTCGCCGCGAAAGTCCATGCCGACCTTGTCGATTTCGTCCAGCATGAAGACCGGGTTGTTGGTTCCCGCCTGTTTCATACCCTGGATCATGCGGCCCGGCAGGGCGCCGACGTACGTTCGGCGGTGGCCGCGGATTTCGGCTTCATCACGGACCCCGCCCAGGCTGATGCGGACGAATTCACGGCCAAGGGCGCGAGCGATCGACTTTCCGAGCGAGGTTTTGCCAACGCCGGGCGGCCCCACAAAGCAGAGAATCGGCCCCTTCATCTTTTCTTTCAGCTTCCTGACCGCCAGGTATTCGAGGATGCGTTCTTTGACTTTTTCGAGATCGTAATGATCCTCGTTGAGTACTTTGTGAGCGGCCCGCAAGTCCAGGTTGTCCTTCGATTTCTTGGACCAGGGCAGCTCGACCATCCATTCGAGATACGTGCGGACGGTTGCAGACTCCGCCGTGTCCGGATGCATCTTCTCCAGCCGTTTCAGCTGCTTTTCCGTTTCCTTGAGCACTTTCTCGGGCATCTTGGCGTCTTTCACGCGCTTGCGGAATTCCGCCACTTCCTCAGCCCGTTCGTCCAGCTCCCCCAGCTCCTTTTGAATCGCCTTGAGCTGCTCGCGTAGAAAGTATTCCCGTTGCGTCTTGTCCATCTCGCCCTTGGCCTGGGCCTGTATTTTCTGCTGCATCGAGAGGACTTCGATCTCCTTCGCCAGGATCTCGCTGATCTGGCGCAGGCGCTTGAGCGGCTCCGTGATCTCCAGCACCGACTGAGTCACTTCAACTTTGAGACCCAGATTGGAGGCAATCATGTCGGCGAGGCGGCCGGGGTCTTCAAGATTTTCAATGACGACCATCACATCGGGGATCAGGACCTTGCCGAGACTGACGATCCGTTCGATCTGCTCCTTGACGGTACGCATGACGGCTTCGCTCTCGAGTGTGGAGGCCGCCGCCTTCGTCTCGGTGATCTTGTCGATGCGCACGGAGTAATACGGATCGGTCTGGATATAGCCGGAGATTTTGGCCTTGGAGAGGCCTTGCACGAGAATCTTGATCCGCTCATCCGGCAGCTTCAGCATCCGCATAATGATGCCGACGGTGCCGATCGTATGGATGTCGTCAGGAGTGGGGTTTTCGACGTCCAGCGCCTTTTGCGTCGCGAGGAAGATCATCCGGTTGCCCGCGAGCGCCGCCTCGATGGCCTTGATCGACATCTCACGGCCGACGAACAGCGGCAGCACCATGTACGGGAACACCACGATGTCGCGTACCGGCAGGAGCGGGAGCTGGTCGGGTATTTCGACGTTTTGAGGGGGCGTCAGGTCTTGTTCGATCGACTCGCTCATCGATGTGCTCTCACGGCTTCCGATGAATCGTTCTTCGACACAGAACGGATGCGATGGCTAGGCTCTGCTGGTGCGGCGATGTTCTCCGGCCGACTCGGTACGGCTACGAAGGTAGTCGGCGAAGTCTGCGCCCAATGACGGGTTTTTCAGCGCAAATTCAACTGTCGCGATGAGGAATCCGAGCTTGTCGCCGGCATCGTAGCGGTTGCCTTTCACTTCCAGCGCATACATCGGGGAGTGCTTCGCCAGCTCCCTCAGCGCGTCTGTGAGTTGGATTTCCCCGTTCTTCCCGGGCTTTGTCTTTCGTAATATCGGAAAAATCTCAGGAGGAAGCACGTAACGGCCGATGACAGCCAAATTCGACGGAGCATCGGAAGGCGACGGCTTCTCGACGAGATCTGCCACCTTATAGAGACCGTCCGACAACTTCTCGGGCGAGATGATGCCGTAACGATTGACTTCCTGGTGGGGCACTTCTTGAATCCCGAGGACCGCACCATGACGTTTTTTATAGGTGTGCACCAGTTGAGCCAGACCTGGCACGGACGCATCAATGATTTCATCGCCGAGCATGACGGCGAAGGGTTCGTCGCCGATCAGATGCTGCGCGCACAGTACGGCGTGTCCGAGGCCCAAGGCTTCCGACTGCCGCACGTAACAGAAATTGGCAAGGTTGGAGATGTGCCGGATTTGACTGAGCAACTGGCCCTTCCCGTTGCCCTTGAGGTTTTCCTCCAATTCGACCGAGCGATCGAAGTGATCTTCGATGGCGCGTTTGCCACGGCCGGTGATTACGATGATGTCTTCGATGCCAGACGCCACCGCTTCTTCGACGGCGTATTGAATGAGCGGCTTATCCACCAACGGAAGCATTTCTTTCGGAGACGCCTTCGTGGCAGGAAGAAATCGCGTGCCGAGGCCGGCGGCGGGAAGAATCGCTTTGCGAACGTCGGTTCTCGACATAACGCGATACTATGTGATGGGGTAGGTGATGTCAAGGAATCGCCCTTCTCGCCGACGCTCCTAGTTGCCGCCGCGTTTCGAGCCAGATCCGCTTTACATTAAAGCACTTGCCCAATATAATCCGGGAGTTTTTTACACGAGTTCGTGGCTGATGCTCCCACGCTGCATGCGTAAGCATCTCACGTCAGTCGACCTTCATTGCCGCTGTCATCTATGGTCCCCGGCCGGGCTCAGCTGCGGGGCTCGAGAAAATATATTGTCTTCCCTAATCGAGGCCTTTGGATGGGGTTGTCATACTCTGTGGTCCGCCCGGGAGCCCGCTACGAGTGACGGAGGTGTTTTCCGTACAGCGCCCCCGCTGGTTGCTGGTGATGCTGATGCTGGTCTTCGTCGTGGCCGTTCCTGTGCGTGAGGCGACAGCGCAGTCACCGACGGCCAAGGTCGCCTCCATCGATATCCGCGGCAACAAAAAGATCGAGCTTCCCGCGATTCAAGGACGGTTGACCTTGAAGCCCGGCGATCCATATACGCCCGAAAACGTCCGCGGCCAGATCAAGGTCCTGTACGAAACGGGCTATTTCGAAGACGTGCAGGTGGAGACAGAATCGGCGCCGGACGGGATCGCCCTGACGTTCATCGTTCAGGAAAAGCCGTTCATCACGGAAATCGTGTTCGACGGCAATGAAGAGCTGAGCGACGACAAGCTCAAGGAAAAAATTACGATCAAGAGCCAAGCGTTCCTGGATCAGCAGCAGGCCAAGGAGAGCGCGGAAAAAATCCGCCTTGCCTATCAGGAGGATGGCTATTTCAGCGCCCTGGTCATTCCCATCGTGCAGACGCTCGACGAAGACCGGAAGCGGCTGACCTTTTTCATTAAGGAAGGCGACAAAGCCAAAGTCAAAACCGTCAATTTCGAGGGGATGCGAGCGGCCACGAAAAGCGAGGTCTTCAAGGTGGCGGCGACGCGCGAGTGGGTGCCCTGGTACGGCTTGTTCACCCAGCTACAGCTGCCGTCGTTTCTGTCCGATGCCGGGGTCCTGAAGCGCGAGGAAATGAACAACGACGTCGAGCGGATCAGGGAGGTCCTGCTCAATAAGGGCTATCTCAACGCCCAGGTGGGTTTGCCGTCGGTCGAGCTCAGTGAAGACAAGAAATGGTTCATCGTGACCTATGCGGTGAACGAAGGAGAGCCGTTTACCGTCGCCGAGATCGGGTTTCGCGGCAACACGGTGTTTGAGGAGCCGGAACTGCGCGACAAAATGAAGATCAAGGCGGGCGAGATCTTTCAGCGTCAGAAGATCCGGGATGAAATCACCCGCCTGACCGATCTGTACGGCAGCAAAGGGTATGCGTTTGCGGACGTCGTGCCCAACGTGAACCCGAATCCGGAGGAGCGCACCGCCACCATCATCCTCAACATCAAAGAAGGCGAGATGATGCGCATCCGGCAGATCAACATCAACGGCAACGACAAGACGAAAGACAACGTCATCCGCCGCGAGTTGCGCGTCGACGAGCAAGACGTCATCGATACGCCGTCCCTCAAGCGGAGTTTTCAGCGCCTCAACAATTTGAACTTTTTCGAGACCGTGGAAATCCTTCCGCAACAAGTCGATGCCGACAAGGTGGACCTTAACGTCCGGGTGAAGGAGAAGCCGACCGGACAGTTCAGCATCGGCGGCGGATTCAGCACATTGGACAAGTTGGTGGCCATCGCCGACATCACCGAGGGCAATCTCGGCGGCAACGGGTGGATGGGCCGCATCCGCGGCCAGTTGGGCCAGCAGCGAACCCTCGGGCTGATCACGTTCAGGAATCCGTACTTGAACGATTCGTTGACCTCCATGCAGATCGACGTCTACCGGAGCATGACGAACTACATTACGTATTTCGAAAAGAAAGCCGGCGCCAGCCTCACATTCGGCCGATGGCTGTCCGAATATGTGAGCGGGAGCATCAGCCTCATGGCAGAGGAATTGAATTTCAGCGATCCGACCGCCGATGCTCCGGAGCTTGTTCTCAGGCAGTTGGGGAGCCAAACGACGACGGGTTTCAGGACGTCCTTGGCACGCGACACCCGCGACTATTTCCTCGATCCACGCAGCGGCCTGCGGACGAGCGTGGGCTTCGACATCGGGACGCCGTATCTGGGCGGGACGAACAATTTCTACAAATACTATCTGGACGTGATCAAATACACGCCGCTCCCCTTCGATACGAGGTTTGCGATCCGCGGTCGCTTCGGGGTGGCGGAGGGTCTGAATGGCAAGGATATTCCCCTGACGGAGCGGTTCTTCGTCGGCGGCATCAACACCATGCGCGGATTCGTGTTCGGCCGGGCGGGACCGGTGACGCCCAGTGGATCGTTGATCGGCGCGGCCAAGGAATTGATCTTCAACAACGACTTCATCTTCACGATTTCGTCGGAGGCCAAATTGAACGGCGTCATCTTCTTTGATTGGGGCAAAGGCTTCGACGACAACGAGCCGGTCTCTTTCGGGGCGTTGCGGAAGGCGGCAGGTATCGAAGGGCGCTGGATTTCGCCGTTCGGGCCCCTCCGCGCGGCCTACGGGATCAATCTCGATCCGAACCCAGGAGAACGGAAAGGCGTGTTCGAATTCACCATCGGATCATTGTTCTAGGATGGCGGCGATGCAAACCACTGGGGCCGGTCCTAACATCTGGTTGTTCGCATTGGCGGCGTGGATGACCGTCGCGGCAGGCTGCGCCGGCGTGGCCAAAATCGAAGGCAAAATCGGGCTCATGGATCCGGCCCGGGTCCTCAATGATTCCAACGCCGGCAAGAAAGCGAAGGATTCGCTGACGGCGTTTTCGAAAAATCGTCAGGCATTGATCGAGATGGAAGAAAAGGAGCTGCGCCGGATGGAGGAGGATTTCATCAAGCAGGCCAGCGTCCTGAGTCCCGCCGCCAAAAGCGAGCGTGAACAGGTGTTCAGGCGCCGTATGGCGGAGTACCAGCAAAAGGCGGCAGAGCTCAACCGCGAAGTCCAGGAAAAACAAAAGGACGTCCTCGAAGCGTTCCGTGATAAAGTGGAGGCCGTCGTTGCTAAGGTCGCGAAACGCAACGGATTGCAAGTCGTCATCGACAGAGGCAAAGGCGGCCCCGCGATCTACGGCGCCGAAGAGCTGGATATCACCACGCAAGTCATCGACGAATTCAATAAAGAGTACCCGTGAGCTTTCGCGAAGCAGTGAATTTGACCGGTGGAAGAGGAGGCAATCCATGAGGCGGCATATCCTTGTCTGTTTGGCGCTGCTAGGCCCGCTCGGGCTCATGCCGGCGACCGCGCGAAGCGCGGATCCAGTGAAGGTGGGCGTGATGGACCAGCAGCTCGTCATCGAGCGGTCCAAGGCTGGAAAACGCGCGCTCGACGAGCTCAAGGCCTATCAGGCCACCCGGCAAAAGATCATTAATTCCGACGATCAGGAATTGAAGGAGCTGGAGGGGACGATTCAGGACGGAAAACTCAGTGAAAGCGCCAAGCAGGAAAAGCAGATCCAGTTTCAGTCGAAGGTCGAAGCGTATCAACGCCGTTTGGCCGACTTCAATCGGGAGATTCAGCAGAAACAGCGGGAGATGGTGGCTGAATACGTCAAGAAAGTTCAAGATGCGGCCCAGGTCGTTGCGCAACGCGACGGGTATGTCGCAATCATCGATCGGGGGAACGAGCAGCTGCTCCGGATCGTCATCTATTCTCAGCAGGGATTGGATGTGACGGATCAGGTAGTCAAGGAATTCGACAAGCAAAACAAGTAGGACCGCTGGAAAATGGCACTTATCTCACCCGCCCAACCCTGGCGAAGAGTGTTACCCGCCCGGACCCACCGATTGCTTTGCAATCGATATCCCGGGATGCGCCTTGGCCCAGGCTTCGTTCTCGCGTCGCGTAGCGCTTGTCGCGGCCTGACGCGGTGAACGGCGCGCTTTAACGCGCCGGAGGCGGGTGGGTGAGAACAGCGGCCATTTTGAGCAGTCCCTTGGTGCCGACAAAGAGGAGTTAGACGATGCCCTTGATGGAACAAGCCGAGATCCAGGCGCTTCTGCCGCATCGATATCCGTTCTTGCTCGTTGATCGGGTGTTGGAACTCGAACCCGACAGGCGCATCGTCGGCATCAAGAACGTGACCGTCAACGAGCCGTTCTTTCAGGGACATTTTCCTGGACGGCCCGTCATGCCCGGAGTGTTGATCCTGGAGGCGATGGCGCAGGTAGGCGGCCTTCTCGCGTTCAAGTCCCTGGGCCCCACCACCAAGCCGGTGGTGTATCTGACCGGGGTAGACGCAGCCAAATTTCGCAAGCCTGTCGTGCCCGGCGACCGCCTGCGTTTCGAAATCGACGTGCTGAAAAAACGTTCGCCTTTCTGGAAGATGGCCGGTAAGGCGTACGTCGAAACGGAACTGGTGTGCGAAGCGGAAGTCACTGCGATGGTGACCGAAGAGAAAGCGTGATACATCTCACGAATCACTGGAGGTCCACGTGCAGATTCATGCCAATGCCATCGTCCACCCGAACGCGAAGTTAGCCGACGACGTCGTCGTCGGACCGTTTTGCGTGGTGGGAGAGCACGTGACGCTCGGCAAAGGGACGCGCCTGCTGTCGCACGTGACGGTGGAGGGATGGACCGAGATCGGCGAGCGGTGTGAACTCCATCCCTTCGTGTCGATCGGCGGCCCGCCGCAGCATCTCGGGTACAAGGGGGAGCCCACCAAAGTCATAGTGGGAAACGACAACGTCTTCCGCGAGTACGTCACCGTCAACCGGGCGACCGTCGAGGGAGGCGGGGTCACGTCCATTGGAAATAAGAATTTTCTGATGGCCTACTGCCATGTGGCGCACGATTGCCGGCTGGGTAATTTTCTGATCATGGCCAACGCGGCCAGCCTGGCGGGGCACATTACGATCGGCGACCATGCGATCATCGGCGGCCTCTCCGGCATCCATCAATGGGTCCGGATTGGAGCCTACGCGATGGTGGGCGGCTGCTGCGCCCTCGGGCAGGACCTTCCGCCGTTCATGCGGGCCGCGGGCGGGTATCGGGCCAGAATGTACGGACTCAATTCTGTCGGCTTGCGCCGCCACGGCTTCTCGCCAGACCGCGTCGCCGTCCTCAAGCGGGCGTACGACATCCTGTTCCGGTCGGGGCATCGCATGGCGGAGGCCGCACGCCTGGCGAAGGCCGAGTTCGGCGATCAGCCGGACGTGATGGCCGTCCTGGCATTTCTTGAGGGAACCAAACGCGGGATTTGTCATTCGATCAGCAAGGATGATGAAGACGAGGAATAAGCGTCGATGACGCAGGCGCCTGAAGTCGCGAGCGGCGAACGGCTGGGCCTCATTGCCGGCAACGGCCGCTTTCCGATCATCTTCGCGGATAACGCTCGCAAGCTTGGCTACCATGTCTCCGCAGTGGCCCATGAGGGAGAAACCGA
The DNA here is from genome assembly GCA_035277085.1 of Nitrospira sp. Classification (GTDB taxonomy): domain Bacteria; phylum Nitrospirota; class Nitrospiria; order Nitrospirales; family Nitrospiraceae; genus Nitrospira_C. The sequence continues at coordinate 5,075 of DATELB010000220.1, read as the reverse complement.
TCCCGAGCTGGCCAATCATGTCGACCGTATCCATTGGATCAAGATCGGCCAACTCAACAAACTCATCAACGCGTTCAAGAGCGATCAGGTACATCAGGCGGTCATGCTGGGCGGCATCAAGAAGACGCATGTCTTTACGACCGTCCGCCCGGATTTTCGTGCGCTCGCGCTGGCCGCCCGGCTCGCCCTGTGGAAGGACGACGACATTCTGCGGGAGATCGCCAAGGAGCTTGAAAAGGAAGGCATCACGATCTGCGAATCCACGTTCGGGCTCGAAGGCATTCTCGCCGACGAGGGCCTGCTGACGGCCCGTGTACCGAGCGGCAAGGAATGGGAGGACATCCGGTACGGGTGGGACGTCGCTCACGACATCGGGCGGCTCGACATCGGTCAATGTGTTATCGTGAAAGACCGCGTTGTCGTGGCCGTCGAAGCCGTCGAAGGCACTGACGAAGCGATCAAACGGGGCGGCCAGCTCGCGAAGGACGGAGCCGTCGTGGTCAAACGGTGTAAGCCGCAACAAGACTTGCGGTTCGATCTGCCGGCCGTCGGTCCGCGCACGATCGAGATCATGGCGTCCGTGAACGCGTCGGTCCTGGCGGTCGAGGCCGGCCGAACCATCATCCTAGACCGGGACCTGACGCTGAAAAAGGCGCAGTCGGCCGGCATCGCGGTAGTGGGGATACTCAAACCGCCTCCCCTGAGCGGAGGGTCATAAGCGCGTGACACCGTTGCGGGCAGGGGTGATCGGGGTCGGACATCTCGGCCAGCATCACACCCGGCTCTACGCGTCGCTTCCCGGTTCGCGGCTGATCGGCGTTTTCGACCAATCGCCGGAGCGGGCGCGGATAATCGCCGAGCGGCATCACGTCGCCGCGTTCGGCTCGATCGACGAACTCTTGCCGGAGGTCGACGTCGTCAGTGTGGCGGTGCCGACATCGGTTCATTACCCGGTGGCAAAAGCCTGTTTGCAGGCCGGGAAGCACGTCTTGGTCGAAAAGCCCATCGCGGTCACCTCCGATGAAGCGCATGAACTGGTGCAACTGGCCGGCCAACGCCGTTGCCGGCTTCAGGTCGGGCACAGCGAGCGGTTCAATCCGATCATGCAGGTCATGCGGCCGCACATCGGCCGGCCGGTCTTCGTCGAATGCCACCGGTTGAGCAGTTTCAGCGATCGCGGTACCGATGTGGACGTGATTCTCGATCTGATGATCCATGACATCGATATGGTGCTTTCCTTCAACCCTGGGTCGGTCGAGGACGTGCAGGCCGCCGGCGTGCCGGTGCTGTCGTCCACGATCGATATCGCCAATGCGCGCATTCAGTTCGCAAGCGGATGCGTGGCCAATCTGACCGCGAGCCGCGTCTCGACGAATAAGATGCGCCGGCTCCGGTTGTTTCAAAGGGACAACTATCTCTCGATCGATTTTCAGACCAGGCAAGGCATGATCTGCCGCCGGGAAGCAGGGACCGGAGTGCGGCCTTCGATCGTCATCGAGCAGCTCAGGGGGGGCGAAGAGGAGCCACTGAAGCTGCAGATCGAATCATTTCTCGCTGCGGTCTCGGCAGGACACCGGCCGGTCGTCTCCGGCGAGGACGGCGCGGCCGCTTTGGACCTCGCCCATCGCGTGTTGGAGGCCATCGAGCGATTCGTCCGCCGGAATCAGGACAGTCCGGCCGTGCAGACGCCATTCTGAGCCTGGTCCGTCCATGCCACGAATTTTGATCATCACCGGTGAAGCATCGGGAGATCTCCACGGAGCTCATTTGGCCAAAGCCATCGCCGCCCGTGATCCAGGCGCGCAACTGGTCGGCATCGGGGGCCCTGGCATGAGGGCGGCCGGCGTCACCATGATACCAGGCGTGCCGCAATTGGACCTCGTCGGGCTCGTGGGACTCTCCGCTGTCCGCGCAATCATCCAACGGATGCTCGCGGTTCGGCGCGTGCTGAAAGCCGAGCCATGGGATCTCGTCGTCTTCATTGATAACCCTGGAATGAATATGCGTTTGGCGCGCATGGCCAAGGGTGCAGGACGCCGGGTCCTCTACTACATCGCACCGCAAATATGGGCGTGGCGACCCGGACGCATGAAGTGGATCCAAGAACGAGTCGACCACGTCGTCGTGATACTCCCGTTTGAGCCGGATCTCTACAAACGTGCCGGCGTCCGCTGCACCTTCGTCGGTCATCCCTTGCTCGACTCGGTAGCGCCTCAATACAATCGTCACGCTCTCCGCCGTCAATTTAACTTGGAGGAGTCGGTTCCAGTGATCGGACTGTTTCCCGGAAGCCGAGTGGCCGAAGTCAAGATGCTTCTCCCTGTCCTGCTTCAAACAGCGACACAACTGGTGAAGCGAGATCCGAAGACGCAGTTTATCCTCGCGCAGGCCTCGTCAATTGACGATACACTGCTCCACGACCTATTGCGGGAGAGCCCGGTCCCGGTGTTGGTAGTCAAGGATCAAGCCAGCGAGGCGATGGCAGTGTCGGATCTTTTGCTGGTCGCCTCAGGAACGGCGACACTGCAGGCCGCTGTTGTCGGCACACCCATGATCCTGCTGTACAAGACTACGCTGTCCACCTACTGGGTCGCCCGTATGTGGATCCGTGTCAAGTGGATCGGCTTGGTCAATCTCGTTGCGGGCCGGACGGTCGTACCGGAATTGATTCAAGATGAGGCGACGGTCGAACGCCTCACCAAGGAAGCTTGCCGCTTGCTGAATGATCGACAAGCGTACGATGAAATGAAAAACGGATTGCGCCAGGTTCGTGAGTCGCTGGGCACGCCCGGCGCGTCCGACCGGGCTGCTGAGGTGGTGCTGGCGGAATGTCAAGCCTAGACCGCTTTCTACGGATGATCCGATACCTCAGGCCCTACCGGTTCCGGTTGGGAGCGGCCTTCATTTGCTCTGCGCTGGTGGCGGCCTTCTCCGGGGCCTATGCCTATCTGGTCAAACCGGTCCTGGACGAAATCTTCATCAACAAGAACGAGACGCTGTTGCTCGTGCTGCCGGTGGCCCTGTTTGCGGTCGCGGTGCTCAAAAGCGCGTTCAGCTACGGCCAGAACTATCTGATGAATTACGTGGGCAATCACATCGTCACCGACATCCGCCAGGAACTGTTCGGTCGGATGGTCCGGTTGCCCGTGTCGTACCATGATTCAAACACGTCGGGACGGTTGGTGTCCCGCGTCATCAACGACGTCACGCTGATGGCCAACGCCATTGCCGGTGTGCTCAAGGACATCTTTCAACAGGGCCTGACCTTCCTCGCCATGTTGGGCGTGATCTTCTATCAAAATTGGAAGCTCGGCAGCCTGTCCATGATCGTCATTCCGCTTGCCGCCGTCACCATGGTACGGATGGGAAAACGGCTCCGCGCGCTGGGCAAAAGCGGCCAGGAGCAGATGGGCGACATGGCGTCGACGCTGCAGGAAACCCTCTCCGGCATTCGCATGGTTAAAGCGTACGGGCGTGAAGCGGCCGAAGCGGAACGGTTCAAAGACAGCAACAAGGCCTTCCTCACCACCACGATGAAGGCGATTCAGGTGTCCTCCCTGGGGTCCTCGCACATCGAGGTGATCGGCGTGGTCGGCGTCGCGGTGATCATTTGGTACGGCGGGTCGCTCGTCATCAACGGGGACATGACGCCCGGCGCGTTTTTCTCATTTTTGGCGGCGATGTTCATGGTCTTTACTCCGCTCCGCCGGCTGTCCGGCTCGAACAACACGATTCAACAGGCGCTTGCGGCGGCGGAGCGTGTCTTCGGCGTGATCGATCTCGAGACGGAACAGGGAACCGATCGCGGACAGGTTTCAATGCCGCCGGTGACGCGGTCCGTCGTCTATCAGGACGTCACGTTTCTGTATGACGGTCAGACGGTCCCGGCATTGTCCGACGTGGATCTTGTGATTCCCGCGGGCCAAATGGTGGCGGTGGTGGGCAGCAGCGGAAGCGGAAAGACGACGCTGGCCAATCTCCTTCCTCGTTTCTACCACCCGACGGCGGGGGCAGTACTGATAGACGGCGTTGATATCCAATCGTTCACGCTGGCCTCACTGCGCGCGCAGATCGGCATCGTATCCCAGGAGGTCGTGCTGTTCGACGACACGGTGTTCAACAACATCGCCTTCGGACGGCAGCATGCGGCTGAAGCCGACGTCGTGCACGCGGCAAAGCTGGCCTATGCGCACGACTTCATCGAGCGCCTGCCTCAGGGTTATTCGACCATGGTGGGGGAAAAGGGCATCAAGCTCTCCGGTGGAGAACGGCAGCGGCTGGCGATCGCCCGGGCCATTCTTCGCGACCCTCCGTTGCTGATTCTGGACGAGGCGACGTCCGCACTGGATACTGAATCGGAGCGCGTGGTTCAACTGGCCTTGACCAATCTCATGGCGCATCGAACAACGCTGGTCATCGCGCACCGGCTGTCCACCGTGCAGCGGGCGGACCGGATCGTCGTGCTCGACCGCGGCACCATCGTCGAAACGGGTACCCACGACGAACTGCTGCTCCGCGGCGGTCACTACAAGCGGCTCCATGCGCTTCAGTTCCAGGATCTTCCGAATGGCTAGCCATCGGTTGAAACGGGTCGAATGCTGGGCCAAGCTCGCGGTGCTTCCGCCGGCCGGGGCGGCGGTCATCCGCGCCCTTGGGCGTTCCATGCGGATTGAAACGCGCGGACATGAACACGTGGACCGGCTGTATCGGGAGGGCAAACGCGTCATCATCGCCTTCTGGCATGCCCGCCAGCTGATGATGCCCCTGAGCTACCGGGGGACGCTGGCCCACATTCTCATCAGTCAGCGACAGGACGGCGAGATCATTGCGCGCATCGTCGAGCGGTTCGGGCTTCGGGCGGTTCGCGGGTCCAGCACCAGAGGAGGCGTCCCAGCGTTGCGCGAGTTGATCCGGCTCGGCCGCTCCGGCGTAGATCTCGTCGTGACTCCGGACGGACCGAAAGGGCCGCCGCAGGTCGCCAAACTGGGCGTGATCCAGCTGGGCCGGGCCGTCCGGGCTGCCGATTATTCCGCTGGCGTTCGGCTGCTCAAAAAGAACTTTTCGCGAGTTGGGAT
>DATELB010000219.1:0-38949 GCA_035277085.1 Nitrospira sp. | reverse complement strand
AGCCACGCTGACGCGATGTGCGCATCCAAATGACTCACACCGACCAAAGGAAGACGGAGCATGTAGGCTAGGCCCTTGGCGTAATTGAGGCCGACTATGAGTGCTCCCGCCAGCCCTGGACCCTGCGTCACCGCGATGCCAACGAGCGATCCCCAGGAAACTCCCGCCTGCTCCAATGCAGCCATCACGACACGCTCGATCATCTCGATGTGCGCGCGCGAGGCAAGCTCCGGTACGACCCCGCCGAAACGCTCGTGGACTGTCTGTTGGGAAGCGACGACATTGGCAAGCACGGAACCATCCCGCGACAGGACGGCGGCGGCCGTTTCATCGCAGGAGGTTTCAATACCGAGAATCGGACCGGACGGGACGGAAACCGTATTGAGCGTCATTCGATTTAACCGGAAAAAACAATGCGACCCTTGTCACGGAAGACAAGGGTCGCACGAAGATTCGTCGAACGGGGAATATGTTTGCACGGCGGTTCGCTAGACCCCCGCCATGGCCTCCTGCTCGATGAACGTCGGCGCACCATCACGCAGGACGACGCGGATCTTGCGGCTCTCTTTAAAGCGGCCCTTGATCATCTCTTCAGAAAGCGGATCGCCGATGGCGCGCTGGATCGTTCTGCGCATCGGCCGCGCTCCGTACAGGGGCTCGTAGCCTTCCTTGATGAGCCACGCCTTGACCTCGTCGTCGACCTCGATTTCGACCCCTTTGTCGACGAGCCGCAAATTGAGCTCGCGCAGCAGGATGTCGAGGATGCTGGTGAGATGCGTCTTGTCGAGCTGATGGAACACGACGATTTCGTCGATCCTGTTGAGGAACTCCGGGCTGAATTGCCGGCGCAGTTCGCCCAACACTTCTTCCTTCTTGTGGCGGTCCTGTTCCGCATCCGTGCTCTGGAATCCCAGGCTGACCCCTTTTTGAATCATCTTGGTGCCGATATTCGAGGTCATGATGACAACGGTATTCTTGAAATCAACTTTCCGTCCCAGGCTGTCAGTGAGCACGCCGTCGTCAAGCACTTGCAGCAGGAGATTGAAGACATCGGGATGCGCCTTTTCGATCTCGTCGAATAGCACGACCGAATACGGCCGGCGGCGTACACGCTCCGTGAGTTGTCCCCCTTCTTCGTAGCCGACATACCCTGGAGGGGCTCCGAACAGGCGTGAACTCGTGAACTTCTCCTGATACTCGGACATGTCGATGCGGATCAGTGCATCTTCGGTGTTGAAGAGGAATTCGGCCAGGGTTCTGGCCAGTTCGGTCTTGCCCACGCCCGTCGGTCCAAGGAAAATGAACGATCCGATAGGCTTCTTCGCTTCCTTTAAGCCGGCGCGTGAACGTCTGATCGCCCGGCATACCGCGGAGATCGCTTCGTTTTGTCCGACCACCCGCTTGTGGAGAAATTCTTCCATGCGCAGCAGCTTGTTGGATTCTTCCTCTTCGAGCTTGAAGAGCGGAATGCCCGTCATCTTCGAGACGACGTAGGCCACGTCCTCCTTGCCGATGGTGGGCTTCTGTTTCTCTTGATTCTTTTTCCACTCCCGCTTGGACTCGTCGAGCAGCTTGCGCAGACGCTCTTCTTCTTCGCGATGGCGCACGGCTTCCTCGAAGTTCTGCATCGAAATCGCCAATTCTTTGTCGCGTGAAACCTTTTTAAGCTCCTGCTCCATCGCCTTCAGTTCACCGGGTAACGCGTAGGTCTGGAGCTTCGCACGGGAGCCCGTTTCATCGATCAAGTCTATGGCTTTGTCCGGCAGGAAGCGGTCGGTGATGTAGCGGTCGGACAACTTGACCGCTTCCACGATGGCGTCCTCCGTGATCTCGACGCCGTGATGTTCCTCATACCGGTCGCGCAGCCCTTGAATGATCCGGACGGTTTCATCGAGACTCGGCGGCTGGACGTAAATCGGCTGAAAACGGCGCTTCAATGCGCCGTCTTTTTCAATATGTTTGCGGTATTCATCCAGCGTGGTGGCGCCGATGCATTGAATCTCCCCGCGTGAAAGCGCGGGCTTCAGCATGTTCGACGCATCGATCGAGCCTTCCGCGGCGCCGGCGCCGACGAGGGTGTGCAATTCGTCGATGAAGATGATGATGTTGCCGGCCTGGACGATTTCCTTCATGACGACTTTGAGGCGCTCTTCAAATTGGCCGCGATACTTGGTACCAGCCACAAGCGAGCCGAGATCGAGAGCAATCACGCGGCGTGAAAGCAAATTGTCGGGGACTTCAGATTGCACGATCCGCTGTGCGAGGCCTTCCACGATCGCGGTTTTTCCTACACCGGACTCACCGATCAGCACGGGATTGTTCTTCGTGCGGCGACTGAGGATTTGCAGCACTCGTTCGATTTCATCTGCCCGGCCGATGACGGGATCGAGCTGCCCTTCCTGAGCCATCTGTGTGAGGTCCCGTCCGAACTCATCGAGCGCTGGCGTGTTGCTCTTACGGTCCCGTTCCCTGGGCGCCGACTTTCGAAGGAAGGTCACGGTGAGCTGGCGCGCAGTCAGGAGATTGGCGCCGAGACTGCGGAGAATTTTGCCGCCGATGCCTTCTTCTTCGCGCAGCAATCCCAATAACAGGTGTTCGCTGCCGATGTGGTTGTGACCCAGCAAGCGGGCTTCCTCAACGCCGTACTCGATCACTTTTTTGACCCGGGGGCTGAAGGGGATTTCTCCGAAGGTCATGGTCGTGCCGCCGCCCGGCAGGTTGCGCTCGATTTCGAGGCGAATCTGCTCGGTCGAAAGCCCCATCTTTTTCAGGATCATTAAAGCGATGCCGTCGGATTCGCGCAGGATGGCCAAGACCAGGTGCTCGGTGCCGAGATAGTCATTCTGATGACGTTCGGCTTCCTCTCGCGCCAGGATGATGATCTTCCGACCCTTGTCCGTGAATCGTTCGAACATCCTGCCTCCTTAATTGGTGGGCCTGTACGTACGGCGACTAGGGCAAACCCTTCGAAATATCTGGCCTAATTCTAACTAGAAGCTTTTTGACTGTCAAGGTTGCGGTCGATTCGCTCGGCGACAACAAGGTCCTCGTACGCAATATTGGCACAGGCGCGCATGCGGTTCGTTGACTTCAACAAAAGCCTACCGATAAAATCCCGCACCTTTTTCCTCAAATTTTCATTGTTTGCGTAGAGCCGGTCTAATGAAAAGCAAGAGCATCGGCATATTAACCAAGCCGAAGTTTCCCGAAGTCAAGGCGACCGTTCACGCCGTTGTGAATTGGCTGCGTGACCGGAAGATCGATGTAATTCTCGACAATACGTCCGCCAGCCTGCTAAACGAGCGCGGCGGCGTGCAGAAGACACAACTCGCGCAGAAGGCCGACGTGCTGTTGATTCTCGGAGGCGACGGCACGATGCTGAATGCCGCGCGGTTGTCGGGTGAACGCGGCATACCGATTTTGGGCGTCAACATGGGCGGGCTCGGATTTCTCACTGAAGTGCGGCTTGAACATCTCTACCCTTCATTGGAACGTGTCTTCGCCAACGAATATGTGCTTGATGAACGGTTGATGATTGGATCGCACATCCACCGCCATGGTGAGACGGTGGCACAAGGCGTCGTCTTGAATGACGTGGTCATCAGTAAGGGTACGCTCGCGAGGATGATCGAGTTGCGTATCGCCATTCAAGGGCAGTTCGTGACGAATCTCCGCGGCGATGGGTTGATCGTGAGCACTCCCACCGGGTCCACCGCCTACTCGCTTTCCGCCGGTGGTCCGATTATCAATCCTGCCGTGCGATCATTGATCCTGGCGCCAATCTGCCCTCACACCCTCGCTCATCGCCCTCTCATTGTGCCGGATGACGTGGAAATCGAGGTGACGCTCACGAGCAAGGATGAAGGTGCGATGGCCACGCTCGACGGACAGGTGGGCGTGGCGCTGACCCAAGGCGACACGGTGGTCCTGACAGTGTCCGAACATCGGACGAGGTTGATTCGTTTTCCCGAGAGCAGCTATTACGGAGTGTTGCGGGAAAAACTCAAGTGGGGAGACGGATAACGCAGAATTTGTCGGTCCTCATTCGATGAGACCGAGCATTTCCTGATTCGTGACGTACTTGAACTCACCGATGCAGTCGGTCGTCCCTTTAAAAGACTTTTCCGCCTTTTCAAGCGCACGGAGACCCTTGACGTTGACCGGTCGGCTCTTACGTTCCTTTAAGAGTCCGTGCAGTTTGTCGAGCACCGCTTTTGCCGGACTATTGGCCGACTTGTTGGCAAGGTACCGGCACACGACTTCGGCGCACCAATCTCCATCGCGCTTGGCAACGCCGACCAAGCCTTCGCTCGCCTTTCTGGCCCATCCAGCCAAAAACACGCCTTCCATGACGTTCCCGCTTGTCTCGTCATACGCCTGAAAGAGCGCATCATCGGGGTCGTTGCCCGTCTTGCTTGGATTGGTCACGTACACTCCACCTTTATAGGGCAGGCCGACAGTCTCATCCACTTTGTCGCCCACGGCAAAGACGACGGAGTCGCATGGAAATTCATAGAACTGCTTGAGTCCGACGGCGGCAGTGTCCTCGCCTTTCGGCTCGAGCTTATTGTCTTCCATCTCCAGGGCACGGACTTGGTTGTTGCCGTCGACGAGGATGCGCTTGGGCGACGCGAGAAATCTGAAACCCATTTTAGTTTGGCTGGCCGAAGGTTCACATTTCGTAAACTCTTCCAACAGGCCTTTCAGGATCTCCTCAGGGTTTTGTCCGACGGCGATCAGACGGTCCTTGATTCGGTCAAATTCTTTCTTGATGCCGTCCAAATCCATATTGGCACAGACGGCACGAATCTCCTTTGGGTTGTACTTCCGTTCGGCCGGGCCTCGCCGGACAATGGCCGTCACCCGTTCGACCTTCTTGTAGCGCGTCAGCCAATGCGCGATGTCCACCATGACGTCCCCGGCTCCAATCACGGCCACGTGCCTCCCCATGTCGAAGGGACGGTCGCCGAAGCCGGGCAGGCGGTTGAAGTGGTAAACGACATCCTTGGCGTGAAAGACTCCCTTGGCCGAATCTCCCTCGACGCCGATGGCCTTGGTGCCTTGTGCGCCGATCGAAAACACGACTGCGCTCGCGCCGAGTCCCCGTACGTCCTCGACCGTCAGATCCTTGCCCTTACCAATTGAGACATTTCCAAAATAATGGACATGAGGCTGCTCGAGGAGTTCCCAGTATTGCTTTCTCAGCCCCCCGCGCAATTTCAGTTTGCTCGGGAAAATACCGTACTCGGCTAGGCCCCCGAACTTGATGTCGCGGTTGAGAATGATGACCTCATGGCCGGCTTTCCCTAATGCGGCGGCAACCGCCAAACCAGCAGGCCCGGCTCCAGCGACTATGACGACATGTTTCTGCTGTGCGCTCATTCGAGTCCCTATGAGTGAAAAGTGTCTATAATCCCAACAGTTCCGCGGACTTTAGCATAGCCGTTTCGACGGTGTCAAAATAGCACCGCCAAATTTATCCCCCGGCGCTTCCTACAGGGCCCCCCGGTTCCGTCATGCGCCAAGGGTCCAGCAGTTCGTCCAGACGCTTTTCTGCCAAAACTTTCTGCTCTTTCGCGACCTGTCGCACGGTTTTCCCCGTCCGGTAGGCCTCCTTCGCTAGCTTGGCGGCCGCTTCGTACCCGATTTCCGGAGCGAGCGCAGTGCACATCGCAAGGCTTTCTTCAATAAGACTCTGGCAACGCTCCTTGTTCGCCGTAATCCCTTCAACGCACTTGGCCGCAAAATTGTTCGAGGCGGCGGCAAGCAGTTCGATGGATTGCAGGAGGTTATAGGCCATCACGGGGAGCATCACGATCAACTCGAAGTTTGCAGCTTGGCCCCCGACCGTGACCGTCAGGTCGTTGCCGATGACCTGGGCGCACACCATCGTCACGGATTCGGCGATGACTGGATTCACCTTTCCGGGCATGATCGAGGACCCCGGTTGTGTCTCCGGAAGGTGGATTTCTCCGAGTCCACAGCGAGGACCGGAACCCAGCCACCGGATGTCGTTTGCGATCTTCATGAGGCTAACCGCGAGCGTGCGAAGTTCCCCGCTCGCTTCAACCAGTGAATCTTGGGCAGATTGCGCTTCGAAATGGTTCGCCGCTTCTCTGAAGGTACAGCCCGTTTCCTGGGAGATGAGTCCCATGACCTTGGCCGCGAAATCCGGATGACAGTTCAAGCCAGTCCCAACCGCGGTTCCACCCAGAGCGACTTCACGTAACGCTTCCTGGGCCCGCCTCATACGCTCGATGCCGAGCTCGATTTGCCTGGCATAGCCTCCGAATTCCTGGCCTAATCGGATGGGGGTTGCATCCTGGAGATGCGTCCGGCCGATTTTGACGACACCGTCGAAGTCCTTGGCCTTTTGAGCCAGCGCTCCATGCAATCGAGTCAACGCAGGGAGGAGTTGGCGCTGGATCGTTTCCGAAGCGGCGATATGGATGGCGGTGGGAATGACGTCGTTGCTCGATTGTCCCAGATTCACATGGTCGTTCGGATGCACGAGCTTGCTGCCTCGCACCCCGCCCAACAATTCGGTGGCTCGATTGGAAATTACTTCATTCGTGTTCATGTTGGTTGAGGTACCGGAGCCGGTTTGAAAGATGTCTACGGGGAACTCCCCGTCGAGCTTTCCCTCGATCACTTCGGTCGCCGCCTGTTTGATGGCATCAGCCGGTTGCTGCGGGAGCAACCCGAGCGCATGGTTGACGGCCGCCGCGGCTCGTTTGATAAGGCCCATGGCCCTGATCACAGATCGCGGCATTCGCAGGGGACTGATCGGAAAGTTTTCGATGGCGCGGGCGGTCTGTACTCCATAATAGGCCTCGGCGGGAACGGCTAACTCCCCCATGGTATCGCGCTCTATTCTGGTGCCGACGCGCGTCGGACTTTCCGGATGTGTCTTCATGCGGCTCTCCAGGCGTGAAGTGACGTTAGGCTGCGGGCGCCATGATAAACTCAGGCAACCCGCTTCTACAAGGGTGAGCGCCATGGACGTGCCTCACGTCGCCGTTGAGGCGTTTGCTGGATACAAAGGCGAGAAAACGCCACAATCGTTCATCTTGGAAGGCAGAAGGCTATCTGTCGAGCAGGTGGTCGACCGCTGGTACACCGAGACCCACAGCTATTTTCGAGTCAAAGCCAGCGACAGTCAGCGATACGTGCTGCGGTTGGATTTGGACGAGGATTCTTGGGAACTCGTCATGCTCGAGAGCGCGGAAGGGCGGTAAATGCAAGAAAGGCCCGCCAAAGCGGGCCTTCCAATGAAGCCTCTGCGAGTGACGATCGATTATGCCACTTTCACGTCGATCGCCTTCGGCTTTACTTTCTCCGCCTTCGGAAGATGGAGATTCAGTACGCCCTCTTTGTATTCGGCCTTGACTGCGCTCTCGTCCACCGATTCCGGCAGCGAGAAGCTACGGACGAAGCTTCCATACGAGCGTTCCACCCGGTGGAACTTCTTGCCTTTTTCCTCTTTCTCCTGACGTCGTTCTCCCTGAAGTGTCAGAACGCCGTTTTCGACGGTGACCTTCACGTCCTCTTTCTTGACCTCGGGCAGTTCTGCCTTGATGAGATACTCCCCTTCTGTCTCGCTGATGTCCACGGTCGGCATCCAGTCAGCGACCGTTAGGTTTTCCTTGCCGTTGTTCCGCAGCGACGGCCGCGAAAAGACGCGATTTAACCGTTCAGACATATCTTCCAGTTCACGAAATGGATCCCAACGTACGAGTGTCATGTTTCATCCTCCTTCGATAGAGAGGCTGCTGTTTAACGAGTGACCCGACGCGGCGTCGTCACGCAGTCACGATCAGGAGGTAAGAACGACGGTGCTCAAGTCAAGGGGGAGTTGATTCTGTCAGCGCTGATCGAGGGGCACGTAGGGGCGGTTGTGTTCGCCCGCATAGATCTGGTCGGGCCGGAACAGCTTGTTCTCCCTCAGCTGCTCAAGCCAATGGGCAAGCCAGCCGGCAACGCGCGCCATCGCAAAAATGGGCGTAAACAAGTCCGTATCAATGCCCATCTTGTCGTAAATAATCCCAGAGTAAAAGTCCACGTTCGGGTAGACTTTTTTATCCTCTAAGAACTCGGCGGCTTTGCGCTCGACCGCGAGCGCTATGTCGTATAGTTCCGAGGTACCGCACGTTTTGAAGAGGCTCTCGGAGAGAGTCTGCAAGATTGTGGCGCGCGGGTCCTTCACTTTGTAGACCCGGTGTCCAAACCCCATGAGCTTGCGTTTATTGCGCCTGTGTTCGTCCACATAGGCGTCCGCCCCATCCGGCGTCCCGATTTCCCTCAGCATTTGGACGACTTCCTCGTTCGCACCGCCGTGCAATGGCCCCTTAAGAGCTCCGATCGACGAGGCTACGACCGTATATGGGTCCGCGAGGGTCGATGCCGTCACGAGTCCCGTAAAGGTCGAGGCGTTCATAGTGTGTTCGGCATGTAAGATCATGCAATCGTCGAAAATGCCGACCCATAGGGGATGCGGGGTCATCTCCGTCAGCATATAGAAAAAATTCTCACTGAATCCCAGCTCGTCGCGAGGGGGAATGGCGTCGTCGCCTCGCCGGAGTCTCGCCCATCCGGCGACGATCGTCGGTAGTTTGGCGATCAACCGCACGGCCGACCAATAGTTGTTTTCCATGTCCTCGACATTCCGACCGGGATAAAACATGCCGAGCGCGGCGACCGCCGCCTGCAGCGCATCCATGGGATGGCCTTGTTCCGGCAGGCACTTCATGAGATCGATGATCGAATACTTCAGCCGCCGGTGATGCGCGACATCCTCCTCCCATCGCGAAAGCGCCGCGCGCGTCGGCAGATGGCCGAACAGTAGGAGGTAGGCTGTTTCTAGATAGGAAGAACGCTTGCACAGCTCTTCGACGCGAATACCGCGATATTCGAGCACGCCCCGTTCTCCGTCCACGTCGCTGACGGCGGATTTGGCGGCGGGGATCCCGGCGAGGCCGGGCATAAAGTCATGCGGCATCATTACCTCCACTCCTACTGTGCTCTACACCACGCGAGCGATGCAAGCGTTCTGAGGAATTCGTCTCAAGCTTGAATTGGCTAGACCCGGTTGGCATACTGGCCGCCGAAGGCGTGAGACGAATGAGGAAACGGTTGTAACGTTTCTGACCGTTGTCCCATCATCCGCAGTTTGGCGCTCCGTTGCGCTCGAGCGGTGGTGATTCCTCACCGTCCGTCCATGAAATTCCTGCCGCCAATGTGTTAGTCACGCATGATGCGATCCGGGATCCGCATGGCACCGCTCGATACGGAAATGACAGCATGAAGTGGTGTGGCGGAATGGTGGTTTTGGTCTTGTTTCTCCTCGGAACGGCCACGGGGGCCCATTCAGATGAGGAGTTGCTGATTTTTGCCGTTGTCAGCGAAGTGCCAAGGGACAAATCGCGGGTGGCGGTCAAGGCATCGATCAACGACGTCGCGATCGATACCAAGCTTCTTGCCTCTGATACGATTCTCAACAATCTGATCTGGAAAAAACTGGAAATCTGCCATGCGATGCGGGTGGAAGGCACCAAGGCGCCTGACGGCTATCGAGTGCTCACGGTTCGGATCATCGACGCGAGCATGCTACCGATGTCGCTACAGTCGTTTGCCGGCGATTGTCTCATCAAGAAAGCGATTGAAGTGGCGCCCCTTGTCGATTGACCGATGGCGCTCGTCTGTGGAGCGATTAACCGCGGCACTCCGGGCAATCGGTCGGCTCCATGTCTAATTCACATTCGTCGGCCGTGAGCGGAAAGAGTTGCTGGCATTGCGCACAGGCACGGATTTCGAAATACGCGGTCCCGTCCGGATCAATGTCGGTCGGAAGCAGCAGTTCATAAGGATCGTATCCAATCGCGACGCCGTCGGAAAACTTGACCACGGCAAGACGGTCATTGAAGACTTCGAAGGTGGCTTCCTGCCCTTTGCGCTCGACCAAGTGGCCCATGACAAAGACAGGTTGACCTTTCCGCTTCGTCCGAAGATCGCGTAGCGAGTGCTGCGTCCGGCTGGCGCAAGAAAATTGGCCACTGGAACTCGTTCCTGCCGTTGGCATAGGCAAAGACATGATCCCGAAGATGGAAGAGCTGTACCACAGGCAAAAAAATCACGTCAAGCGATGCATACACTGCCCAAAGGAGGCCAGATGTCGAAGGTAACCATTTACCAGAAACCGACGTGCTCGACCTGCCGTCAGGCGGTGCAGTTCCTCAAGGAGAGCGGCACACCCTTCACGGCGATCAATTATTATGAAGAGCGGTTTACGAAACCGCGGCTGAAGGCGCTCCTGAAGAAGGCCGGCTTGTCGCCGCGCGACATCCTGAGAACCAAAGAAGAGTTGTACAAGGAATTGAATCTTGCCAGGACCACTTTGTCAGAGGATGCATTGATCGACGCAATGGTCGAGCATCCGGATCTGATCCAGCGTCCCATTATTGAAAAGGGTGAAGAGGCTTGGCTGGCGCGGCCGGCTGACAAGGTCAAAGACCTGCTCTAGGTGGAGATCTAATATTCGCCGCCCCGGACAGGAGCGGCCGGGTGACGATAGGACTGCCGCAATGAGCGCGCGGCGGCACCCCGCTTAACCGCATTGCCGCCAGCCCCTTTCGCTTCATACAGCGCCCGATAGGCCGCTTTGATGACGACGCTGAGAGTGGCGCCTTCCATTGAGCTGTCTGCGACTCCGATGCTGGCTGTGATCAGGAGGACCTGATCTTTGCGGCCGAGCGTGCCCCCGACGGCTTCCCAGACCCTACGGCCGTCGCGAAGGATGACGGCGGTAGATTCAACGCTTTTCCTGATTCTTTCCAATTCGACAAGAGCTTCAACCGCCGTTTGCTGCTGAAACAGCAGCGTCAACTGCTCTCCGCTCACGCGGAACACTCGGCCAGCACGACAGGCGGCCTGCACTTTCGGTGCGAGCAGCTTCAAAGCTTGTTCGACGACGGGCTTCCCGTGCGCGCCGGCATAGCCAGTTAACTGATCGAATGCCAAAACGGCGAGCGCGTACTGCCTGCCCAGTTGCGCGGTCGCTTCCTCGTAGGCCATTCGCCCGGCGATGCCCGTGAGCTCGTCGCGGTACGTCTCCTGGTACGTCGCCTGGACCAGGGATGCGAACAGGATAAGTCCTGCTGCCGAAAAAAAGTTTTCCGGAGACCACCCGAACTGCGTGCCATGATACGCGAGAAAGACCGCGCCCAATGCCCATGCCGCACCCGCGTCCATTGGCTGCCGCCGTAGGATGAATCTCACCAACAACAGCAGGCCGGCGATGAGAAAAACGAGCAAGGCCGGTTGAGGCACCGGAGTCCACTGTGTCGACCACCCCGGGATGTAGGCGCTCTTCAGCACCATCGCGATGTCCTGACGCGTCGGATCACACAGCCACCATACGACAAACAGCTGTAACAGTACGGGCAGCACGCGCAGCGCTCCCCGCGGCGAACCGATCGCTGTTTCCTTCAGTATCGCAAGCGTCAGAAAATTGAGAGGCAGAAGAAACGTGCCTGCAGCGAACACAGTATCCGCCAACGAGGCGGCATTGTGTTCCGGGGGCCACCTCACCAACGCTTGGTCTGCAACGGCCAGGCACGCAAGTGAGAGCAGCATCCGCGCGCTTGCAAAATACCAGCCGAACACAAGACCGAACGTCAATGCGAGGTACGGGAGTACGGCGACGGGACCCTGACACCATGGCGGCAGCCCCTGGGGCCTCAGGAACCCGAGGGCGCCAAGGAACAGGAGTCCCCCGGGGAAAACCAATGTGAACACTACTCGTAGCAGACTCTGTCCCATCCGCCAACTCGGTTAAACTGCCTCCGAGCTTGCGAGTTTTGTACCCATCGGTCGCGCCGCTACGCTCCGATGGTTTTCGCACATATCCTAATAGGACAAGGGTTTCGAGGCACCGGCGGGGAGGAAGTCGTCATGCATGGCAGTGCAGGTTTGTCGTCCGGGACGGCACTTTTTGAACAGGACAAGGGCTCACTGCGGACTGCTGACGGCGACGTCGCCTGACATGCGCAAGACACCTTTGACGGGATCCACAGACACCGTTACCGTGCCGTCGAGGATTTGCATGAGCAGCTCACCGATTAAGTCGCGCCGCCAACCGCGCAACAGCGGCAAATCCGGGGTTTTCTTCTTTTCCTTCGCTTCGACCAGCGCTTGCAGATCCGCACTCGTGGCTAGCAGCGTCGGCGCGATTTCCGCATCGGCGGCGCGCGCCTTCAGAACTGCCTGCAGAAGCTCGACCAAGCCGATCGATTCCGGTTCCGGTTTGCGGTCGCGGGGCACGTGGGGCCATGCGGAAGGCGGAAGGGCTAGGGATGCGGTGATGGTGGCGATGAGCTGTTCGCCGTTTCGGTCGATCTCCGACCCGTGCAATCCTCGTAACCCGCGCAGTGCGTCCACACTGCCGGGTGGGTGCCGCGCGAGTTGCAGAAGGACCTCATCGCGCATCACTCGTCCACGGGGGACGTTGCGCCGGCGGGCTTCAGTTTCGCGCCAGGCGGCGAGATCCCGCAGAACGGCGGCCTGACGGGGTTTGAGACTGTCCCATCCCCTGATGCGTTGATACCGATCGAGGGGATCCTTGCTTTTTTCGACAACCGCGGATTCAAGACGAGAGAACTCTTCCCTCGCCCATTCCGCCCGCCCAAGTGCATCTAGTCGTTTCTGCAGGTGCGTGTGCAGCGGCAGCAGGAACTGGACGTCTTCCGCCGCGTAGGCGATTTGATCAGTGGAGAGCGGACGGGCACTCCAATTGGTAAATGTGTGGGCTTTGGCGAGTTTCGTGCCGTGGATTCGCTGAACGAGATTGGCGTAAGCGACTTGTGCGCCGAAACCCAGCATCGCGGCCGCAATTTGCGTATCGAAGAACGGCTTGGGAATCTGCCCCGCATGCAGAGCAAACAGGTCGAGATCCTGTCGCCCGGCATGCACGATCTTTTCAACCTCCGGGTCGCAGATCAATTCCCAAAATCGGTCGAAAGAGCCATTGGCCTGCACCGCTGGAAAATCGATGACGGCCGAGACGTCGTGAGTGGCCACCTGAATGAGTTCGAGTTTCGGAATGAAGCTGTCTTCGCCGACAAACTCGGTATCCAACCCGAGCCGCCGGCTTGACCGCAGCTGCCCGCACAGCGCCTCGAGTCCGGCGCCGTCGGTAATGTAGCGTTCCTGTAAAGGGGTGGTCACTGGACGTTTACTCGGCCGGACTGAACGGCCGATCGGGCGGCCGCATCGGCTCGGTGCTGCTGAGGCTCAAATATTCTTTGAGGAATTGATAGGCTTCGAGCATGCGGCGTAGCTCGGGTTCAGCGCTTCGATCGCCTTGGTTCGCATCGGGATGAAGCAGTTTTGCTTTGTGCCGAAACGCCGCGGTCACATCGGCAAGCGGGCTGCCGAATTCCACTCCCATAATCGCATAGGCGTCCACGGCGTTGTTCACGCTGCCGGCGCTTTGCGAAAGGTCTCCCCCGCCCCCGCTGGCGGCCTTGAGCATATCAGCCAGGCTCACTCGCCGCCGTCGCCGCCTCGGCCGTTCTCTGATTTCGCTGTCCAGGTCGTCCCAGCGGTCTTCGACGAATTCCAGCCTCGACTCCAGGCGCATGGCACCGGAGAGGTCGGAGATGTCTTCGAGCTCCTCTTCAATTTGTAACAGCGATTTGATGATTTCGTCCAGCCCCTGCTCGACGCGGAAGTAACTGTCGACGCGTTCTTCCATCATCGTGTCGACGGCGAATTCCATGCTGTCTTCCGTTTTCATGCGCAGGGAGCCGATCCGCTTGTGCATGCCGCTTCTGAATTTCATGTACTTCCCAGCGGAAAAGGGCATCGGCGCATGCACTCCGAAGATCGCCGCATTGTAGCATAGGCCAGCAGCGGCACTGAAGGGCGCGGTGGCGGGAGAGCATGGCAGTCGTCGACGCGTCACTCAAGCCGGCGGTCGTTCATCGGACAACTTAAGCCGGCGGCGGGCCGCACCGCTGGCATGAGCGGCTGATGCGACGGCTCGTGCGACTCGTGGCACGACGTCCTTGTCGAAGAGGCTGGGAATAATATAGTCCTCGCTCAATGCGGCGCGAGGAATCGTTTCGGCTAACGCGCGTGCGGCCGCCAGTTTCATCGGTTCATTGATTTCGTTGGCTTGGACATCCAGCGCGCCGCGAAAGATGCCGGGAAAGGCCAGCGCATTGTTAATCTGGTTTGGAAAGTCTGACCGTCCTGTGGCGAAGATGCGGCAGTGGGACAGGGCCAATTCCGGCGAGACCTCGGGATCCGGGTTCGCCATGGCGAACACAATGCGGTCTTGAGCCATCAGATCCAAATCATTTGCGCTGAGCAAATTGCCGACCGACAGACCGATGAACACATCGGCATTTTTCAATGCATCTCGCAAGCTGCCTTGCGGCCGATGCGGTGTCAGACAGGATGACAGATCCGTTCGCAAAGCGCGGAGATGTTCGGCGTCGCCTTGGAGAATGATGCCTTCTTTGTCGCAGCCAAGCAGGTGAGAGACTCCGGCAGCGAGGAGCATGCGGCAACAAGCGGTACCCGCGGCGCCGAGTCCGTTCACCACCACCCGGACGTTGTCCAACGGTTTCCCGAGTACGGCCAGCGCGTTAGTGAGTGCCGCGAGCAGGACCACCGCGGTGCCGTGCTGATCGTCATGCATGACCGGAATATCCAGCGATGCCTTGAGGCGGCGCTCAATGTCAAAGCAGCGCGGGGCGCTGATATCTTCGAGGTTGATTGCGCCGAAACCGGGAGCGATCGCTTGCACGGTACGAATGATCTCGTCGGGATCCTGCGTGGCGAGGCAGAGGGGCCACGCGTCGATTCCGGCCAATTCTCTGAAAAGCATCGCTTTACCTTCCATGACCGGCAATGCGGCCTCGGCGCCCAGATTTCCCAGGCCGAGCACGGCGGAGCCATCGGTGACGACGGCGACGCTGTTGCTCTTGGTGGTAAACGCAGATGCTTTCGATTTGTCCCGTGCGATGGCTTGGGCCACCCGGCCGACGCCGGGCGTATAGACCATCGATAGGATGTTGCGCGTGGTCAGCGGCAGTTTGCTCTTGACCTGAATCTTGCCGCCAAGATGAAGAAGAAAGATGCGATCGGACGCGGATAGGACCGTCACATCGGGAAGATCATTCAGCTTGGCCAACACGCGTTCCCCATGCGCTTCATCGCGGACATCGAACGTGACGTCTCTCACCATCCGGTCCGCTGTAGCGGACGCCAAGTCGACCGCGCCTAGATTCGCACCTTCCTCGGCAAGCGCGGACGCCACCTTCGCAAACATGCCCGGTTTATTGGCAAGTTCAAGCCGAACGGTCAGCCGGTAGTTTGAATAAGGACCGATGTCGTTCATCGCAGAGTGCCTCGAGGCCAGCCCTTCCTAACCATACCATAGCGCGAGCGACGGTGGCCGAGCGCTGCGCGTAAAACGTCGATTGACAACGCAAATCAGAATTGGTTAGGGTCGTTACGGTTGTCTGATGGGCAGGCAAACCACTTACTTAATATCAAGGGGGGAGAGAGTTATGAAGCGCATGTTGCTAGCGATTATGGCAGTGGCAGTGGCGATTTCCTTCAGCGCGCCGTCGTTCGCCGGTGAGGAGAAGAAGGACAAGAAGGATGAGAAGAAAGGCGGTCACGTCCTCGTATACGGCGACGAGCAGAAGGACAAGAAGGACGAAAAGAAGGGCGGCCACCTCGGCGAGCCCAAGGAAGAAAAGAAGGACGAGAAGGGCAAGTAAGCGCTCCCTGCAGGTCTTCTATTCACGAAAGGTCTACGACGTCAGTCGTAGACCTTTTTCTTTGTGGGCTGATTGATGCATTGACCGGTTTCAAAGCGGGGTGCTACGGTGGCTAATGTCTTCACCCCCGTCCCCGCCGACGCGCCAACCGAATCGGCTTATCAACGAAACCAGCCCCTATCTTCTCCAGCACGCCTACAACCCGGTGGAGTGGTATCCGTGGGGTCCGGAGGCGCTGGAGGCCGCTAAAAAAAGAAATACTCCTATCCTATTGTCCATCGGATATTCCGCCTGTCACTGGTGCCATGTCATGGAACGGGAATCCTTTGAAAGCGAAGCGATCGCTGCGCTGATGAACCGCTGGTTCATCTGCATCAAGGTGGATCGTGAAGAGCGCCCGGATCTCGATGAGATTTACATGGCGGCCACCGTGGCCATGAACCAGGGTCAAGGAGGCTGGCCCATGACGGTGTTTCTCACGCCGGAGCAACAGCCGTTTTTCGCCGGCACTTATTTCCCTCCCGAAGGACGCTGGGGCAGACCCGGATTTCCTGATCTCCTGAAAAAAATCGCAGATATCTGGAACCGAGACTCCGAAGGATTGAGGCATCAGGCGCAGGATCTCACTGCGCGGTTGCAGCGCGAATGGCAGACGCCGGCGGCCGTGACGGTCAGCGAGGACGTATTGGACGGTGTGGTGTCTGAATACCAGCAAGACTTTGACGAGCGCTACGGAGGATTTGGGACAGCGCCCAAATTTCCTCCCGCCGCCGGTCTGTCCTTGCTGCTCCGATGTTACCGGCGCACTGGCGACGACGCGGCGCTGCGGATGGTCAGGACTACGCTGGATGCGATGGCTGCCGGGGGAATCTACGACCACATCGGCGGAGGGTTCGCCCGCTACTCGACGGATCAGCGCTGGCTCGTCCCCCACTTTGAAAAAATGCTGTACGACAATGCGCTGCTCGCACGGACCTACCTGGAGGCGTTTCAGGTCACCGGGGATGACTCCTATCGCGACGTGACCACCGATGTGCTCGATTACATCCGGAAAGAGATGACGCATCCCGACGGAGGATTTTACAGCGCAACGGATGCGGACTCAGAGGGTGTGGAAGGGAAGTTTTTTGTCTGGACGCCCGAGGAAGTTGCGGAAGCGATCGGCGACCGCGAGGACGCCCGCCGTTTCTGTGCCTGCTACGACGTGACAGCCGAAGGCAATTGGGAGCACAAGAGCATTCCCAACCGGATGCGACCGCTTGATGCAGTGGCGAAAGAACTGCATGTCAGCACCGATGACCTCAAAGACACGATGCGTCGAGTGCGCCCTCGTATCTATGCCGCTCGCCAACGTCGGATACCGCCGGGTTTGGACGACAAGATCATTACCGCCTGGAACGGCATGATGATTTCGGCGATGGCTGAAGCCGCCCGAGTCTTGGACCGCGCCGATTATTTGGCCGCCGCGAAGAAGGCAGCGGACTTCCTGCTGAGTATGCACTGCACCGATGATCGACGTCTGATGCGGACCTCGAGGAACGGCCGTGCCCATCTCGAGGCCGTACTGGAAGACTATGCATTCCTGGGAGAGGGTCTGGTCGATCTCTATGAGGCCGGCGGCGACGACCGCTATCTCGAGGCGGCTCGACGATTGGCCGAACGGCTGATCGTCTCGTTTCAGGATGCCGAGCAAGGAGGATTTTTTACGACGGCGAAAGACCATGAAGCGCTGATCATCCGAGGACGCGAAGGTGCGGACGGGGCGACGCCGAGTGGCAATGCCGTTGCGGCGATGCTCCTTGCCCGCTTGTCGTTTCACCTCGACCGCGTCGACTTTCGCGAAGCCGCTGTCGGCGCGATACGCGCCTACGGCAAGCATCTGACACGATTCCCACGGGGGTTCGCCAAAAGCCTCGCCGTCGTCGACTTCTTGACCGAAGGACCCGTCGAATTGGCGGTGGTTGGCAAACGAGTGGATCCACATTTTCGCGCCATCCAGGACGCCATGCGGGGACGGTATCTCCCGAACCGTATTATCGCCATGGCCGATTGCACGAACGGAACGTCCCCGCATCCGCTGTTGGCCGGCAAGCGGACGGTGGGTGGCCGGGCGGCGTTGTACATTTGCCGGAATTTTTCTTGTCAGCAGCCGTTGACCGAAGCGTCCGCCGTTGACGAAGCGCTCGGCGCGGCTTCCAGACAGTCCCGCCAATCGGCTGGAGTGAAACTGCAAGGCCGTTTGCTCGGCGGCTGGGCCACAGTTGAGCGCACCGCACAATACGCCTCCCGCATCGTCAATCAGCCGCGGCAGCGCGGACGATTTGAAAATGGGTTTACGCGGTTCGGACGGACGGCTTTGACGGCGTCACGAGTCGGATTCGGCGGTTATCGAGTAGATGGGAGCGATGCAGAGCACGCCGCTGCTCTGACGACCGCGTTGCGGTCGGGCGTCAACGTGATCGATACTTCCACCAACTATATGGACGGCGAAAGCGAGCGTCTTGTCGGATCGGTGCTCCGCGGCCTGGTCGCCGGCAACGAGCTCACAAGAGACGAAATCATCGTCGTGTCCAAGATCGGCTACGTTCAAGGGCAGAATCTGAAGGATGCCGAGGCCCGGGAACGCGCCGGCCGTCCCTACCCCGACATGGTGAAATACGGCGAAGGCATTTGGCACTGCATCCATCCCGAATTTCTCGCCGATCAACTCGACGCGTCCCTTGATCGCCTTGGCCTCGCCCGGCTCGATGTGTGTCTGCTGCACAATCCCGAATACATGTTGTCTGAAGCCGCGCAGCGGGGCTCGGGAAATTTAATGGAAGCGAGGGAACGTTTTTATGCGCGGGTCGAACAGGCGTTTGCCTATCTGGAGGCGCAGGTGGCGGCCGGTCGGATCAGTTGGTACGGCGTTTCGTCGAATACGATTGGACGTGATTCCGGGGACTTTGAAGCGACCTGGCTGTCAGAGCTAGTGCGTGCGGCCGTGAAGGCTGCCGCATCCCGTAATGCGAAGGAGCATCACTTCGCCGTCCTGCAATGTCCCATGAATCTGTTCGAAAGCGAAGTCTGGAGCCGGCGGACAAGCGGCCAGCAGCAGAATCAGTCGGTCCTGGAGGCGGCCTCGCAGGAGGAGCTTGCCGTTCTGGTCAATCGTCCCTTGAACGCCATGCCGGCATCACGTGCCGGCATGATCCGGATCGCCGATGTGGGACTTGAAGGAGAAGCCGGAAGCATTGAAGACGCTTTGCAAACCGTGAGCCGGTTGGAGGAAGAATATCATGCGATGCTCGCCCCGAAGATTCCACACGCCGGAAAAGGGACGCATCCCAAGGAATTTTTCAACTGGGCGCAACAACTGGGAGCTCTGCAAAGCCGCCTCCAGGGGCTCGAGCACTGGGAACAGATTGAACATCAGATGATCGCGCCGCATGTGAACCAGGTCCTGCAGGCTGTCCCTCGATTGCTGGATGAGGCGACGGCCCAGCAATGGCAAGGCTGGAGGGACCGGTATCTGCCTCAGTTGCTGACATTGCTCAGCCGGCTGCGGAGGCTGGCAGCCGAAAAAAGTCGCATGAGAGCGGGCAAAGTGGTGGCCGTGATCGATCCGCTTCTTCCCGACTGGGCGCGAAAAGAGTCGCTGGCCCGGAAGGCATTGTGGGTGCTCGCAAGCACACCTGGCGTGACGTGCGTGCTCAACGGCATGAGAGCCGTGTCGTATGCCAAGGACTCAACGGCGATCTTGGGTTGGGAGCGTTTGAACGACGCAGGACGTGTGTATCGTGCGGTCGCCGAACTGACGGACGTCTGAGGCTATTTTGAGGTGCGTAGTAAGCCTTGCCAGGACCGGAGGACGCCTCCGACCCAGGAAGGATGCG
The DNA here is from genome assembly GCA_035277085.1 of Nitrospira sp. Classification (GTDB taxonomy): domain Bacteria; phylum Nitrospirota; class Nitrospiria; order Nitrospirales; family Nitrospiraceae; genus Nitrospira_C. The sequence continues at coordinate 19,283 of DATELB010000219.1, read as the reverse complement.
ACGGAGGCGAGGCGTGCTTCGCTGGCGATCGCCTGGAGCTCAAGTCGAGTATCCGTTGTTCAACATCCCGGTAGCTCGGGTCTTCTCGCCTGATCCAGCGATAGGCTTCCAGGGTTTCTGCCGTGCGTCCGAGCACTTCCAAAGTACGGCCGAGAACGTAGAGGATCTGCACCAGTTCTTTCGTCGATGCCCGCGGGGATCTCAGCGAGTTGCGAAAGGCCGTCACTGCGTCTTCATAGCGTCCCGTCGATTTGTAACACAGCCCCATCTGCGCATAGGCTTTGAGCGCATACGCTTGTGTCGCCGCCGCCTGCTCGAACTCCGCGATGGCCTGCTTGAATACACCGGCCTTCCGCAGCACGAGTCCCCGTTCATATTTTTCAGCGGCATTGCGCTCGTCATCCATAGAGGCACACCCTCCCGCGCCTGGTTCACAGCAAAAGACGGGCCACCAGACCGACCGGGTACCTGTCGTTATGAGTCAAGGGCTTACTCAACAGAGCGAAAGGACTATCGAGCCGCTTTCTGTCAGGTACCGGTCAGAAATGCTCCCAGGACGGCTAGTGCGGCCTAAAAGTGTACTTCTCGCAACGAATGGCAGTTGGCGCGATACCAGCGAACGGTCTTGGTCAGTCCCTCGCGCAGCGAATGTTTCGCTTGAAATCCGATCGCCTGCTTGACACGGCTTACGTCCAAGCATCGCCGCGGCTGACCATTAGGTTTGGTCGTATCCCACTTGATCTGTCCCTGGTATCCGACTTCCTCGGCGACGATGCTCGCGAGCTTCCGGATCGTAATCTCTTCTCCGGTTCCAAGATTTAACGGTCGCGAATCATTGTAATGTTCGGCGGCGAGAAGAATGCCTTCGGCTGCGTCCTCGACGTAAAGAAATTCCCGCGTCGGCGTTCCGTCGCCCCATAAGATGATTTCCGATGCGCCGGCTTCCTGCGCCTCCGCGGATTTCCTGACGAGCGCGGGGATGACGTGTGAAGTTTCGAGGTCAAAATTGTCGCCGGGCCCGTAGAGGTTCACCGGAAAGAGCACGATGGAGTTGAACGCGTATTGCTGGCGATAGGCCTGCGATTGGACGAGCATCATTTTTTTGGCCAGCCCATAGGGCGCATTGGTTTCCTCGGGATACCCTGCCCAGATGTCCTCTTCTTTGAAGGGAACCGGGGCAAACTTCGGGTAGGCGCAGATCGTCCCGATGGCGATGAATTTCTCGAGCCCTTGATCTCGACCGACCTCGATGAGCTGCGTGCCCATCATGAGATTGTCGTAAAAAAACCGTCCCGGATTGGACTGATTTGCACCGATCCCACCAACGCGCGCAGCGAGATGGATGACAATGTCCGGCTTGGACTCGCTGTACAAACGGCGTACCGCCTCCATCTGCACGAGGTTATAATCTCGGCTGCGAGGCACGACGATGTTGCGGCAACCTTTCTCTCTGAGCTGCTGCACGACGAACGAGCCCAGAAATCCGGCGCCCCCGGTGACCACCACGCGCTTGTTCGGCCAGAATTCTGCCATCGCTATGACGGCTTTCCTCGGACCCCGTCCAAGCGTTCCCGCTCCGCGGCGAGATCGGCATCTACCATCATCTTGATCAATTCACGAAACCCGACCTTGGGCGCCCATCCCAGTTGCCGCTTCGCTTTGCTGGCGTCCCCGATGAGCAGGTCCACTTCGGTCGGGCGGTAGTAGTTCTCGTCGATCTTCACGTATCGTTTCCAATCGAGTTCCACCCGCTCGAAGGCCAGTTCGAGCATTTCACGCACGCTGTGTGTTTCACCGGTGGCGATGACGTAATCATCCGGAGTCTCAGCCTGTAGCATCAGCCACATGGCTTCAATGTAGTCGCCGGCGAAGCCCCAGTCCCGCTTGGCGTCGAGGTTGCCGAGATAGAGCTCGTGTTGGACGCCGAGTTTGATGCGAGCCGCGGCCTTTGTGACCTTTCTGGTGACGAACGTCTCTCCCCGTCTCGGTGATTCGTGGTTGAAGAGAATCCCGTTGCAGGCAAATAGATTGTAGGCTTCGCGATAGTTGACGGTAATCCAATACGAATAGACTTTAGCGGCGCCGTAAGGACTGCGAGGATAAAACGGCGTGGTTTCCCGCTGTGGTACTTCGAGAACTTTGCCGAACATTTCGCTCGACGAGGCCTGATAGAATTTGGGCTTAAGGCCGGATTCTCGAATGGCCTCAAGAAGGCGAATCGTCCCGAGTCCCGTGACTTCCCCCGTGTATTCGGGAACGTCGAAGCTTACCCGGACGTGGCTCTGTGCGCCGAGGTTATAAATCTCATCGGGTTGGACGGTGCGCAAGATTCGGTTCAAGGAACTGGCGTCGTTGAGGTCGCCGTAAATGAGGTGCAGGCGACGCTGCGGGACGTGAGGATCTTGATAGATCGGATCGATGCGGCCCGTGTTGAATGAACTTGATCGTCGGATAATGCCGTAGACGTCGTAGCCTTTTTTGATGAGGAATTCCGAAAGATACGACCCGTCCTGACCAGTGATGCCCGTAAGCAGCGCTTTTTTCACATGCCTCTCCTATATTGTTCCGGCGAAATTATGAATTGGTTCAGGTCAATTGTCCACTGAGTCATACTTTTCTGGATACGATTCAATGCCAATGCCGGACATGAGGCGATGATGAACATTCACGTCCCCAAAACGAAAACCCGCCTCATCTATTGCGCCATTTCAGCATGCGCATTACAATAGCTGTCCATGTGGCCATCATGGACACCATCCGGGCGATGACGCCCCGCCGCGCAATCATACTGGTGATTGTGCTCGGCACGACGTTTTTGATCGCTCATACGATCAATGCGCTCATTGCCGAAGCCTTGTTCCTCCCCTCTGGCGTGGCCGTGCCGCGTTTGTTGGACCAGGACGCTTCCGCCGCCCGTTCCCCTTCGGCTCTCGCCGAACAGGTACGGATGAGCGGCCTGTTTCCCCTTCCACCGGAGCCGGTCAACAGTGGTCCCGCGGGCAGCATTTCCGGCGGAGGCGGTCCGATCCGGCAGCCGTTGAACCTCGCGTCGAAGCTGAAGTTGCTTGGCGTTGTCGTGGGAGACCGTGGCGGCGTGTCCGCGATCGTCGAAGAGCTGGCCAGCAAGCACCAATGGTTTTTCCGTCTCCACGACCACATTCCCGACGCCGGCGAGATCGTTGAGATTCAACGAAGCGGAATTCTTGTTCGGCAGGGTAATCAAGAGGAATTCCTGGAATTGTCGACCGGTCTCGAGAAGCCTCCTACGCCCCAAGTCGTGTCCACCGCTCCTGCCGCGGCCGTGGCCGGAGGTCAGATCAAGAAAGTCCTGGACCGCCGGGAAGTTGAACAGGCGATGAACGATCTGCCGAAGCTGTTATCGCAGGCCCGGGCCGTGCCTGTGTTGAACAACGGCGCGATGACCGGCTTCCGCTTGGATTATATCGCGAAAAACAGCTTCTACGAGAAAATCGGACTCCAATATGGAGATGTCTTGAAGCAGGTCAATGGAGTCGAAATTAAGGACCCAGGCACCATGTTGTCCTTGTTTCAACAGCTGCGGAACGAAAACTCCGTGAAACTCGACGTCTTACGCAATAATCAGCGCACGACCATGGTGTTCGACATTCGTTAGCTGTCTGACATCGTAGGTCGACCTCTACGTCTGCCACCCTCAGCGGTTCCCTGGGTATTCACCTGGAGAAGGACGCTATTGTCCTTGCACCTTGTCAGGGCCGGTAGGAGAGGAGTAACCTATAATTTTCTGCGACTTATGCGCCTCGGGCCAATGGGAAGGGACCGGGCAAACCCCAGAGGAATGATACGCCGGTGACCAAACAGACGCCAGTGACTCGCCCACTCCTAGGGGCCATCCTTGAGCAAAAATTCGGCCTTTCCGAGGCGAAGCTGCTCGAAGCGTTGAACATTCAGCAGACGAAAGGGGGTCGGCTGGGAGAGGCCCTGCTCAAGATCAGGGCCATTGAAGAGGATCTCCTTTTACAGGCGCTCGCAATGCAGTTCGAGATGCCGTGGCTGCCTCATCTGGACGTCGCGCAAGTCGATCATGAATGGATCAAGAAAGTGCCGATTCATTTCGCGCGCCGTTACCGGGTGCTGCCTCTGAAAGTCGACGACGGCGCTATCATTGTAGCCACGACCGATCCTCTCGAGACTGCCGCCCTCGACGATCTGCGGCTGCTCCTCGGCATGCCGATCAAAGCAGTGCTGACCGGCACGATGTCGCTGATGTCCTGCCTTAATCGGGCCTATGACGAGGCTGCCAGCCCCACGGGGGCGGAAGAGGTGATGGAGGACATCGCCGCCAGCGAGAATCTCGATAAGATCGCCCACGAACTCGACGAACCTCAGGACCTGCTGGATGCCACCGATGAAGCGCCGATCATCAGGCTGGTGAATTCCGTGCTGTTTCAGGCAGTCCGCCAGCGCGCCAGTGACATTCACTTTGAATCCTTTGAACGGGGTCTGGTCGTCCGTTATCGCATTGACGGGGTGCTCTATCCCATCCTTACGCCCCCGAAGCATTTACAGTCGAGCATCATTGCCCGCCTGAAGATCATGGCGGCGTTGAACATCGCGGAGAAGCGCCTGCCGCAGGACGGTCGGTTCGCCATTCGGACAGCGGGGAAAGATGTCGATCTGCGCGTCTCGGTGTTGCCGACCTCGCACGGCGAACGGGTGGTGTTGCGCTTGCTGGAAAAAGAAAACCGGCTGCTGAACCTCACGGAAATGGGTTTTTCACCGGAGCGGCTCCACACCATCCAACAGCTGATCCGTCTGACGCACGGAATCCTGCTCGTCACCGGACCGACAGGAAGCGGAAAGACGACGACGTTGTATGCCGCCTTGAGCGAAATCAACGCGCCGGACAAGAACATCATTACCGTCGAAGATCCCGTCGAATATCAGTTGCTCGGCATCGGACAGATGCAGGTGAACCCGAAGATCAACTTGACCTTCGCAGCGGGACTGCGCTCGATCCTTCGTCAGGATCCGGACGTCATCATGATCGGTGAAATCCGCGACCGGGAAACCGCCGAAATCGCCATTCACGCGTCGCTCACGGGACACTTGGTATTTTCCACGTTGCACACGAACGACGCGGCGAGCGCCGCGACCCGCCTCATCGACATGGGAATCGAACCGTTCTTGGTCGCGTCCTCAGTGGTCGCGGTGTTGGCCCAGCGGCTCATCAGAAAGGTCTGCCACGACTGCAAGCAGGCGTATCAGCCGGATGACGAGGAGCTGATCCGGCTCGGGGTCGTCCCGGGCAAGACCAAGCCGACATTTTATCGTGGCGTCGGCTGTCCGGCCTGCACGCAGACCGGGTATCGGGGGCGCACGGGCATTCACGAGCTGCTCGTCTTGGACGATGAAGTTCGGCGGTTGATTGGGAATAAGGCCGATGCTGCTGCGATCCGCCAAGCGGCGGTGTCGCGCGGCATGGTGCTGCTGAAAGAGGAAGCCGCAGAAAAAATCTTCGCGGGCATTACAACCACCGAAGAAGTCATGCGCATGACGCAGCAAGAGGTCGAGGTCTAAGCCGCATGCCGGTATATCAATACAGAGGTTATAAGGCGGACGGCGGGGCTGCGACCGGGATCGTGGATGCGGAAAGTCCCAAGGTCGCCCGCCTCAAGCTCCGCAAAGACGGGGTCTTCCCCACCGAAATGGCCGAGCAGGCAGGGGCGAGCAAGGGCATCGCGACGAGCCGCTCGGACGCCGGGTCCGGAACAGTAGGAAGCCGCTCGCAGACGCTGACGGTCAACGACGTGGCGCTAATGACGAGGCAGTTGGCCACGCTTTTGGTGGCCGGGCTGCCGCTCGTCGACGCGTTGGGCGTCCTCATGGACCAGACGGAGAAAAAAGCCATCAAGGGGCTGCTCGCCGACGTGCGCGAAGCGATTCGTGGTGGCGCTTCCTACAGTGCCGTCCTTGAACGCTATCCCCGCGACTTTTCCCCGATTTATGTCCACATGGTGCGCGCCGGCGAAGCCAGCGGCGCCTTGGACCAGATTCTGTTCCGCCTGGCCGAATTTCTGGAAAAGCAACTTGCCCTCAAGCACAAGGTGACGAACGCCATCCTCTACCCGGCAATCATGCTGATCGTGGGGACGCTGGTCCTTTTTTTCCTCGTCACGTTCGTCGTGCCCAAGATTACGGCCGTCTTTGCCCATTCCAAACAGGCTCTGCCGTGGCCGACCATCGTCCTCATGGAAGCCAGCCGTTTTTGCTCGGACTACTGGATGGTGCTCTTAGGACTGATCCTTGTGGCAGTCTGGGGCATCCGAAGGGTCAAAAAAACCGAAGCCGGCCAGCTGCTGGCCGATCGCTTGCTGCTGAAGTTTCCGCTGATCGGCCAGGTCGCCCGCATGGTGTCGATTTCACGCCTGGCGAGCACGCTGGCCACTATGTTGTCGAGCGGCGTCCAGTTGTTGGAAGCGCTGGACGTGTCCAAACGCGTGATGAACAACCGGGTGCTCGAGCAGGCGGTGGAAGACGCCCGGCAGAACATTCGGGAAGGCGAAACGATCGCCGAACCCCTGAAACGAAGCGGTCAGTTCCCTCCGCTCGTAACGCACATGATTTCAGTAGGCGAGAAGAGCGGCGAAATGGAAGAGATGCTGCGGCGGATCGGACAGATCTATGATGGTGAAGTCGACCGGGTGATCACCCGTTTTACCTCATTGCTGGAACCGGTCATGATTGTCGTCATGGGCGTCATCGTGTTGTTCATCGTGGTGGCAATTCTCCTGCCGATCTTCGAGATGGGCCAGATGGTGAAGTAAACGAACAAGCAAGGAGGAGTTCCGTGCGCGCAGAGACAGAGACACACATCCGGGTGTTGAGGACGATCGGCCGAGCGGAGCGCGGCTTCACGTTCATCGAGATCATGGTCGTGGTGGCGATTCTCGCCATTCTGGCCGCTCTCGTCGTTCCCCGCATCATGGGACGAACCGACGATGCCAAGCGGACGGCCGCTAAAGTGCAGATCCGGAACATCGAAGGCGCGCTCCAATTGTACAAGCTTGACAACGGCGTCTATCCCACGACCGAACAGGGACTCAAAGCCCTGGTGGAAAAGCCGTCGGTCGGTGTCGTGCCGAAAAAATGGAAGCTCGGCGGCTACCTGCCGAATATTCCGGAAGATCCGTGGGGCAACCCGTACAAGTATCTGAGTCCCGCCCCTGTCCAGCAAGGACAGTACGGGCAGGTCAAAGGGGATTACGAAATCACGTCGTTCGCCACCGATGGAGAGGCCGGCGGTGAGGGCGTCAACGCCGATATCACGAACTGGAACATGGAAAAGGACTAGCGAATGACCGTCCGGCATGTGCGTCCCAGAGCGGCCGGCGACGGTACCCCACTCCCCGCCTCGACCGCATCGGGCGGCTTCACGATGCTGGAAATCGTGCTGGTCCTGTTCCTGCTTGTCGGCATGCTGACCCTGGTCATCCCGCGAATTTCGCTCGGCGAAAGCCTGGGATCGACCGGACGAAAGTGGGTGGGAGCCATGAGGTCCTTCCAAGAGATGGCGATGATGACTCAAAAAACGGTAAGGCTCTATGTCGACATCGACCGGAACATGTATTGGCCGATGGTGATCGACGGAAAGGAAGAGAAGATTCCTCTCGATCCGACCTGGGCGATGCCGATCGTCTTGCCTGAAACCGTGCGATTCGCGGACATCCAAATTGGCACTACCGTGAAACAAGCCGGCCGCGTCGAGATCTTCTTCTATCCGAACGGCCGGATCGATCCGGCGATCGTGCATTTGACCGATATGAGCAACAATATCGTGGGCGTGTTCGTGGAACCGGTGACGGCGATGATCCGCATGACGGACCATCGCATTGATCCCCCCCAGCCCATCATTATTCTCGAGCGGATTCGGGCCTTGCTTCAGCCGATCACGCCGGGGATTCGACCGGGGATTCGACCGGGGGTTCCGCCCGCCGTGCCGAAGTAACATCCCTGAACTCAGACACGATGCACGAGCGACAAATCACGACGGCAGCGAGTGGAAGCGGCTTCACCTTGTTTGAGGTGCTGATTGCAATGGCCATCCTTGCTCTCGCCATGCCGATTCTGCTCGGGCTGCGGAACTGGGACCTCGACCTGCACGCGAGGGCGGCCGACATTACCGCCGCCACAATGTTGGCTCAAGAGAAACTGATCGAAGCGGAGCTGAGTCCGGTGTATCCCGTCGGTGAAACGAGCGGCGACTTCCGCAATCCGCCTCCTGGCTACCAAGTGCCGTTCGATATTCAGGAACGGGCGGAGCGGTATCGATGGAAACGTATCATCACCACGACGGCGCTGCCCGCCGTTCGCGAGGTCAAAATCCAGATTTTGTGGCAGCAAGGAGCCTCCGATGAAGTGCTCGAGGCGAGCACCTATATGTTTGCCCCCACCACCGGCTTCTGAGGCCGGCTTCACGCTCGTGGAGATCATGCTGGCGACCGCGCTGGTCGCGGTCATTGCGGCGATGGTGTTTGGTTCGTTGCATCTGAGTACTGTCGCCATTGACGGCGCCAGACGTGCTGCCGCCCGTGAACAGCTGTTGCGCAGCACCTTGCGGATCATGTCTGAGGAATTGACCACTGCGGTCGCGACTCCGTTGCTACCGATAACGGGCATCAGTTCGACCGAAGACGGCCAGCCCGCTGATACGGTGGTTTTCAACACTGTCGGGCAATTCCGCGGCGGAGGCTCCGTGCAGGAATCTGAAATGGTGCGCGTCGTCTATACGAGGGAAAAAGATCGGGTCTTGCGGTTTACAAGGCGAAATATCTACGGCGTGACCGACGACAGTATCGATCAGTTCGAGCTCGCCAAGCTCGTCAAAGGATTGAACATTCGATACTTTGATACACAGGCCAACGCGTGGATTGACGAATGGGACGGCCGTGCGAAAACGTCTCCGCCGAGCGCGGTGCTAATCGAACTGACGTTGACTCAGGAGGGCGACGAAAACCCGCGCACTGTTCGCCAATGGGTACCGATCGGGGTGAAGTCATGATTGCTCGTCTGTCTTGGCTGCCGGCGGCCGCAGTGAAGAAGGAGTTTTTGGCCTGGGTGGCGGGAGGGCTGGCGAGCCTTCTGGTCTTCTTATTCCTTACCTTCCCGTTCGGCACGCTGCAAGCCAGAGTGCTCGCGGAGCTCATCCGCGCGACCGGATGGGAAATCCGGGCGACGGACTGGTCTCCTAGCCTTCCGCTTGCGGTGGAATGGCATGAGTTGACCTGGACAAAACCGGGAGGCGCCAGCATTCCGGTTCAGTCGATGCGGCTCAATGTCGGCGTGCTCGGATTGCTGATGGGCCAGCAAACGGTCGACGCGCTCGTGCAATTTCCCGGCGGCGGTCAACCGGGAGCCTCCAAAGCGACCGGCACGGTGAGCGCCTCATCCTGGTCCTTCGTCGGTCCGCTCTCATTGAAGGCGCATGCCCAGCAGGTCGACCTGGCGGCCCTCGTCAAGCCGTACGTCACACGTGGGCTCTTGCAGGCCGATGTAAGGCAGCGATGGGAAAATCGCGGCAAGGAAGGGATCGCGTTCAAGGGCGACGGGTCATGGAAAGCGGAAGTCAAAGATCTCGTCCTGGAGCGGATCCCCCTGGGGGCTGCAGCGATTCCGTCCCTGAACTTTTCCCATGTGACCGCCGCGTTGACCTGCCATGACGCCGTCTGCGATATCACTGACTTCAAAGCCGACGGACCGGATGGGACGATTACCGCCCAGGGCCGCGTGCTGCTCCGAGAGACGGTCCAAGCGAGCGCTCTAGACTTGACGGTCACCCTGCTGGCAGGCGCGGGATGGGCTCAGAAGGCGGGAACTTTGCCGATACCGCCGCTTCCGCCCGGCACGCCGTTGACCGTAAAACTCGCCGGATCTGTCGCAAATCCAAAGCTAACCTTGTAAGATACGAACGGCGAAGAACGAAGGAGTACAGACTGATACCATGATTGCCGCGGAATGCGTTGGATTAGATCTCGGTCAAACGGCCATTAAGGCGGTGAGGTTCCGGCGCCGGCTGTCGGGCCGCGAATCCGTCGAATATTTCCACCTGCCGTTGCCCTTTGGCAAACCGGCCCAACCCGAACCTGCTCGCCTTGCCGGACAACTCCGGAATTTTCTGTGGCAGAACGGCCTCTATGGCAGCGGCGACATTGTCACCGCCCTTCCCTGCCAGGATCTTTTCATCCGCACCCTATCGTTCCCGTTCCGCGATTCGGCGAAGCTCGAACAAGTGGTGCCCTTCGAAGTCGAGAATCTGATTCCTATGGCCCTTGACGACGTGGCCATGGGCAGCGTCGTGTTGCCTCCGAAGGACCAGAACGCGGCCGCGCAGAAAGTGAAAGGAGCCGACGTTCTGATCACGGCAGCACCGAAGGAGAAAGTGGCCGAGCACTTGAAATTCCTGGCGTCCGCCGATTTGAAACCGGCTGCAGTCGGTGTCGACGGCATGGCCCTCTATTCAGTCACGAAGTTCTTGCAGGAAGAAGGAGCCAAGGTGCCGGGGGATTTGGCCGTCATTGACGTCGGCGCGACCAAAACCACGCTGTGCCTGATTCAGGAAGGCCGGCCGGCCGTGCTTCGCACCGTGCTGTGGGGAGGCAATCACCTGACGCATGCGTTGGCCGTTCGCTACTCGTGCAGTTTTGCGGAAGCCGAACGCCGTAAACGTGCCATGGCCGTCCATGAAGTCGACGCCTGGCTCGAGCCATTGCTGAAAGAACTGCGCGTGTCGCTTCATGCTTATGAGGGAGCGGCCCACCAACGCCTCTCCCACTGCTGGGTGTCGGGCGGCAGCTCCAAACTTCGGGAACTGAGCGGGCACGTCGCGCACGAGCTGGGATTAACACCCGTCGGGCCTCGACAGGGATTCGGGGCCAACTGTCCTCGCGCCTTCTCCATTGCCTTTGGTTTGGCCATTCATCCGAAAGTTGTCAGGCCTCGCTGGAAGCCCAAGGCGATCGGCTCGGATGTAGGTCTCGACCTGACGGCGGCGGCGCAGGCCGCTTCCGCGCGAACCAGCGAGTCGCGCCAGGATCAGCGTCTGGCGATGTGGGGCGGACTCATTCTCGGGATGCTGGCACTGATGGATCTTTCAGTGCGGGTGTTCGCCAAGCAATCGACGCTGACCCAGGTCCGGCAGGGCCTTCAAGCGCAATTTGTGCAGTCGTTCGGCGAAGGCGCAGGCCCGGGAGAAGAGCTCGACGTTGCCCGTTATCGCGTCGCGCAAATCGACAAACGCCTCACCGTCATCGACCGCAGCCGCAACAGCGTCCTGGCCAACCTTTCTGATTTGGCCAAACAACTCCCTCCGGGTATTCCGCTGACGATTCGGGAGCTGACCGTTGAGGGCTTGGCCGTCCATCTGGAAGGCGAAACCAATTCGTTTGATTCGGTTGAAAAAATCAAGCAGGCCTTTACTGGAAACCCGCTGTTTCAAGGCGTTTCGGTCACCGATACGCGTGTCGGTGCCGCAGCCAATCAGGTGGTGTTTCGTCTGACTTATACGGTGCAGCGACCATGATGGCCGGCCTTCAAGAACGGTGGCGGCACCTCGCGGCCCGGGAGCGCATGATCGTCGCGGGCGGTGCGGTGGTCGTGCTCGCCGCCCTGCTCTTCCTGATTGTGGTGGATCCTCTTGTGGACAGGATCGACAAGCTCGAGCGGCAGACCGTCAGAAAATCCAAGGAACGTGTGGAGCTTGCCGCCCTGGCGGCGGAGTATTCCGCGAAACAAGCGCGGGTCGGCAGGTTGGAGCAGCGGCTTCCCGCCGGAGACGGACAATTTTCGTTGTTGGCGTTCATGGAAGAAGCCGCTTCCTCGGTGCAGATTCGAGATCGGATCGTCGGCATGCAGCCGCAGCAGGGCACGGCGCAGCACGGCTATCAGGAGACGGCCGTCGATCTTCGACTGGACGGCGTCCAGCTTCCTCAACTGCTCGCGCTGTTAGTGGCGCTCGAGCAGGCGCCCTTTGACGTTCAGGTGCATCACCTCCAGATCAAGCCCAAGTACGATAATCCGATTAACCTCGACGCCACTCTCCGAATCGTGTCGTACGCCAAAGCCTGAGCGTCATGCCCGCGCTCTCCTTCCATTGATGTGAATCCCATGCAGTATGGTCAGATAGACCATTCAGCGAGGCCTCAGCAAGCAAAGGGCCCGTTTGGTGTGAGGCGTGACGAACGAGGCGTCGCTTTGCTCCTCGCAATTCTGGTATTGGCCCTTCTTGTGGCGCTGATCCTCGAGTTCGACAGTGAAGCGCGCCGTGAGTATCGCGAGGCGGCGGCATTCCGCGATAGCTTCAAAGCCACGGTGCTGACGCGGGCGGCCGTCCAGGCGGCGCGCGCCGTCCTTCAGCAGGACCATATGAGGGACAAGCAGACGGGCCAGATGTACGATGCGACGACGGATCTGTGGGCCTTTCCCATCAATAAATACGCGATCGGCGACGGGTTCATGACGGCTCAGATCGAAGACGAGCGCAGCAAATTGAACTTGAACGATCTGGCAACGACTGCAGATCCCAACGCGAAGAAAACGAAAGTCGGGAGAGTGAAACGGCTCTTCACCCTCCTTCAGATCAATCCCGATCTCGTTGATGGCATCGTCGACTGGGTGGACGCCGACGACATTCCGGAGGCAGCGGGCGCCGAGTCGGTCTATTATCAATCATTACGTCCGTCCTATCGTGCGGCCAATGCTCCCTTTCAAACCCCGCGCGAATTGAGGTTGGTCAAAGGCATGACGCCGGAGATCGTCGACAAGATCCTGGAATACGTCACGGTATTTCCGCAGGACGGCGAAAGTCGCGTGAACATCAATACGGCCGATGTGGTGGTCCTGCAGTCCCTCGACCCCCGCATTAGCCAATCGATGGCAGGAGAAGTCATTCAGAGTCGCCCGTTCAAGACCATGCAGGAATTGGATCGGGTCGGAAGCTTCGCGGAGATCGGCAAGGAACTCCGATTGTTGAGCGTGTACGACGTCAAAAGCAACATCTTCTCCGCCCGCATGTCGTTGACCGTCAATGAGACGACGAGGTCAGGGACTGTGGTGCTTCAACGGGACGAGGCCACAGGCAACAGCGCGGTGCGCTATTTCCGATTCCTCTAGTTCTCCACTTCGATTCACGATCAAAAGTTAACACGGCCGTAACACTGAGGTTACGCCGCTGCAATCCCCGGTCGCTAGGATCGAGGCGGTTCATGAGCAGTGGCCCGACTCTAACGAAGGAGGACGCGCAGATGTATCATGCGAACGACCAGTCGCACCGGTTGGTGTCAAAAGGGCTCCAAGTCATGGCGATGGCTTTGGTTGCGGCCGGCTGGGTGGGCTATCCGACGCATGCCAAGGCGGAACAGGTGGGTCCGTTCGCCTCGGTCAATGTCGATGCCAACCTGGCTCATTACAACCCGCAGGCGCAAGTCACCGGAACAGTGAAGGTGCGGGGATCTGAAACCATGTATCCTCTCCTGTCGCGTCTCAGTTTGGAGTTTCAGCGGCGTCAGCCCAAGGTCAGCGTCGACGTAAAGGGCGGAGGCTCGACCAAGGGTATCGAAGAGTTTCTGCAACCGCCGTTGTATAAAACAGGCAAGGTGGTTCTGCACGAGGAACGACCGAATCAATTTTGGTTTTTGGCTTCGTCCCGAGAATTGTTCGACGCGGAAATCAAGCAATTTGTCGCGGAAAACGGCTATGAACCTTTGGCCGTGCCGGTCGCGGTGGATGCGGTCGCACTGTATGTCCACAAGGACAATCCATTGCGCGGCTTGACGCTCGATCAAATTGACGCGATGTTTTCAACCACCCGGAAGCGAGGCGCAAAGACGGCGCTGAACCGCTGGGGACAACTTGGACTGTCCGATGGATGGGAGCAGGCTCAAATTCAACTCTACGGGCGTGACCGACGGTCGGGCACGAGGGCGTTCTTTCAAGAGCATGTCTTGGCCGGAGGCGACTTTGTGCCGACATTGCACGAAGAGCCTGGTGCCGCCTCGGTCATACTTAACTTGGGCCGTGACCAACTGGGAATCGGCTATAGCGGACTCGGCCTACAGTCATCGACCGTGCGCGTCATCCCGCTTGCGGAAAACGACGGTATGCCGTACGTGGCGCCTTCGTCAGCCACCATTACGGACGAGACGTATCCGCTGCGGCGCGTGCTCTACCTGTATGTGAACAAGGATCCAAAAGGCTCAATGCCCCCGGCTGCCAAAGAGTTCCTGGCGTTTCTCTTGAGTCAGGAAGGACAGGAAGCCGTGGTCAAAGCCGGCTTCTTCCCGCTGCCCATCACCCAAATCTCGAAGACGGAAGTGGCGTTGGGCGGTAAGGCTGCACCGAGCAGGATGCGGCAGTAAACGAATCGGCAAGCTATTTGGCGGGAGGTTTGCTCGCCGGTGGCTTGCCGACGTTCGTTTGATCGCGTTCCCGCTTGAGACGGTTCATATCGTCCGTCAGATCTTTCATCTGCGTTTTCTGCTCATCCAATTGTTTCTGCAATTCTTGATTGGAATTCGTCAAATCCCGGATTTGCTCCTGCATATCCTGTTGCCCGCTTGCCGGTGGTGCGGAGGTTGGTCTGAAGCCTTGCCCTCGACCCAGAGAAGGCGGAGCGGATGCCCGTGCCAGCGCCTGTTTGATGTTCAGCGAAATATGCACCGTCTCGTACGGCCCCCATCGGGGCAACTGTGCATCCGGAACCATCGCCTCTTCCGCCGGCTTGGCGATCGACAGCTTCAGGGCCTTCGTCTCCCGTTCGTATCCTACTCTAATGTTATCCCCACCGGTGTCCGCTCGTATGACAGACGAGTGGTCCGTGACCACCACATGGAGATAGCGTTCCCGTAAGAACAGCGCCCCGGTCGTCCGATCTTCGCTGTAATGGACGTCCGGCTTGGGAAATGAAAAGAAGACCCGTTCCTCGGGTCCGGCCAGGGCGAAGGCCTCCGAAAAATGGGCGGCGTGGTCGTTCAGTTGCGTATCCGGCAAGAGCGGAACCGGTTGCGGCGGTGCGAAAATTCCGAGGATCATCCCGCTCCAGCCGGTGACACGCACCATCCCAAGCAAGGTCTTGATCTCTTCTTTTGTCAATTGAGCGGGGTGCGCATTATTGACCGGTGGATCTGTGTGCCTGATGGAAGGATCCGACTCGATGCCGATGCGAACGTCGTTTTGATCATAGACCATCCGTCCGGTCGAGCAAGCGCCGAGCGCCAAGGCGATCAGGCAGAACGCTGCCATCGAGCGCAGGCCGCCCCCCGCGCCGCTCAGTAAGGTCATTCGCATGTGAATTGGATCCCCCAAATTCGATCGGTGCCCATTTGACCACGCCAGTGGCGATCAGCGGTCTGACTGACCTTGGGCACCTCCCCTTCTCTCACGATGCGCGAGCCTTGGGGACATTTCTCCTTGATGAGGCGAAGGGCATCGCGGCGTCCGGCGGATGAAAGAATATCGCCGTCGGACTGCACGGACCAGGTGACCAGGCCCCCAGTGGACGTTTCCCGGGTCATCGAGGCTTCATGCCCGCAGGCGGCGATCGAGAAGGCGATGCTCAAGACAGTCACAGTCTCATGAAGCCGTCGCACGGCCTTGCTCTGCGCCAGATGGCAGTCGATGTTTCGTCCCGCTATTGAGATTTGGCACAAAACGTCTCCTCTTCCAACGTCTCGTATCCTGCCCCAAAAGACGGGAAATCCGCAATATCACGACCGCCGGTGTTCCAGATATGCAGACATTTCGCTGAGACTGAGGGCAGACTGCGCACGATATCGTCGACAGTCACGACTTTGGCAGCCTTGGTAGTGCCGACCACAATGATCCTATTTCCTCGTTGGAGAAATGGCGACGGTATGTGGCCCTGGAACGTGATGGCGAATTCTCCGGTCCTTTTGCCGGTATCTTTCGGCCCGTAGGCCGGATGTTGAACGATCGGCAACTGCGTCGCGACAATAGTCACGGTCGGCGTTTTCTCTTCGGACTGCAGAATGCTCCCGCCCAATTGAATTTTCCGCTCGAGCGCCTGATTCGGGATCATCCGCCACTGGGAAAAATCAAAATTCGGATCGACGCCTTCCATGACGTCAGACGGAAACGGTTGTACGGGTGAACAGGCAGCCGCGCCCAGAAAGACTGCCAGGACTGTCGCAGAAACGCTCCTCATAGCTCCCTCCTTACTCCGTTGCCCCCACCATTGCAATGCGTAAATGCGTTCCTCTTTACATGAATCGGATTTGAAACTGCACGAATAATGCGTTGTTGGCAAAGGGATCCGTGGCAGAGTCATACGCCGGCGTTCCGGGGCCGGTGCCCAAACCGGAATGGTGCCGGAATTCATAGTTGATCTGAATTTTCGACTGAACTTTCGGAGGGAAATTTTCGAAGTAATACGACAGGCCAACAATGGTTCTGGTGTAGAGGTCGTTCCCCATCTTCGTGTTGGGATCGAACTGCTCATACATCACCGTCGGCTCGAAGTTTTCAAAGATGCCGTTGGTGACCAGATATTTAGCGAGGACATACCAGGTGCGGCGCATCACTCCGGGTGCTCCGGAGCCGCCGCATTGGGCAATGATTTGACAGGCGCCGTTGGCTGCGGTGCCGACCGTCGTCGCATTGGCCCCGTCATGCCCCTGCCAATATTCTCCCTGGGTCATAAAACCCGGAAGAATCTTTGATGTATAGCGAAAGTCGACCGCGTAGCGGTCGAACGCGCCTTTCCCACGCCCGTTGATCAATGTCCCGGCATTGTTCGACTCGCCCTGAATCGTCGTAAAACTGACGAACGAGACATCGTTTCCGAAAAGCCGGACCCGAGTATAGAATGCTTTGGGCTGGTTTGCGCCGCTGAGGCCTGAGGTCGTGCTCACGAGCGAGTTGGCCTGGAAATTATTGTTGTTCATGATACCGGCTACGTACTCGAGCCGGTTAGCAATCTTGCCCCGCACATCGATGAAGTAATCGCGTTCTTGTATGAACTCTATCGCGCCGCCCGTGCCCTTGATGTTTTGTCCCGGGCCGCCACCGCCGCCGACGGAGGTGAGATAAGGCGAGCTGATGACATCGCGCAGGCCGCCGGATGTTTCGGTGAAGATACCGAACGGCATACGGAAAATACCCATTCGGATCACATTGAGGTTCGGCGCCCATGACTGAATCGGCCGAACGTCGATGTAGCTTTCACGGAAGAACGTCGCCGACGTGGGCGTCGAGGCCCCGCTCGTCGGTGTATTGCTGGTCAGGTTGATGCTTTGAAACTCCATCAGGATGTGCCATCGTGGAATCGTCTCGCTGATTTTTCCCCAGAACAACAGCTCGGACCGGCGGATGGAGAACCCATCCTGACTTCGTCCTTCCGGCACTTTGGCATCGAGGTGCGAGTAGAGGAATTGCAGCGCGTTCAAGCCGAAATTCACTTTGTCGCGGAGAATCGGCAGGAGTTCCGTCCGGTTTTTCCATTCCTCCAACGAATCGATTCGCCGTGACTGATCCGCCACCCGGTATTCCTGCTCGGCTTTGATCTGAATCCATTCGTCCATGGTGATGCTCCCCTTCTGTAAGAGGAGATCCTCCACGGACGTTCCGCCAAGCGGATACTCCCTCGCCGCCGGAGAGTCAGGCGACGCGGCGGGAGGATCGTTCGTCTTTTGAGCGACCTTGTAGGATGCACGCGGCTTGTCAGGGCCGATGTCTCCGGCATAGCCGGGTTTCGGACAGAGTAGTGCGGCGAACGCGCACCAGAGCAGCAAGGCAAACACCTTCATCTCGACTCTCCTGGGTTAGATGTGAAGGTTAGACACCGGTTAATGAGTAGCGGGATGAAGTGACGGCTCGATTGCCTGTGTGTTACGGGTTTGTTAACAATTGATTCGTCTTTTGTTTTTTATGCGCGTTCTGCTTCCCGCGTTGACCGGGCCACCTACCGTCCTGAGCGGCAGAGTTAACACAGAGTTAACGCACGTGTAACCGGAATGACGGACGAGACCCGTTATGCTTCCTGCGTTTCAACCTCTTCCATCATCGGGACAAGCAAGATTGCAGGAGAATGCATTATGGAGATGAATGTCCGTCGAGCCGCGCTGTTGGCGGGCCTGCTAGCCGTCTGTGGACTGATCGGCGTTGCCCGCGACGGGTCTTCGGAGTCGACGAGCCTTATCAAGGTGGATGGCTCAAGCACAGTTTTTCCAATTACCGAGGCCGTTGCAGAAGAGTTTCAAAAGGAGACAAAGGGAGCCGTGCGGGTGACCGTCGGCATCTCCGGCACCGGCGGGGGGTTCAAAAAGTTCTGCCGAGCGGAAACGGATGTGCAGGATGCGTCGCGCCCGATTTCTCTGAGTGAAATGGAGGCCTGCCGGGCAGCAGGTGTTCAATACTATGAACTGCCCATTGCGTTCGATGCGTTGACCGTCGCGGTCAGCCCTCAGGCTACCTGGGTGGATACGATTACTATCGCCGAACTGAAGCAGATCTGGGACCCGTCGTCACAAGGCCGGGTCACCACGTGGAATCAGGTGCGGAATTCGTGGCCGGCGATCCCGCTTAAATTGTTCGGCGCCGGCTCCGATTCGGGCACGTTCGACTATTTCACGGAAGCAGTCGTGGGCAAGGCGAAAGCGAGCCGCGGCGACTATACGGCCAGTGAAGACGACAATACGCTCGTCCAGGGAATCGCCAACGACAAACATGCGCTGGGCTACATTCCCTATGCCTACTATGAACCGAACAAGAAACGCTTGAAAGCGGTCGCCGTCGATGGCGGAAATGGACCGGTAAAGCCCTCGCGGGAAACCGTCGAAAGCGGCGCCTATCAACCCCTCTCCCGCCCCATGTTCATCTATGTGAATGCGAAATCAGCGGCTAAGGCGGAAGTCAAGCGGTTCGTCGAGTTCTATGTGACGCAGGCGCCGACGTTAGTCCCTCAAGTCAAGTATGTTCCGTTGCCGCGAGAGGCGTATGACCTCGCAGCCGCCCATTTCAAAAACGGAAAATTAGGGACTGCCTTCCAAGGGCTTTCGACGATCGGGTTGAAGATCGAGGATCTCCTGCGGCGGGAAGCCAAGCTGTAGAGCCAGAACATGCATGCCGAGGGCGTCTTGAAAAAGGCGGAAGCATGGCGGATCTCTTCCCGTCTGTTGACGCAGGCGAAGGAAAAGGTGATCGAGTCGCTGTTGCTGTTCGCCGCGCTCACATCGGTGGCAATCACGCTGGGAATCGTCGGCATCCTGGCCTACGAATCGGCGTCGTTCTTCCGG
>DATELB010000218.1:0-10890 GCA_035277085.1 Nitrospira sp. | reverse complement strand
TTCTTGCTGAAGCACGGCAACGCGCCTGTCTATCGGTGCAACGCAAATGAGGCTGCGCGGCACTGGTGACCATTCACCCACGGGTGGGCGCCCTGCGGATGCAGGGCCGTGGGGTCTGTCATCGAAAGGAGATTGTCATCATGCGCTTTTCAACCCGCATCCTCCGCAGAACCTTGACGGGGGCAGTATCTGTCCTCGCACTCGCTCCGCTCCTTTACTTTGCCGCGTGCAGCAGCAGTGATAATAACGGTGGCGGAGGATCTCCGCCGCCGTCCAATAACAACACCCCGACGGGCGCAGCCAATCAGTTTGCGTATGTGACTTCGGCGGGAACAAGTGAGGTTCAGGCGTATGCCGTGGACGGCAGTGGAAACCTGACGCCAATCGGCAGCAAGATTAATACTGGTAATTTACCGCACCACGTCAATGTGAGTTCTGGCTCGAAGTTTGTGTATGTGTCGAACCATGAGTCGAACTTCCTCTCCGGCTGGAGGATTAAGTCAGACGGCAGCTTAGAGGCCATGAATCCTGCCAGCGGCTCTCCAGTGACAACAGATCCTAGTCCCCATTCCTCGGTCACTGACACAACCGGCAGCTTCTTGTACGTGGTGTCCGCCGCAGCGCCCGGCAATTCAGAGGGCCCCAGCACCATACAGGCGTATAAGCTTGATGCGAACGGCATTCCCACGCCCATCACAGGGACCAACTCTTGGCCAGCCGGAACGCATGGTCATAATGTGGCGATTGCGCCCAACAACCAATTTGTGTATGTGGCCGCGGAAGGTTCCGGAGAAGTGCTTGCCTACAGCCGTGACATTACGACGGGTGCGCTCACGCCTCGTGGCGTGATGAGCGGAATGCCGCTGTGCACTGCCGTCACCGTGTCCAACGACAGTCGGTTCGTCTTTGCGGCCTATTCCAATGCCGTGAACGTGTTTTCGATTGGCGCCGACGGTTCATTGACGCCGATCACGCCAACCGCCACGTTTTCCACCAACAATTTTGGGTTCGGCAGCGAGCCCCATTCGATTACCATCCATCCGAACGGGTTAACGCTCTACACGGCAAATCTCAATCCCAATCCGGGTCGGGTCTCGGTGTTCGGAGTGAACACAACCACGGGGGCGTTAACTGAACTTCAGCCCAATCCTGCGCCTGCAACCAGTTCCGGACCGGGCCTCGGTATGTTCCCGAATTATGCTGTCGTCCATCCGAACGGGCAGGTGCTATTTACCGCCAATCAAGGGGACTCAAGGCCGGGTTCGCTTGACACTGGTTCGGTGTCCCGATTTACCATTAATGGCGATGGGACATTGGTCTCACCAGCGACTCTCGTTCCCAACACTGGTGCCGGCACCAATGCCATCGCGACGACGAAGTTCTGAAGCTGTTCCCGCTTCGCTCTTCTAGCGGAGAGCGAAGCGGTCAACGGTAGACGTGTGTGATGTTATAGCGGTTCGGTATTTCGGCAGGCGCTGGTTCCTCATGATGGCAGGAGTCCTTTTGTCAGCACAATACGTCGACGGCCGGGTCGCACAACAACGGCCCGACCGTCGGCGGCCTCATATACTGAGCAGCAGGATCTCTGGCACCCAAGGGGCTGTTCAGCGCAGGACCTCCGGGCATACCGGGTAAACCTCGTCCGGCGCCGGTGAAGACCGGATTGCCTGGCGCCCCGGCAGCCGTTTCCTGAGTGGTAGTGGCAGGGGTGAGCACATTAGCCGGAAGTCCGCTGGTCGGAGCGGACGATGGCTGAATGGGGGAGATTGTGACCGGCGACGGCGCCTGCGGATTCTGGGGCTGTGTGCTACCTGGCAGCGTTTGGGGGAAGCACGGCGAAAGGACGGCAAACCATAGCCCCGTCGCAAGGATGACGGCACTCCGGCCGACGCGTATCATGAAGATATCCTACTTCATTCGGTGCAATAAACGCCAGAATCTCGTCGACCTGTACCTGAAACCGGAACTGTTTCGATGGTCATCATCCTCATGGGCGCCGCCGGCGCCGGTAAGACGACCGTCGGACGCAGCTTATCTAAAGAGTTGCAGTGGCCGTTTCTCGACGGGGATGCGGAGCATTCAGCGGAGAGCATTGCCAAGATGGCTCGCGGCACGCCGCTCACCGATGAGGATCGCCGCCCGTGGCTTCAAGCACTGAGGCGGTCCATCGCCGGCTGGATTGAAGGACGGATGCATGCAGTGTTGGCTTGTTCGCTGTTGACGCCGGCATACCGCTTCGCCGTCCTCTCGGGATATGAACCCCACGTCAAACTGGTCTATCTCAGGGCTTCGCGCCAGCTCCTCGAGGCGCGCCTGACCTCGCGGACCGGTCATTTCGCGGGAGTCGCGCTGCTCGACAGTCAGCTTGCGCTCCTCGAGGAACCGTCCAATGCGCTCAGCGTCGACGCCTCTCAGCCTCCTGAGGAACTCGTTCGGACGATCCGTCTAACCTTTAACGTGTGACCGTCGTCAGTCCTTAGGATTGGCCGCGGTTTTCGACGCCTCTTTGACAGGAGGCTCAATTTTGATCTGCGGTCCGTCGACCTTCGGCAGCACGCCTGCCCCTGGCTTTTCCAGCACTCGTCCGTCATTAGCATTGAGCAGATGCTGCTGCGAATGTTGATCGTCGAACATCGCCGCTTGTTCGAGCGCCTTTGTCCCGGTGGCGTTCTGCTGCCCGGGGTCGTTGCTCAGCGGCTTTCCATTGACGGGATCTGTGGCTTTTCCCATGGGGTAGCCTTCGTGCTTGGGCAACATGCTCGGGTTCGCCGACACGCCCAGGGCGGTGAACACGATCATGACGAGGGTGAGTCCGATCGTCGGAAAGGCAGTCATGGAGTCCTCCCTTCTCAAACATCGAGCGAAAAAATTCGCCGATTACGGAGTTGTGGAATCGGTGGTCTGACCGGTGGCGTCGGATGTGGTTGAGGATCGGGCAGCGGAGGCTGAGGAGGGGGAAAAGGATCGGGACCCGGCGGTGGCGGCGGGTCGGGATCGGGATCGTTGCGAGCGGTATACAGGCGTCGCGTCATGGAATGCCCAGCATACAAGCGCGTGGCGAGGATGAAGCCTCGGCACTGCCCTAGGTTGATGATATTCGATGGCGAATCGGGTGCTCCATGGCAGGCCAGAGACTTCACCAGGTGCGCCAATCATACTGCTGGGCTAAGTGTACGTCCTGGGGAGGAACTAACATGCCCAATCATAAGCAGCGGAAAAAGAAAGGCGGCCGGAATAAATCGAAGAAAACCAAGGCGATGAGGCTCTCACTGGAAGCGCGGCGTGGCGATGGCACGGCCGACGTGCGCGGCCGGTTCAAGAAGGGACTTGCCGATCAACCCGACAGGCAGACCTTCAAACCAGGGTCGGCCAATGATTTCTACAGCCGCAAAGCTGCGTGACCCGGCCGCATACACGAGGAGGCGCACATGGAACGATCAGTGGTGGAACAGTCAGGCGCAACAGAGGAGCAAATTCGCAATGCCATCGACCAGGGGGCGATCACGAAGCAGTATTTCGCTCAACCGCAACATGTCGTGAGCTCATTGAACCGGCTGCGTTCGACGGAAATCACCAGTTACCTCCAGTACAAGCAGCACGGGTACATGGCCGTGTCGTTGCTCTCTCCCGGCCTGAAGGCTGAGTTCGAAGCGCACGCCGAACAGGAGTTGGCTCATGCCGATCGCCTGGCGACGCGCATCCAGCAACTGGGTGGCGTTCCGATCTTCGATCTGAAGGAGCTCGCCGGAAAAGCGGCAGGCATCGGTGTCCATCCGGAACAGGGAAGTACGCTTCAGGAAATGGTTGTTGAGAACCTTTTGCTCGAGCGGCGGCAGGTCGAAGCCTATACTGCCCTGATCCGGGAACTCGGCGACAAGGACCTGATCACGCGGGAGATTCTGCTCGAGATCCTGGCCGAAACGGAAACGCATGCGAGCGAGTTGGCGGACTTTCTGAAACGCACCAGCGACAAGTAGAGCCGGATGTCAGTGCGGGTAGGTGGATGACAGCCGGGTCAGCGCTTCGAGGTACCCGTCAGTCGCGTCTTTCGTCAGTTGAAAGCAGGCGCACGACTCGCGGGCGAGCCCCTCTGTGTCGACGATCGATACGTCGCGCGCGCCTTTTGCGATAAGCCGGCGTTGCTGCAGATCGTCGAGAACGCGGCGCGTCGTGTCCGTGTCGATTCCGACCTGTGCCGAAAGAAACTCCGTTGTAAACGGAAATTCCTTTAGTCCGGCCCGGTGGTTATGGTCTAAAAGCCAACGCGGGATGCGCTGTTCCGGAGAATGGAATTGGCTGCACCCGACGGAAATGACGATCGCGCGCATCAGCAATAGATTGTACCGGGAGAGCACGGCGTTCACATAAGGAAGCTTCGGCAGCAGCTCGGTGAGCGCGTCCGCCTGCAGGCGGACGATCGACCCTCCTATCTCGACAATGTTCAATGCCGGCGACGTCTCGCTGCCTTGGACGACCCACGCTCCTGTGCATCCCTCTGCTCCGACCAAGGCGACGTCGAGGGTATGCGTGCGGTCCTTCATGTCCATCATGCTGATCGCGGCGTCGACGGGAAAGCACAGATATGCCACCGCTTCGCCTGCGCGGTCCAGGACGTCTCCTAAGTACACGCGTGTCACGTCGCTGCGCGGCTCGATCATGCGCCGTTCTTCCGACGGCAATCCTGCCAGGATACGATTTCTTGCAAAGGCGTTCGAGAGAGCTGACATAGCGATACTGTGCTGTGGTGCAAACATCAACGAGGTGATTCACTTGCCTGCTACACAATGCTCGGTGCGGGCAAAGGGCCTGGGATCAGGACGCGGGCGGCTATGTTTCGATGCCTGGTCCGACTCCGATGCGGGCTCGCAGGAGATCATGCCGTGTGACGGAATAAGCGACTTGGCCTTGCTTGATGACGGGAATGTTCAACAAATGCTTTTCCTTCATGAGTTGAATGGCGTCGGCGATCGAGGTCGATTCATCAGCCACGTAATGATCTGTGTTCATTAACTTGTCTGCGGTGATTTGACTCAAGTCTTGCCCAGACTCAATCGCTCCCAGCAAGTCGAATTCGCTCACGAAGCCGACGAACTTCCCGGCATCGTTTACGATCGGCGCACCGGATGTGTGCGACGACAGCAGTTCCAATGCGATGTCCATGGCGGTTTGCTTTGGTTGAAATCGCAAGCCGTTCGTTCCATCGATTTCTCCAAGCGTGCGGAATCCGCCGGCAGGGACTCCCTCCATCATGGTGGTCATAACATCCTCCTCAATGGCTGATCGATCAATAGATGAGGCAGGATGCCAGGAAGGAGAAGCTTTCGACACTAGCACGATCCCGAGGCTGGACAACGGCGTCAGGTTCGATCAAGCTTTGCCAAGGCCAGCAGCAATAAGGCGGGTCGGCCGATCTTCCGCTTCCATTCCGGACGATGCTCCAACATTGCGGCGGTGACATGCGGCTCTTCCATCGCGGTGACCGTCAGCCCGGCCTTGCGGATCGCCGCGAGCAGATCCGCCACTTCGTGGACGTGCCCGGGGATTCGGAGCCTGTCCTCCCTCGAGATCTCAATATCGGATCCAGTCATTCGCTGCATCTCCGGATGGACAGCGGCCATGACGGCATTGCCGCCTCTCCCCAGGACGGCCGCGACATCATCGAACAAGCGTTCGGCCGAGGCGACGTGATCGAGGACGAGCCCCGACATGACCCGGTCGAAGCTTTCTGGGCGAAAGGGGAGGCAAGTCGCCGACGCTTGCACGAGGCGGAGGTGCGTTCCGCCGGCGATCTGATGCCTCGCCCTCGCCAGCATATTGCGTGACAGGTCAACGCCGATGATTCGGTAGTCGGAGCCAGTGAGGCGTCGTAGATAGCGGCCCGTGCCGCATCCCAGATCAAGAATCCGGCAGCGCGGAAACGGCCGCAGGTGTCTAAGAAGAAACGGTTCATCCAGCGATGTGGACGGATCGCTATCGTCGTAGAACGCCGCCCAGCGGTCGTAGCCTTCGGCGGTCGCTTTTTCCTGCGGAGTTTCCATACAATGAAGCTTCTGCACAAACTGGTTGAAATAACACTGGGACAATGGACAGGCGTGGTTTGTGCGCTCATTCTGTATGCCCGCTCATGGATTCTAGGGGTGGCACCTAGGTGCCACGCGACGCAAAATCAACAAAGATCAACGCTTGGAACGATCATGAGCCTTAAAGAGACCAAAGGACGGCGCAGCGAAGTGCAACAAGGCAGGCGCCTCGAGGAGAAAACCGGGGAGACCGGTGGAAAAACAAGCGTTGAGAAAACCAACATGCCGCCCGGGCGAACGTGGGGCTGGTTCCTCATCCTGCTGTTCGTCAACTATGTACTCGTCAGATTGTTCATGCCGAGCCCCGAACAGCCTACGACGGTGCCTTACACTTTCTTCAAAAGCCAGGTCGCCAACGGCAACGTCGGCGCCATCTACAGCGAGGGAGTGACGATCACCGGCCGCTTCATCACGCCGGTGGTGTATCCGGTGCCCGACGACAAGAACCTGTCCGCGCCGGCTCAGAAGCCCAACGAAGAAGCGCAGACTGCAAACAGATCTGCACCGACAACACCGCCCGCTAAAACCACACATTTCACGACCATCCTGCCGGCCTTCGTCGATCAAGGCCTCGAAGCGTTTTTGATCAAGAACGGCGTCGAGATCAGCGCCAAGCCCATCTCGGAGGAAACGAGCCCCTGGCTGACACTGCTGTTTAGTTTCGGTCCCGGCGTGCTCTTCATCGCGTTTTATATCTGGCTGTTCCGGCGCGCAGCGCAGCAAGGCGGGGCCCTCATGGGCGGCGGCCTCATGGGTATTGGAAAGAGCAAAGCTCGTCGCTACGACCAGGACACCACTACGAAGGTCAGGTTTGACGACGTTGCCGGCATCGACGAAGCGGAGAATGAACTCGTCGAGATCGTCGACTTCCTGAAAGATACCGCGAAGTACACGAGATTGGGCGGCACCGCCCCCAAAGGGATACTACTCATAGGCGCACCAGGCACGGGCAAGACGCTCCTGGCGAAAGCCGTCGCGGGAGAGGCCGGGGTCCCGTTCTTTTCAATGAGCGCTGCTGAGTTTGTCGAGATGATCGTCGGCGTTGGCGCAGCGAGGGTCAGGGATCTGTTCAAAGAGGCGCGCGAACACGCGCCGGCAATCATTTTCATCGACGA
The DNA here is from genome assembly GCA_035277085.1 of Nitrospira sp. Taxonomy (GTDB): domain Bacteria; phylum Nitrospirota; class Nitrospiria; order Nitrospirales; family Nitrospiraceae; genus Nitrospira_C. The sequence continues at coordinate 3,695 of DATELB010000218.1, read as the reverse complement.
GCTCGATGCCATCGGCCGGGCCCGCGGACAGGTGGCCATCGGCGGCTCCAGCGAACAAGAGCAGACGTTGAATCAAATCTTGACCGAGATGGACGGATTCTCCAGCCGCGAAGGGATCATCGTCCTGGCCGCCACCAATCAGCCCGACGTGCTGGACAAGGCGCTGTTGCGGCCGGGCCGCTTTGATCGCCGTATCGTGGTCAACCTCCCGGACAAAACCGGCCGGGAGGCCATTCTCAAAGTGCATACGCGGCAGATGCCGCTGGCCAACGACGCGATTCTCGCGGACATTGCTGCGGTCACGCCCGGGTTCTCGGGAGCGGACCTCAAGAACCTCGTCAACGAGGCCGCGTTGTTGGCGGCGCGCCGCGGACAAAATGAAGTGCGGCATAAAGACTTTTTGGATGCGCTGGAGAAAATTGTCCTTGGACCGGAGCGGCCGATTCTCATGAGCCATGCGGATCGCGAACGCATTGCCTATCATGAAGGCGGCCATGCCATCCTCGGTCTTGTCGTGCCAGGCGCGGATCCGGTGAATCGCGTGACCATCGTTCCCCGGGGCCAAGCCCTCGGCGTCACGTACCAGCGGCCAGAGAGCGACCGCTACAACTATCCCGAGCCCTATCTGCGGGCACGAATCATCGGCATGCTCGGAGGCCGTGCGGCGGAAGAGATCGTGTATGGCACCAAGACCACCGGCGCTGAAAACGACATCGAGCAGGCTACCGACCTTGCTCGGCGCATGGTGACGCGCTGGGGCATGAGCGACCGCCTCGGACTCGTGCAGCTGGCGCCGAGGGAAAACCCTTATTTGAGCGGATCACCTGGATTCGTGGGGGCCAAACCCTTCAGCGAGGAGACCGCACAAGCCATCGATGCTGAAGTGTTGAAAATCATCAATCAGAGCCACGAAGAAGCGAAGCGGCTGCTCACGGCCCATCGCAGGCAGCTGAATGCGTTGGCGGAGGCGCTGCTGTCGCGGGAAACTCTCAACGAGCAGGAAATTCTCGACGTTACCGGCCTTCCTCCCGCGCCGGCGCTGGACACGAACGCAGTCACCACCGCGGGTTCTCTCCGGTCGATGGCGCAGAGCGGTCTTTCTAAAGGCCATCCATCCGCGCGATCGTCACCGCAAAAGCCTTGATCGAACCGCCCGCTGCTGGGGGTATTCAGAGCAGTGGACGCTGATTGGTTGCGCTGTTTAGGCGACCAGATGTCCTGCATCCAGACACTTTGTTTCTTAGGCATCGCGCCGCAGGCGGAAGCGCAGCTTCTCTGCCTGTGGAATTGCTGGTATGAAGCACTTCCACACGCGAAGCGGAACCCTTGACGAGGGTTCTCCCATCAAAACGCCGACTGGCCTGGTAAAGACCCAAGTTCTCATCTTAAGCCTTCAATCGGCATTTGCCTTGCACCCCGTCATGATGACGCCATAAGGAGCACATGATGGGGGAAACGAGAAATAGCATCGAGGATGTGTGGGGACCGCGGACCCCCTACTACCAGGACTGGCCGGTGCGGGTGGATGAACAGACCACCGAAACGCCGGAGCGTTGGGTCCAGTCAGCCTGTGTCCTCTGTTCCAACGGCTGCGCGCTAGACATCGGCGTTAAGGACGGCCGGATCGTGGGCGTTCGCGGGCGAGAGGACGACCGTGTCAATCATGGACGATTGGGACCGAAGGGTCTGCACGGCTGGCAAGCGAACCATAATGCGGATCGTCTGACGAAGCCCCTTATTCGCCACGGCGACCGGTTTCACGAAGTGAGCTGGGATGAAGCGATGGAGGTCATCGTCCGCCGGTCCAAAGAAATCCGCGACCGGTATACCAGCAGCGCGATCGGCTTTTATACCAGCGGGCAATTATTCCTCGAGGAGTACTACACGCTGGCCGTGATCGGCAAAGCCGGTCTCGGCACCCCGCACATGGACGGCAACACGAGGCTCTGCACGGCGACCGCAGCGGCCGCGTTGAAGGAATCGTTCGGCACCGACGGGCAGCCCGGTTCGTATACGGACCTCGATACGACCGACGCGGTGCTCGACATCGGGCACAACATGGCGGAGCAGCAGACCGTACTCTGGATGCGGGTGCTGGACCGTCGTCGGGGCTCGCGGCCGCCGAAGCTCGTCATCATCGACCCGCGGCCTATTCCGTCGGCCTTGGAAGCGGACGTTCACTTGGCGCCGAAACCCGGTACGAACGTTCCGGTGATGAATGGCCTATTGTATCTCATCATCAAGCAAGGCTGGATCGACCGCGAGTACATCAGCGCGCATACCGTCGGATTTGACAACCTTGAACAGATGGTGGCCAAGTGGGCGCCCGAGGAGGTCGAGCGCGTGGCCGACGTGCCGGTTGCCAAGCTGCGTGCGGCAGCCGAAATCCTCGGCACGACCCGAACGCTGGTCTCGACGGTGTTGCAAGGCGTGTATCAGTCGATGCAGGCAACCGCCGCCGCCTGCCAGGTCAACAATCTCCATCTGATCCGCGGATTGATCGGCCGGGACGGCTGTGGCATCTATCAGATGAACGGCCAACCAACGGCGCAAAATACCCGCGAGACGGGTGCGGACGGGGACTTACCGGGGTTTCGCAATTGGGAGAATCCGAAGCACATCCAAGAACTGGCGACGCTCTGGAACGTCTCGCCCGATATCATTCCGCATTGGGCGCCCCCGACGCATGCGATGCAGATCTTCCGGTATTGTGAGCAGGGCTCGATCAAAATGCTCTGGGTTTCGGGCACGAATCCCGCCGTGTCGCTCCCCGATCTGCCCCGCATCCGGAAGATTCTCGACAATGAGAAGCTGTTCCTTGTCGTGCAGGACGCCTTCATGACGGAGACCGCGGCGCGCGCGGACGTGCTGCTGCCGACGGCGCTCTGGGGTGAAAAAGCAGGCTGTTTCACGAACGTCGACCGCACCGTGCACCTATCGCACAAGGCGGTCGATCCGCCCGGTGAGGCGAAATCGGACCTCGATATCTGGCTCGACTATGCCCGTCGCATGGACTTCCGCGACAAGGACGGCGCTCCGCTCATTAAATGGAAGACACCGGAAGAAGGGTTCGAGGCGTGGAAGGTCTGTTCCAAAGGACGGCCATGCGACTACTCCGGGATGAGTTACGCGAAATTGACCAGCGGCTCCGGCATTCAATGGCCCTGCAACGAACGGTTTCCCGACGGCGCGAAGCACCTCTACACGGACGGACGATTCAATACGGACTCGGAGTATTGCGAAACGCACGGCCATGATTTGGACACCGGCGCGCAAATCACACCACCGCAGTATCGTGCGAACGATCCGAAGGGGCGCGCCATCATCAAGCCGTCGGACTACATCCCTCCATACGAGCACCCCGACAAGGAATTTCCGTTGTGGCTAACGACCGGCCGCACTGTCTACCATTTCCATACGAGGACGAAAACAGGACGTGCGCCGGCTCTCCAAGACAAGGCCCCGGACGCCTTTGTAGAAATTTCGAAGGAGGACGCGGCCGCCTATGACGTTCGCGAAGGCCAAATGCTCGAAGTGAGGTCCCGCCGCGGGTATGCCATCGCGCCAGCGCGGATCACCGGCATCAAGCGTGGGGTCCTGTTCATGCCGTTCCATTACGGCTACTGGGACGACAACACCCGCCCGCGCGCGGCGAACGAAGTGACGCTTCCGGAGTGGGACCCCGTCAGCAAGCA
>DATELB010000217.1:0-6358 GCA_035277085.1 Nitrospira sp. | reverse complement strand
GGTCATCCTCCAGCATCATTTTTTGCTGACGCCGGACGCATCGTTCAATCAGGCGGCAAACGCGTTGATCACGGCGGCGATCAATCTCGGCTATAGCCAAGCGACAGTGAACGAGATTCGGACGATTCTGAAAAACCGCGGCTTCAGCGTCACGCTCTAGAGAAGAGACTTGGAAGAAAAGGGGGCTACTTTTCAGGCGATGAAGTGGATCGCCCACTTTGAGCCCTGCGGGAGTTGCCTCGAAAGAAACTAGGGGAGCAGCACGGCGATGAATGCGGCGGGGTTGCTGGTGCAGTATCTGGAACAGGACGGGCACATCCGATTGTTTGCGAGAAGACTTGTCCCTTTGATGAGGAAGAGCTGTCCTGTCAGCATTGTCGCACGTTAAAAAACGTTCTATCTGTTGGGCACTTGCGGCATCAGATGACTGGTGCGTCTCTTGCAAAAACTACGGAGTTCAAACGGCTTGAAAGGAGGAAGCAGTCGGTACGGCGACCACCCATAACGGTCAAAACGGAATGTTGGGACCATGCAAGGGGTATATCGGCAACATGTCTTGATCCGTGGGGCGTTGCTCTTCCTTGTCCTTGTCATCGGGTGTCTGTCATCAGCCGCCTACGTCATTAATCACTCCCGCCTACATGACCTGCTTGTGGGGCAGCTCAAGTCGCAAGTCGGGCTTGAGGTGAGCAGGCTCCGGCTTCAGCTGTTTCCCACCCCTTCAATCGACGTTTCTGATGTCGTCATGCGTGATGCCCTTACCGCCGAGCCGAACTTGCGGGCGCGCCATGCTGTGCTCTCGGTCCGCCTGTGGCCATTAATGACGAAACGAGTGCTCATGCTGACCCTCAACGCGGCCGATCCGCAGGTCGCGATACGGCGGGACGGGGAAGGGCACTGGCACATGCCCTTTGTGGACGACGAGAGGACGGCCCATGACTCTCATCATCAATGGTCGCTCAGCGATGTCGTGCTACGAGACGGCACCCTACGCATTGTGGACCCTCGACTCAACAGTGGAGCGGTCGCCGTCCACCATGTGCAAGCCGCGCTTCACAGCGAGCCATCGGATACTCAGGCCGACGTGATGTTCCGCGGAACCACCGACGATGGCGGTGAGCTCCATTTGGCCGGCACGCTGGAGGTGACTGAATCAGATCCATCGAACCGCACGCTCAACAAACAATTCAACGGGGCCGTGTCCTTTCACAATTGGAATCTTCCCTATTGGCTGGAACGGACGGCGGGATATGCGGTGTCGGATGAGACCGCGGCTCAGCGAGGCACGATCTCGGCTACCATACGCGCCGACTTTCCTGAGCACGTGGATGGATTTCACGTGACCGCCAGCGACGTCAGAGTCGATACGGGATGGCTCGCGATTGCCGGCGACGTCGTCATCACAGACGCCGGAACGGAACATCCCGCCTATGCGATGACGTTCTCAGCCTCTCCCGTGAATTCACAGACGCTGTTGACGCACATTCCTTCGGCATGGCTTCCCGACCACATACAGGCGGCTGTGCACGACCATCAGCTGGCCGGCACGATCCAATTCCAATCGGTCCGGTTACGCGGGAGGATGGACGTCCCTCGGGCACCTGACGAGTGGCGAGTCGCCGCCCACGTCGCCGATGGCAGCGGCCGATGGCAGAGGAAGGCCTTCATCCGCCATCTCGCTGGAACCGTGGTGCTGGACCCCAAGCACGCCGAACTGACGAATCTGTCGGGCGAGGTCAACGGCGTGCAAGTGAGGAGTGACAAGGTCGGCATTGCCGAGCTCGATCTCATCCCTGCGCTGGACGCCCGGTTCAATGCCTCTGGACAAGTGGAACAGGTCGTCGCCGTCGTGAAAGAGCTGGCTCAGGGCACAGAGGCGTACCGCGTGATGCAAACCATCACCAGACCGACAGGACATGTTCGTGCGGCCGTTCATCTTGAGGCGAGCCTGCAACCGAACCCCACTCTGAAAACAATCCGGGCCGAGATGAGCCTTGAGGATGCCGGGGCGACATTCGGAAGTGGGGTCTCGGTCGGCGGCATCAATGGGGCATTCGAGTCGGACGCTCATGCGCTGGCGGTGAAACACCTGGCCGGGGACTTCCAAGGCATCCGCTTCGAGGCGCAGGGGAACATCGATATTGACTCCGGCACCCGCGTCAACAATCTTCGCGTCGCCCTGTCGTCGGACGGCGCGGCGATGCAGAACGTGTTGACGGCTTATCTACCGGCGGCGACGGGGTTGACCATGGACGGCCCCGTACGTTCGACCGTGCAGGTGTCGGGCACTGCGGCGGCAGTGCAGTGCCATGGGATGATCGATGTGACTCAGACGGAAGTCAGCCTGCCGTCCATCGTCCACAAGCCGAAGGGCGTTCGCGGGCGCTTTGAATGGGAAGGAAAGCTCTTCGATCAGACACGCGTCTTCGTGGATCGTTTCCTCGTGGCATTATCGAATGGTGAAGTTCGCGCTGCCGGGCAAGTGGATCTCACGCCTATCCCGAAATTCCGTTGGCACATCCACACCGATTCACTCTCATTGCATGACCTTGCAGAACATGGATTGCAGATTCCCATCACCGACGGAATCGTCCACACGTCTGCTGCCGTCACAGGCGAAGGCGCCAACTGGAAGGCCTGGCGGCCCTCAGGAGCCGTCACGATCCAGCGCGGACGTGTCGCTCCGCCTGGTCACGCCGAACAAGTGACCGACTTACAGGGACGAGTGCGAATGACACCGCAAGGCGTCCACCTCGATGACGTGTCATTTCGAATGGGCGAGGCGGATGTCCGTCTGACCGGCACCGTTGAACAGTGGCTCAGCCATCCGCGCGCACGGCTGATCGTCGAATCGTCGCAGCTCAACGTTTCAACCTTGATGCCGACGACGAATTCAGAGCCGGCCGGCACGAAGCTCCAAGACTGGATTCGATCCAAAGAAGCGACGATTGCCTTCATCGTGAAGCAACTCCGCTATGAACAATTGGTGCTGAAGACTGTGTCAGGCGAGATCAGGGTGAACGAGCAGCGCGCCACCCTCAGCGAATTGCGGGCCGAAACATCGAAAGGTATGCTGGCCGGACACGTCGAGGCCCGGTTCGCCCCGGAGGACCGCATCGCCCTTGCCGCTCGGCTCTCCGTGGATGGTCTACCGGCTCAGCATGTGCTTCCTGCAGCGAGCGGCGACAAACAGCCGCTGCAAGGCGATGTCTCGATGGACGGAGTGCTCCATGCCCGGATCGATTCCAACGTACCGCTGAAAAATACGTTGAGTACCGGCCATGACGGCATGGCGGTAAAGATCACCAGCGGCAGGGTGCAGCAGGACCCTGTGTTGACGAAGGCGCTCAAAATACTTAATCTGCCCGCACTGCTCTTGGGCAGCGTCGATTTTGAACAAGAGGGAATACCCTTTCATTCGCTCTCCGCCCGAGTCATTGCCACCGACGGCGTGTTGACCTCCGAGGATATCGTGTTCGATAGTCCGGTCATTAAGGTGGCGGGCGCGGGGTCCGCAAACATCGGCGACAACGGCCTTGATCTGGCGCTCGCGGTGAGTCCGGTGGCGTCGTATTCCGATTTGCTCGCGCAAATTCCTCTCTTGGGCCCGCTCGTGGTTGGAGATCATTCGGGTTTCACGACGGCTGTGTTTCAAGCCAAAGGCTCGCTGCTTAATCCTGATGTCGCCTACCTGCCGCTGGCATCGGTTGCCCGCGGCCTGAGCGGCTATCCGCGGCTGGCGATTGATGTGCTCACGCGTGCGATCAAACTGCCTCCCACCGCCCTCGCATCGTTGACGGAATGAAGGCGCCGGTAGCCTGCCAAGGGACAAGCCGCCTTGCATCCCTTTCACTCAGGGAGTAGCCCCGAAAGAGCGTGGGGACCAGAAAAGGGGTCCGGAGTCTTTTCTTTGAGTCGATCCGAGGAAATCTTTTGTGCGGTTTCTCCTCTTTCTTTGCATTGACCTCACAGCACATTCGGCGTACAAGGCCCGCACACAGATTTCGTGGGATGACTTGTTAAGACTCTGTACCGGAGGTGCTGCATGGCCGACGAGATTCCGCGAGACGGGTTTGCAGGTCACTACGAACGGACCCGTTCCATTGCGACAGGCCTTCTGCTGGGCATGGCCAGCCTGTTTGTGGCTGCCCTCATGTGGGAACCGGCCTATCCGTCACTGGCGTGGCTGCGGGCGTTTGCCGAGGCGGCCATGGTGGGTGCGCTGGCCGATTGGTACGCGGTTACCGCCCTCTTCCGGCGGCCGCTGGGTCTCCCCATTCCGCACTCGCAAATCATCCCCCGCAACAAGGAACGTATCGCGTCGAGGATCGGCAGCCTGACCCAGCGCCAGCTGCTGACGCCGGATGCGATCGGAAAGCTGGTGGAGTCCTGGCGAATTTCTGACGAATTCATCGCGGTGCTGCTCGATCCGCCGAGACGACAGGTCCTGACGCAGGAGGCGGCACGCGTGCTGGCCCGCATCCTGGAGGCCTCCGATGACGCCGCGATGCAGCAGTTCACGCGTCATCTTGTCACCAGGGTGCTTCGCGGGGTGAGCGTTGCGCCGCTCATGGGCCGGCTGTTCGAAGCGTTTCTCAAGAGCGCGCAGCGTGACCAGTTGCTGAACGATGCGCTGGCCGTCGTGGACGAATACATCGAGACGCATCGGAGCGAGCTGTGCTCGCTGATCGCTGAGAAGCTGCCCTGGTCGCGGTTCCTGACGTTCGTCAATCTCGATGACAAGGTCGCGGGCAAGGTGGTGGACTGGCTCAGCTCACTGTTGCACGAGATGCGGGACAATCCGGATGACCCGCTGAGGGCGCAGCTCCTCCAGCGCATGGAAGCGGCTGCGGAATGGCTGATCCATTCAGAGCGTGCGCTGGAACGGGAAGCGTTACTCAAAGAGAAGCTGCTCACCTACGATGCCTTGGCGCAATTCATCGACGATTCCTGGCACAGCCTGAAGCGCTGGCTGCTGTCGGATTTGCGGGAGAAGCACTCGGAAACCAGCGCCTATCTCGACGCGGCCCTGGCCGGCCTCGGCGACGCGCTCCGAACGGATCAGGAATTCGTGACGCTGTTCGAGCAGGGGCTCAAAGATGTGGTGATCGATCTGGCCACGAGGCATCATGACCGAATCGGCGAGCTCGTCACGAAGAAAATCCGAGACTGGTCCGCTTCCCACATGGTCGAGACGCTCGAGCGGGAGGTGGGGACCGATCTGCAGTTCATTCGCATCAATGGGGCGGTGGTCGGCGGCATCGTCGGTCTCCTCCTCCATGGCTCGGCTGTAGTGATTGGAAAGCTATGAGTTGGACGAAAAGCACGGAGAAAAGGGGACAGGCTACTTTGCGGGCGCTTCGTCTCTCCCAAAAGTAGGCTGTCCTCTTATGGGGTCAGGTCTTGCAATCGAACATTTGGGCGCTAGGAAGGCGGCAATATGACGTGAGTGAACCGTCAGCGGAGCTGCACCGGTTCTGGCGTGTGTCCGTGAGTAAAGTCCGTCGCCGCTCCTGACGCGTCTTCAAATGACTCCGGCGGGCCAAAACGTGCTCTCCGAATCTCGGTCCCATTACTGGCGCGATAGACCAATTCGTCGGTATCGAGATCGTATTCCGGAATCTCGCGGTCTCCCCACCGCTGCAGGAAGTAATGGGCGCAGAGGGTGTAGAGCCCGTGATCTTCCCGATTGTGGCGCAACACATATTCCGGCATGGTCTGGATGTCCAGATCGGCATGGTAATGTTGCAGCCACAGGTAATCACCGAGAATGACCATCTTCATGAGCGGGGAGTCGGAGTAAAGCTTGAGTTTGACGGCTTTCCCGATCGCCTTGAGCCGCTTGAGCAGCTCGATACTCTGGCGCACCTCTTCCCGAAACGCTTCGATCGTGTGCTGGGGATGGGCGAGCGCCTGGATCCTCGTCGTCGCATCCTGCGAGTAGGGGTTCACCAGAAGAATTTTTGCCCCGATGCATTTCTTCAGCACCGTCGCTAAATCTCCCACCTGATCGACGAACGTGCCGTGACCGCTCGACCCGATCACCATGATCGTCCGGCCAGTGCCGTGCTTTTCCTTGAGTTTTTTGATGCGGCTGTGCGCGGTGCGGCCCCGTCGAGGGAAAAAGGAGACTAGGCCGGCCCCGATCGCGACATTGGCGAGGCCCCTATCGCGCACGCTGCGGTGGATGTAGTTGATGCAGGCAATCAGCACGACCGCCGCGGTCATTTCCACTGCGATCAAAGAAAACTTGTCGTCTTCGACGCGTGACCAGAAGGCGAGAAAGTGCCGTGCGCCGGCCGGCAATGACAGGGCGATCGCGGCGCTCAGTGCGACGACGATGATGTGATACAGGCTT
>DATELB010000216.1:0-3678 GCA_035277085.1 Nitrospira sp. | reverse complement strand
TGCCTTGCATGAGGCCGGGCGGTTGTCAGACGGGTTCGATGGTTTCTGCGACGGTCGCCTCGAGAGAGACGAGTCCGGCGTCATGGAAGACACGCTGCCAGATTGGCGGAGAGAGCTCGTGTTTCATGACGACTCCCCTGGCATGAGTGAGCGCCTGATATTGCTCCGGCACGAGTATGAGGGACGTGACGATCGTGACAGGGATCGAAGCCGTCGCTGCGTCGTCCCGCAGGGCCGCCAGCACCTCAAACCCGTCCATTCCCGGCATATTGAGATCCAGCAGCACCAGGGAGGGTTTCAATTGTCGGGCCAGTTGCAGCCCTTCTTCGCCGCCGGTGGCTTCGATGATCGAACATCCGAACTCCTCGAGGTGATGACGGATGATGTAGCGGTCGGTTTCCTGATCGTCGATGATCAGCACGACCGGAGGCCCCTTTGCCGGATCCCTCCCCATCTTCGTCACCCGTTGCAGCCGATCGATGAGCCAGGTCCGCCGTAAGGGCTTGGTGCAATAGTCATCGGCTCCAAGAGCAAATGCCTTCCGCGGATCCTCGACAGTGGAGACGATCAATACCGGCAACTTTGCGGTTGCTTCCTCCCGTTTAAGCTCTGCCAGCCATTGCCAGGCGGGCTCATCAGGCAAGAGCACGTCGAGAACGATTGCGACCACCGGATGCCTGCGCAATTGTTCTCTGGCCTGCCTGATGCTGCCTGCAGCGACCGGCCTGAATGCCGTGTTGCGCAGGTATTTATCGTATAAGAGCCGGGTTTCCGGTTCATCTTCCACGACCAGGACGGGCAGCCTATTGTCTTCGGCCGTCAGTGGGACTGGCTCGATATGCTCCGCCCGTTCGATGTCGTTCATCGCGTAATTGATGGGAATCGTGGCGATGAACGTCGAGCCCTCGCCCGCGCGGCTGTTGACCTCGATCGATCCGCCGAGGAGCTGAGCCAGCTTTTTGCAAAGCGGAAGCCCCAGGCCCGTGCCTTTTACCTGCTTTTGGATCGGATGATCGAGCTGTGAAAATTCCTCGAAGATCCTGGCTTGATCTTCCTGCGCGATGCCGATGCCGGTGTCGGTCACTGAGAACATCACAGAGCGCCCGTCGGCGGTCAACGCGGCGGCCACACGGACTTCCCCTCGTTCCGTGAATTTGATCGCGTTGGAAATAAAGTTGCGGAGAATCTGCGAGACCTTGCCTTCATCCGTGACCATGGGCGGAATTCCCGCCGAGTCCTCGAATACGAGGTTGACGGCATTCGAGACGAGCAACGGCTTGAGCATGCCGCGGAGCGCGCTGAAGAGGTTCGCGACTTCGAGTTCCGACGCCTTGACCGTGACCTTGCCGGCTTCGATCTTCGCAAGATCAAGAAGATCGTTGACCAGCTCGAGCAAATCTTCTCCGCTTTTGCGGATATAGTTGACCTGTTTCGTCTGCTCGTCGTTCAGCTCTCCGTCGGTGTGTTCGAGGAGTAGGTGCGAGAGGGCAAGGATGGCATTCACCGGCGTCCGGAATTCATGGCTCATGTTTGAAAGAAAGCGGGATTTCATTTCGTCCGCGCGGCGCAGATGTCCGGCTTTCTCATCCAGCTCGGCATAGAGCGCGACGACGCCGCGGTTGGTGTCTTCCAGTTCGCCGTTGAGGCGGACCAACTCCTGTTGCCGCTCGTGCAGCTCTTCCAAGGCCCGGAGCAGCTCGTGGTTCTGCTGCCGCACTTCTTCAATGGGATTTTGGGCCTCCTGTTTGCCGAGCTGCTTCACCACCCGCTCCAGGCTTTTGCCTGCAAACAAGGGAGCCCGCGGCGAAAGAATCATGGCCAGGCGGATGATGCGCTCGTGAGGAGCATCGGACCGGACTTCGCACTGATCCATCAGGCGCCGCGCAGCAACCAGGGCGGCCTCCCACTCGGGTGTCGGCGCGCCGGGGACGGCGGCGAGACTGGTTCCCGTCTTCGCGCCGCCGGAGCGCGGAGAACTAATCGTGATCAACAGCACTTGCGGTGCGGTCGTGCCTTCGAGTTGGAAGTCGATGCGCCCGCCTTGATGGCCGGAGACGAACAACCGTGCGATTTCCGACAGGGCCGTGGAGATCCGGGTTTGATCCTGCTCATCGAATGAGAGCAATCGAGCCACCTGGCGGGCACGCTGCCTCGCCGTGACGACATCGTCTTCGTAATTGAGTTCAACAACACTGAGGTTCTGGGGCATAGCGTCTCCTACGACGGCCTCTCGCCGACCCGCTCCTTTAACACCACGACGGTGGCATCGTCGCGCCCGCGCGTGAAATCACGATAGAGGACGCCGGCAATCAGGCTGGGATCCCTCGCGAGGAGACCGGGATAGCGCGCGAGGTCCCAGTGCGTTCCGATGCCGTCGCTGTGGAGGACCAGCACCGACTGCGCCTGCCAGGGCTGCGCAAACTCAGATACTTTGCGGTATTCATGACCGACGATGCCGTTGTGCGAGACGAGATGCCGCCGCTCGGCGCCGTTCAGCACCACTGCGGCGATATTGCCGATGCCGGCGTACCGGATGACTCGGGCCGCCTGGTCGAGGACTGCGACGCCAAACGCCGCGCCTCGCGTGGGTTTCGCAGCCCGGTGCGCCGCTTCCAAGATTTCGGTGGGTGAGAAATGGGACGGAGCGATTCGGACGGCGTCAATGATGGCCGAGGCGGCATCAGAAGCGATGACGCCATGGCCCAGTCCGTCCGCGACCGCACAGACCCAGCCGTCGGCAAACCAACGGGCGATCCAGTTATCGCCGCAGACCGGTTCTCCGGATTTCGCCTGGCGGACGATACCAACCGGTCGCACATGGGGCGACTTCGCCCTGCCGTCAGCGAACACGCGGGCGACGATCACTGTGCCCGTCCCGGGTTGTGAATACAGATCGAAGGCTCCGGCGGTACGTCGCAGTGCTCCGAATCCCATGCCGGGGCTGCCCGCTGTGGAGTATCCGTCGCTCATCGACCGTTCGACGTTGGCCATCCCGGGACCTTTATCCAACGAAAGCACTTCGACGCCCTCCATGCCCTCGTCGCGGAGCCGGCGGATCAGCAGCTGGCCGTCCTTAGCATGCTTGACCAAGTTGGTTGCGAGCTCGGTCACGACCAGCGCGAGGTTTCCGAGCGCCGTCTCGTCCATCCCTGTGTCTTTCGCCAGGGCGACAGCGGCTCGCCTCGCGGCAGCCGGCTGGCTCGACTCTGTCACCGGCACGCAGATCTGCTCTAAAAGCGTCGTAGCGGTCATTTCCATCTCACAATGCACACGGTGGTGCCCTTTCCCGGCTTGCTGTCGATCTCGAACTCGTTGACGAGCCGTTTCGATCCGCTCAATCCCAAGCCGAGCCCGCCCTTCGTCGTATAACCGTCCTTCATGGCCAACTCGAGATCAGGGATGCCCGGGCCCTCGTCGATAAACATCACTTTGACGCCGCGGCGCGGTCCGTCATTCAGCGCCTGCAGGCGCATCTCACCGCCCCCGCCGTGAATCATCGTGTTCCGCGCGAGCTCGCTCGCGGCCGTGACCAACTTGGTCTGATCCACCAGCGACAGCCCTTGAAAAATCGCGCAGTCGCGGACGAGCTGGCGCGCCTTGATGATGTCGTCCATCGACCGGAGTGCGATCAGCTCATCGCGCAGGACGGCCATTGCTCGACTTTCTGGACGACTTCAG
>DATELB010000215.1:0-54710 GCA_035277085.1 Nitrospira sp. | reverse complement strand
TCTCGGATCGCGCCTTGGAGAACGGTGATCTGTGTCACCGGATCACCGGAGCTCTTCAATTCTCTGCGAATCTGATCCTTGAGATAGGACGAATAGCCGACGCGATCGATCAGAAGATCGAGGAACCGTTCCGCAGGAAGCAGGCTCTGCGCTTTGAGCTCTTCGATGGTTTCATCGCTCACCGGCACGTACGTGCCGCCAAGGTGAAACACGACATTGTAGTAGCGGCCTTGACCGATGCGCTCAAAACGGAGCCCTTTCACCACGGTACCTCTTGAGCCGGAGACAAGGCGCCCATTGTAGACAACTTCCCGTCGTCAAGACAAGGGCGCCGGCGCCGTTGAATCGAGGCGGCGTCTATTTGCCTTTTGTCGCGAAGTATTCCTGCCGGCTTACAGCCACATCCGCCACGAACATCACACCGGAGTGCCGCTCAAACAGCGGCCGCAGGCCGGCCAAAATCGGCTGAACCTTTTCCTCCGGAACAACGGTCATGATCATCTCCAGACTTTCTTGTTCGCTGAACATAAAATGGGCTTCGCGGACGCCGTGATGTCCCTTGCCGGATATGTTGCCGATGATCGTGTACCCCGTCGCATTGACGCGGTCCAGGAGATCGGTCACGAAGGCTCGTTGCTCGCCGGCCACGATCACGCGAATCTCCTTCATCGGATGCAATGTCAGAGCCATTCAAATGCTCCTTTCCGCCCACTCAAGACAGATGCTCATGTGCTTGTCGTCGCAGGCATGCCTATGGAATCGCGTTCCATGTTCCTTTTGGGTGATATCGATACCATACTCCGTCTTCGGGATCGAGCGCGACGAGGTGCACCCATTCATTATGATAGTAGTGCTGAAGCACTTCGTGTCGCGAGATCAGCTTATCGATTCGCTCACGGGGCGCTTCAATAATCGTCAACAGCCGCATGGGCTCATGGTACGGCGTTGAGCCGTTCATGACCGTTTGTTTCGCGAGACCCAGCCGGAGGTCACTCCACGGACCGGACATGATGCCGAGCCTCCCCACGATATTGTGATACACCTTGCTGCCGCTGCCATAGACTTCGTTGTCCGTGGTTGAAAAGTAATGCTCCATGTTGATCCACTGTGCGACGACCTGAGGGGCGGTCAACAAGACCTCCAGCAATCGGTTCGTTGAATCCTCCCGGTAGTCGTACGAATGGAGGAAGACGCGCCCGCCGAGATCAATCCCCGCCGTCCGCTCGCGTCGAGCAATAATGAAGGCCGCATTGCCTGACAGGCCCCACTCCGGCCTCACCTGGCTCCAATCGGCGCTGCGGACGCGGACATGCGCCTCCGCTTTGGATCCCGCAAGCGGTTCTCCGATGTCGGGAAGGCGCGCGCACCGTTCCTGGCTCGTCAATTCCCCCGCTTCTTTCAGGTCCTCCTGGAGCCGGGCCAGGTCCACTCGGTGAGTCGGCGGCACGTCCTCAAGGTCGAACAGCTGCACTTCATCCGTCGTCGTATCCATCTGACCGGAGATGAAGTGCGTATCGGAAGGAATCTCAATTCCATTTTTCGCGAGCCGGGCCCTCACCTGCGCGTTGTTCGCCATCATGGCAAGGACCCGCGCATTCGGCTTGCCTTCGTTCCCCCCGCACGCACCGCAATCGAGCGCGGATTCGTAGGGATTGTTCTCGGACGTGCTTCCATGCGCGCAAAACAAGACCAAGCGCGCAAAATTCTTCGTCAGCCCCATCATGCGCAGGGCCGTGTCAACGGTAAGCGTCTGTTCCTCGAGCGTGAAGCCCGTCCTGGTGATCCGCTCCTTGTGACGGGAAGCGGCTCTTGCGTTGAGCTCGTAGTCGCGGCGCAAGACATCGGTCAGATTTCCCAGCGCGTCCTTGGATACCCCCGCCTGGGCGGCTGCTTGCACCAGCGATTCATCCGGGCCGTCCGATCCGGACAAAGCATGCTGACGCAAGCTTTCGACCAGCGCGGGTGTGATCCGTGAACTCCTGACGCCGAGCCGTTCGTGCAGCACCTTTCGCACGACGGCTTGCTGCTCGGCGACGACCATCTCGGCCGTCTCGGCCGGGGCCAGTTTTTCGACGGTCAGCGTCGTCGCGATGGCGGGCACAAAAAGCCGGCGCAGCCACGCCGTCCAGCGGCGATACAGCGAAGGGAGGAGCGTCTTTCCGAAAATGGGTATGCCGTAGAACCAGCCGAGCGATTCCACCATGACATAGGGAGTGACAACGTTCTCTTTCAGATCATGCAACAGCGTATGGCCAGCGTGGACCCACTTTGTCCTTGTGAGATGTTTAGACACCTTGTGGTCGAGGTAGCTGCGGGGAATCTCCCGCACTTCATTCTTCGCGCGCATGATGACCGGAAACTGTTCGGTGTCATGCTCCTTTCCCCATGCCCTGTAGCGGATGAACGCCGCGAAGAAGCCGGCGAAGCCGTACGTCTTGTGCGCGCCGGTCGATTCCAGATGGCGGCGGAAGGGTTCCGATCGCACGTCAATGCAGTAGACGGATTGGGAGTACGGTCTCGCCTCCGGCGCTTCACCGGCGGTCCTTGCCTGGGAACGCAGCTGAGCGAGGAGCGTCTCCTGGTAGCTGGCTTCGAGAGCCTTGAGCCAGACGGGACCGTGATCAGATTCGGGGAAGGCATCGATCCAATCGACGATCTGCTTGAGGATTTCGGGAGGCGTTTCCGGGAGCTGCTCCGCATCAATGCCGAGTGTTCGCGCGAGCGACAGCAGCGTCCTCGCGGTTCCCCGTCGCGCCGCTTCCGCCTGCCGGGGCACGACTTCAACCTGGTACCGGTCCAGCACCGCTTTCCAGCCGTTGGTCTTCTGGTGCGCAAGCCGATCGACTTCTTCTGCGTACAGGGCCGGCAATCGGCCGGCGACGCGTTGCCGCCGGAGATAGTATTCTTCTGGGTGGCTTCGCATGTAGGCCGTCACCGCTTCGTACCGCCCCTCTATTCCCAGTTCTTCGCGGCAGGCCTTTTGGACGAGCTCCCGCGCGTACCACAGCCGGATGGCCAAAAACTTGACGAGTCCGGCAGGGTAGGCCTGTTGCCACGGATAATCCCGTTCTTCTCCACGCCATTTGATGAAACCGGCCCACCCCGGAAGAGCCGTCAATTGCAGCGATAAGTAATCCTGGCGAAGCCGCGACGGGATGCCGAGCGCGTCGAGACTCTCGAGGAGCGCATCTTCGGGGTAATCCGGCAGGGCTGCGATTTTTCGGCGGCTGTCGTGAATGCCGCAGGGGGACCATTCATGCGCGGCAATCGCTTTCCAGGCCTGGTAGAGGCCCTTCTCCCGCTCGGGCATGACCCATGTCGCATGGCCTTCGTCCAGAAACGCTTCGCACCATTTGACGAGCTGATCGTTGATCTGGCGCACGATCTCCGTTCCCAGCGTATCGTCACACCAATGCGAAAGCGTGAGCCATCGCCCGAGGGCGGCCTCATCACCCTCCACAATCGCCTGTATTCGCGACCGCAGATCCGGATACGTGAGAACCGGCTTGAGACGGGCCGCAAGGCGCTCGACAGGAATGTGCGAGGGGTCGGGCAACTGACTATCGAGCGGTTCGATGGCAGGAGATGCCAAGCCTTCGGTCAGACAGACCCGCATCACGTCGCCGTGCGTGATTGTGCGCCCGCCGAGCGTCACGCGCGAATTCTGGGCCAATGGGCGCAGGACCTCGTCCAGGTGTTCGCGCCGAATGCGGCCGGTCTTCAGATACAGGCGATAGAGCTCGCCGGGAAGATAGCCGCTGCCGCCCATGAATTGTTTTCCCCGGCGGACCGTTTCCTCAAAGGGAAGATATTCGAGACTGTGGAGCGGATTGTGGTGCACGAAGGTCCGCATCGGCCAATATTGCGCGATGACTTCGCCCGCAAGGCGGACGACGCCCCGCAGTTCCATCCGTTTTGATTCGATGTCAGTCGGACGCTCTACCGGTTCCACGTCGTCGATTCTCCGATGATTGCAGCCGGCGACGAAGCGCCCTCGCTCGCGAACAGCGTGGCCGGGGCCAATCCGAGCGCAAGAAGGACCAGCACGACAATCAGCAACGAAGCAAATTCGGCCAGGAGGACATCGGTATATCGCAACTCCGGCCGGCGGATGCCGAAGAGCAGCCGTTGCACCATCTGCATGATGTACCAGGATGCGGCGAGCCAGGCCACCAGCGTCACGAAGAGGCCCGCGAGGGGCGGAAAGGGGGAACTCAGCAGCAGCCCCATGAAGCCGGCAAATACGCCGAAGGGCGGCAGACCCATTGCGGCCAGAGCCAGCAGCGAGAGCAGCACTCCAAACTGCGGCATGCCGGCTGCGAGGCCGCTGATAGCTTGCGGATCCACGTCATCGCCGTACCTGGTTCGAATCACTTGCCAGGCGACCATGAGGCCGCACGTCGCGAGTCCGACCGTTCCGACGAGAAGAGCGGAGCGGGGTGTCGCCATCCTCGAGGCTGCCGCGAAAAACCAGAGGATCGAAAAGAACGAGAGACTCCCGTAGGCCAAGAGAAGACGGACTCGGGACTGAGCCAAGGCCTTGAGCGCGCCATAGGCGGCTCCGAGCAGTGCGAAAAGGCTCAAGGTCCAGGCGACGGAATCGGGAACCGAGGGGATCGCCGAAGCCAGCAGATGCAGCCCGGCAACCGGCAACAGCACCACAATGAACGAGGGCAAGCTGCCTGGCAGCCGAGTGAGAGCCGTCAGATGGCCGTCGTGGAGCGGCACGAGTGGAAGCAAGACGGCGCAGGCGAGCAAAGAGGCCATTGATGATAACGGAGCGTCCACGGCAGCAGACATGACGGCGCAAACGGCGCCGAGACTGTACGCGCCGATCCCCCACCAGGACCTGGGCCAGAGTGCGCTGTGGTGGCGGTACAGCAGTGCAGCAATGAACACGAATAAGACGGCCAGGGACAGAAGGCTGACTGGTGCCCCGTGGGTGAGGGCCGATACACCCAACCCAAGAAACAGCAGGCTGACTATCCACGACTGGCGATGCTGTTCGTGAACCGGCTGTCCTAAGATCGAAATCGTTGCAGCCAGCGGCAGCAGGTACAGCGGAAGGAGCCCTTCGGAGGGGACATCGATCCGGCCGGCCAGTGCCACGACCGACCCCAGACTGAGGGCGGCCCATGCCAGGCAGAACCATTTCAAGCGTTCCGCAGACAATCGGAAGGCTAGTCCCGCCCCGGCTCCCAAGACCGGGATGCCGGACAGCAGCCATGGAATCAACGCGTCGTTCATCATCGCGACCAGCCTCGTTCCCGTTTGTCGACTTGATGGACGACGCGCATAATCGTCTGCCCTGCGAGCGCGTAGGCCTCATCGGCATAGAGCCTGTTCATGAACGGCACGTACAGACGTATCCGGGCGCTCTCGATGAATGCGGGCATACGGACGGTCATTCCATGGGCGGTCATGTAGAGGTAACACCAGCTGATGATCGTCAGGACCGTGGCCGTAATGATCATCAGGTCGAACAGCCAGTCGGGTAACGCGGCGGCCTTGAAGTACGAAGTCACTTCCGCTGCGTCTGGATACAGGAATGCCGTGAACGACTCCACGGCAAATAGGTAGACGAACACGATAAAGAGCAGCGTGATCAGCATCGAGGCCGACACTTTCCATGATGCGACCTGCCGCAGGCGCGTGAGGGTGAGGATCGCCTGGGACGAAGTAATCCAGATAAAAAACAGAAAAATGACCGTGCCCTGCGACTCGAGCAGCGGGATGCGCAGCACACCATGGGTGATCAATAGAATCACGAACGGAATGAACAGCGTGGTGACAAACCCCGTGACCCATGTGAGACGGGACAAGCCCGATTCCTCCGTCTGAGAATCCACATGGGGGAAATGCGGTTCCAGCCGCGCCTTGTGAATCACGTTCCCGCAGTTCAAGAAGACCGTTGCCTTGAACAGGCCATGCGCGATCAAATGGAAGACGGCGAGAGCGAAAGCACCCAGGCCGCACTCCATGATCATGTACCCCATTTGGCCGATCGTGGAGAACCCGAGCGTTTTCTTGATGTCGTTTTGAGCCAGCATCATGGTGGCGCCAAGGACGGCCGTGAGCGTCCCCACCACAAATGCGACGTGCAGCGTCGTCGAACTTTGGCCGAACAGGGGCGCGAGCCGGTTGATCAAAAAACCGCCGGCATTGATGATGCCCGCGTGGAGCAACGCATGGACAGGCGTCGGCGCGAAGAGGGATCCAGGCAGCCACAAATGGATGGGAAACTGCGCCGATTTTCCCATTGCGCCTACGAAGAACAGTAGGGTGACGGCCGTGGCACCGCTCATATCGACGCCCGGCCACAGCGTCAACACGATCGGCATCTCGGCGGCCCGCACGAAAAGCTCCTGGAATTCCAGTGTCCCGTACAGATGAAAGGCAAGCGCAATGCCGGCGAGAAAAGCCGTGTCGGCCACGCGCAGGAGGGTGAACGTCTTGAAGGCTCCTCCCAGCGTCCCGGTATGAGCATGGTTGTGTGCAAGTACATAGAGCAGATAGCTGAGGATCTGCCAGAACAGAAACAGCATCATGAGATTCGCGCTCGACACCATGCAGATCAGCACAAAATCGGTGAGGCAGATCATCGCAAGATACCGGCGGGCGTGCCTGTCCTGATACATGTATCCCGTCGAATAGGTGTATATGATGACGCTGACGCCTGTGATCAGCGTGATCATCACGGCGCTTAAGCGGTCGACATAGAATCCGATCGGAATGGCGAAGGAAGCGACCGACGCCAGATCATAGAACCGGATCGAGACGGGTCCGCCGGTGGTGACGACATAGAGGGTCGCGACGCCGCCGAGGAAGGCGGCGCCCACCGGATATGCGGCGATCTTCGCCCGGGCATGTTCCGAGCCCGCCCGTCCAAACACGACGACGCAGGCGGCGGCAAGCAGGAGAAGCGGCACCAGCAAGACGAGCATCACGAAGACCTCATCGAGGGGGCTAACCATTAATACGTCACCCAGACTGTCGTCAAGCGCATCATCTGCCTCAGGTTATTCCCGCGCCGGCTGATCGAACCGCCGGATCATTGTCAGATGCGCTTGCCGCAGGCGATGTATCAATTCGTCGACGTACAGCCGGTTCAGGAAGTGGACATACAGCCGTATGCGGATCCCGTCGATCCAGGCCGGCATCGGCAGCGATCGTCCGCGGGCGCGCACATACACGTAGACCCAGCCGATCACGGTCATCAGCGTGGCGGCGCCGATCATCATGTCAAACAGCCGGCTGGGCAGCTCGGCCGCCTTGAAATACGATGCGACCTCGTCCGGATTCGGATACAGGAACGCCGTAAACGATTCGACGGCGAACAGGTACACGAACACGACGAACAACAGCGTGACCAACATGGCTGCGGACACTTTCCAGGACGCGACGGCGTGCAGACGGGTCAGCGTCAAGATGGCCTGTGACGAGGTGATCCAGATGAAAAACAAAAAGATGACGGTGCCCTGCGCTTCGAGTAAGGGAATATGCAACACGCCGTGGGTCAGCAATAGGATCAGTAAGGGTATGAGCAGCGTGGTCACGAATCCCGTCGCCCACGCGAGGCGCGAGTAGCCGTCGTCGTCCGTTTCAGGCTCGCGATCCGGGAAATGGGGATCGGAGCGGGCCTTGCCGATCACATCTCCGCAGTTGAGGAACACGGTGGCCTTGAACAAGCCGTGCGCGATCAGATGGAACACGGCCAGGGCGAACGCTCCGAGTCCGCATTCCATGACCATGTAGCCCATTTGCCCGATCGTCGAAAAACCCAGCATGTTCTTGATGTCGTTCTGGGCGAGCATCATAGACGCGCCGAGAACGGCGGTCAGCGTTCCGATGAAGAACGCGGCGTGCAGCGTCGTCGAACTCAATCCGAACAGCGGGGCCAGCCGGTTGATCAAGAAGCCTCCGGCGTTGATGATGCCCGCATGGAGCAGCGCGGTCACCGGTGTCGGCGCGTACAGATATCTGGGGAGCCAGATATGAAACGGAAATTGCGCCGACTTGCTCATGGCCCCGATCAGCAGCAGCAGCGTCACGCCGGTGGCGCCGCTGCACTCGATTCCCGGAAGCAACGGGATCATGGCCGTCGATTGAGCCGCCGCGGCGAAGAGCTCCGGGAAGTCCAGCGTGCCATAGAGCATGTACGCGAGGGCCGTGCCTGCGAGGAAGGCCACATCGCCGGTGCGCAACAGTGCAAAGGTCCGGAAGCCGCTGTCCAGGGTCGCGGCGTGCGTGTGATTGTGGATGAGCAGATACAGCAGGTAGGACAAGACCTGCCAGAACAGAAACAACATCATGAGATTACCGCTAGAGACCATGCACAGCAACGTCGAGACGGCGACGCCCAGCAAGGCGAAATACCGGCGTTCATGCGGCTCCCGCTGCATGTATTCGATGGAGTAGGCGTAGATGATCGTCCCGATAGCCGAGATGAGCACCATCATGACGGCGCTGAGGCGGTCGACGTAAAAGCCAACCGGGACCGGCAACGAACCAGCCGCGCCAGGATCATAAAAGCGCACCACAATGGGACCTTCCGTCGTCACCGAATAGAGTGTCGCGAGGGCACCGGCGAAGGCGGCGGCGATTGGCCAGACGGCGATCTTCATTCGCCGACGGATCCCTGCTCCCGGCCCGGCGATTACGATGAGCGTCGTGAGAAGCGGCAGAAGCGGAACGAGCAGCACGGCGGATGTCGACATTCCTGATCTCCGTAAAAAACAAAAGCCAACCGGCACCGACGAAGGTTCGTCGAAGCGCCTGAGTTGGCTTGTACTGTGACCGGCCTTCTGAATGTGCCGATCACCCTACGGCCCGTCATACCGAGATGCGGCGTCCTATTCGTCCACGACCCCGTCGTGACAAGCAGCAGCGCCGTCTAGCTGAATGGCGATTTCATGAATAATACGGCAGGCTCCTGACCGTCAAGACTGGGAATGCTTGCTCCGTCTTTTCAACCGTTGATTCTGGTCCAAAAGGCCTATGAAGCGTCCGCCTCGTCGGGCGAAGGGCTCACGTTTCCGCTTGTTCGTCTTTACTGCGGCTCCTATAATCCTCCGCGGAATGTTGTCGCCCGCCATGGAAACGTCCATCCGAAATGCCATCATCAAATTTGAACAGGAATTCATGGGCAGAGGCCCTGACGACGTCCGGGCGTCCATCGTCCGGGACCTGGTCGTGGTCCGCTTGAAGGGCGTGCTCACGCCGGCTGAGCGACAGTTGGCGAAAACTGCGGAAGGTGTCGACATGGTGAAGCGTCTGCGGCAGAATTTGATCGCGCAGGGACGGGACAAGTTGTCCGAGCAGGTGAGCGAAATCACCGGCGCCAGAGTGCTCGGCGTCTTTACCGACATCGATGTCCAGCTCGGTGAACGCGTATTTGTCTTCACGATGGATCGCGAGCTGCAGAACGGCGCACGGTAACCGTCGATGGAAAAACTCGTCAAAGGATTCGTGAAATTCCGGGGCGAGGTCTTCGGGCAGAAAAAGGACCTCTTCATCCGTCTGTCTCAAAAACAGGAGCCTCGCGCGCTGTTCATTACCTGCTCCGACTCCCGTGTCGATCCGACGCTCATGACCCAGGCTGAGCCCGGCGAACTGTTCATCCTCCGGAATGCCGGAAACATGGTCCCGCCCTACGGGTCGATGCAGGGCGGGAGTACCGCGACTATCGAATACGCGATGGCCGTGCTCAAGGTTCCCCACATCATTGTCTGTGGCCACACGGACTGCGGCGTCATGAAGGCGCTGTTGCATCCGGAGGACGTCCATGATCTGCCCGCTGTCAAAGAATGGGTCGGTCAGGCGGAAACCACCAGACGCATGATGCGGGAGCATTACGTCGATCTCGAAGGCAACGACCGTTTGATCAAGACCACGCAGGAAAATGTCAGGTCACAACTCGATCATCTGCGCACTCACCCTTCTGTCGCGTTGCAGCTTCGCAAGGGAAGGGTCGATCTCCATGGCTGGGTCTATTCGATATCCACGGGCGACATCTGGGTCTACGATTTTGACAGTGAGGAGTTCACGTCTCTCCTGGACGAACCGCCGCGCTTGAAAGCCGCGCCCTAGCCCTGGCATTCTGACTGGCATGGGCGATCGCCGACTCGAGACGCTTTCCTTTGACAATACCTATGCCCGGCTGCCCGGGGCGTTCTACGCAAAACTCAACCCCACGCCGTTTTCCTCCGGCCCTTATCTGGTCAGCTTCAACCCCGCGGCGGCGGAACTCATCGATCTCAATCCGGACGAGGCGAGGCGGCCGGAGTTCGCGGCCCTGTTCGGCGGAGGTATGCTGGCGCCGGGCATGGATCCGCTGGCGATGCTCTACTCCGGCCATCAGTTCGGCGTCTACGTGCCGCAACTCGGAGATGGCCGCGCGATTCTTCTGGGGGAAGCCACGAACAGCCGCGGAGATCGCTGGGATCTGCATCTTAAAGGAGCGGGGATGACGCCGTTCTCCCGGGACGGCGACGGGCGGGCGGTCCTGCGCTCGACCATACGGGAGTATCTGTGCAGTGAGGCGATGCACGCACTCGGCATACCGACGACCCGTGCGTTATGCATCGTCGGAAGCGACGACAAGATCTACCGCGAACAGGTCGAAACGGGCGCAATGCTGCTGCGGATGGCGCCCTCGCACGTTCGGTTCGGCACGTTCGAGATTTTTTACTACCGGCAGCAGTACGACTCCCTAAAACTACTCGCCGACTTTGTGATTGGGAGTCATTTTGTGCATTTGCGAGACAACGCTGACAAATATGTCCGCTTCTTCGGGGAAGTGGTCGAGCGCACGGCCAGATTGATTGCGAAGTGGCAAGCGGTCGGTTGGGCCCATGGCGTGATGAATACCGACAATATGTCTATCCTGGGCCTGACCCTCGACTACGGGCCTTTCGGCTTCATGGACGATTATGATGCCGGCTTCATCTGCAACCACTCGGATCACAACGGCCGTTATGCCTTCAACCAGCAATCATACATCGGGCTCTGGAATCTCAGTTGTCTTGCGCAGGCGTTGCTTCCGCTCGCAGAGAAAGAGCTATTGAAAGCGGGGCTCGATGCGTACCTGCCGGTGTTCGAGCGCGAATATCTCGCGCTGATGCGGGCGAAGCTCGGACTGGAACAAGAACGCGGCGAAGACGAGGAGTTGATCCGGGACTTCTTAAGCTTGCTGCAAGGGAGTCATGCGGACTATACGATCGTCTTCCGCGAGCTTGGTACTTTCGCGTCAGGGCCGGAAGCGAAGAACGAGCATATCCGGGAGCATTTTGTGAACCGAGACCGGTTTGATGAGTGGGCGCTGCGTTACCGATCCCGTCTGCAAAGCGAAGCGAGCGACGACAAGGTCAGGCAAGCCGCCATGAACCTCATCAATCCGAAGTACGTGCTTCGCAATTATCTGGCCCAGATGGCCATCGAAAAGGCGCAGCAGAAGGATTTTTCAGAAGTCGACCGTCTCTTCGCCGTCCTCCAACGTCCTTATACCGAGCAACACGGCATGAACGCCTATGCCGCACCTCCTCCCAACTGGGGAAAGCACCTAAGCGTGAACTGCTCCTCTTAAGCCCCCTAGTCCACCTACCTCGAATGTCGCCCCTTCGTCATGCAGCATTTGGTTTATGAAGCTCAGCCGGTTGGCATCATGCGCCGCCCGGGAGCACCGCAGATGAGGCTACTGGATTGCTTCTTCCTCTGCGTATTGCACTCCCCCTCATCTCCTGTTGTACAGTGTTCCCATTTTTGTCTGCGTAGGAGACGGAAACCGTGGCCAAGCCGCGCGGTGACTCAAAGCTAGCCGTAGCAGGGGCGTTGACGCTTGCGCTCGCCATCGCCGGCGTTCTGCTGGTCAAGGAACCGTTGCGCAGTTCGCGGCCGGTCGGCAGCGGCCTCGAGATGAAGCAGACCACCGGAGAACAATTGATCCGGGCGCGGCTGTGGGAAGATCCCGTTGCGGCGGTCGAACGGGCGATACGCGAGAAGGGACCGGTCAAGGCCGGCGGCTCAGCGTCCTTGGCCCAACGCCTGGCGCCGCTCCGTCATGCGATCGAGGATCGGGTCCGCAGCGGCGAACGGCTGACGGTCCTTCTCGCGGCAACGAGCGGAGGGCCCTATGTCGAAAGCACCGAATCGCGTCTCCGCGACCGGTACGCGGTCGGCACGGCGCTGGGCGCCGCCTGTTATGCGCCCGAAGACGAAAACCGGCTGTCGTTTATCTATTGGGAACCGGCAAGCCCCGTTCGAGGCCTTCCATATGAATGGTTCCGGCTCAGAAAAACACGCCTCTGTGGGCCGGCGGGGACCCGCGCGGACAGCATCCTCGTCGTGTGGTTGCCTGAGGAAGCGCTTGAAAACGGCTTCTTCGCCGTGTTGACCTCCCTGTCCCAAGGGCTCGTTTGCCAGCAGATCTCGAAGAACGAATGCGCGATGACCGCCTCAAAGCCGCCGCTCGTGCGATTGGATCCGATTCTGCAGCGGGCGGTCTCTTTCAAAATCATCGGCCCGAGAAGTTCATCGGCCTATCGCTCGCTTCTCGACGAAGCGGGAGAGCGCTACGCAAAACCACATCCGGACATCGGCATCTGGCCGAACACGGACGGAGCGATCGATCTCTATTCTCCCTGGGCAAGTGCGATGAAAGGACTGCTCGCCTATGGCCTCAAAGCGGAGAGCGGCAAAGGCACGGCCTGCGCGACGTATGAAGATTGCGAAGCGGTCTTCTACCGGCGGCTTTCCAACGCGAACGTGCGGCTTGTCTATGACATCGGTTCTGATGACGTCCGGTTTCAGTCGCTGATTGCCGAGTTGGAGCGGCGGCAGGTTCGTCTCGGGTGGGACGCCGTCATCCTGATCGGTGAATGGGATAGTTTTTACGGACGCACGCTTCCGATCGAGTTTCGCGCGGCGGCGTGCACGAAGGTGGCCACCTTTCCAGAGCAGGATCTCAAGACCATCCAGGTGCCGACGAACATCAAGCAGTGGTGCCAGACGGTGCCGCAGGCGATCGACCTTCAGATCCAGCGCCCGGCTGATTATGAGGCACTCACCCTCAACGTGTTTCGATACAGCTACCTGGGAGGCCTGGATGGAGAAATCCCCGGAGACGATGCGGCCCGGGCGGCGCGCGCGGCAAAGACGCCCGACCAGGGCAAAGACGCCACGCGCGACCGGCCGGAAGGCACCGGGCAAACGGATTATGTCAAGGCGCTCGTGGCTCGGATCCATGACGAAGGTGAAGGCGCCAGGGCCATCGGCATCATGGGCACCGATCCCTACGATGCCCTGCTGATCATCAAAGCGCTGCGCCCCGCGTTTCCTCACGCGATCTTTTTCACGCTCGACCTTGATGCGCGCCACCTGCATCCTAGCGAATACAAATCCACGCGCAACATGGTCGTGGCCACGCCGTTTGGTCTGCAGCTCGAGGGCGGCCTCCAGCGGGATGTCCCGCCGTTCCGAAGCAGCTATCAAACAGCGGCCTACTTTGCCGTGCTGCAAGCCGTCGGACACGTTCGTTGCGGGCCGCCGGACTCCGGTCCGCAGCTCGGACCCTGCGCTACCAGTTATCACGTCGCCATGACGCCTGAAGACCGTCTCTACGACGCCGCGTCGCATCCCCGGCTGTTCGAGGTGGGGAGAGAAGGCGCGGTCGACTTGAGTGTGGTCGAAAAGGAAGGCGTGCGGACGATTCATCCGTTGCGCGCGGACCTCGGTCATACGGAAACCCTCGGCCAGCTCAAACAGGGAACCGAGTTCAATAATACGGCGGTGGCGGTGGTCGTCGTTCTCGCCCTAATGATCGCGACCGTGATTGCGTGGAGCAACCGGCGGCTCTGGCTTTGGGTCTCCCATCATCCGGTTTCCGTCGGCGTCATGGCGATTTTCCTCTTGGCCGGCTTCTCCGCCTTCCTGGCGTTCGGCGGAGCCTCGGCGCTGCTGGCTAATCACGACGAAGGCGAGCCGTTTTCATTGACGGCGGGGGTCAGCATCTGGCCAAGCGAAATCATCCGGCTGTTCGTGATTGTCCTATGCTTGGCCCTGCTTGCGAAAGGATCCCGAGACCTGATGAAGAACGGGGAGGAAATCAGCGACGACTTTCTCTTCCAGGATGAGTCCTCCTCCCAGCCTTTGTCGCTGAGCAGCTTTTGGATCAATCTGAAACGGGTCTACCATCCGGTCGCCACGATGGCTGCGACCACAGTCGATCAAGCCTGGTCCTGGTATCGCGAGGCCAGCAAAACGGCACAGGGCTTGATGCGGACCATGCTCTTGTTTGCGCTCTACATCGGAATGATCTGGGCACTGGGCTACTACGTGCTGAACGAGGAATATATCCATCCCTGCCGCGGCGGCCTCAGTTGTAAGATTGATTGGATCATGACGGTGACGAGCACGGCCCTGGTCGTCTTCCTCAATCTTGCAGTATTCGACGCCGTCATGGCATGCCGACGGTGGATCGGTTGGGTGACGGCGTCGACCGGCGGATGGTCGCAACAGGTCCAGGAGCAATATCTGGTCGAATACGGATTGCGCGAAAATCAGAAAGCCGAATTCGAGAAGTTCAAGTATCTGGCTGCGATCGATTTAATCGGCCAGCGGACGGAGGTCGTCAATCGCCTGATCCGGTATCCGTTTCTCGCCTTATTGATCCTGATCGCCGGTCGCAACGATTACTTCGACATCTGGAATTATCCGACCCTTTTGCTGTTCTCATGGGCCTTGAACGTGCTCCTCGCCTTGCTCGCAGCGTACTTGCTGTATCAGGCCGCGAGCGCCGCCAAAGCGGCCATGCTGAACGGTCTGAGCCGTCAGATGGTGAAGGCCCTGGAAACCGGGCAAGACCATGATGTCCGGATGAAGCAGGTGCAGTTCATCATCGACGAAGTGGAAGCCAACGAGAAAGGCGCCTTCGTGCCTCTTTATCAGCAGCCCGTCATTGAATCCTCCCTCTACGGCCTGATCGCCCTCCTCCAATATTTGTACGTCCGGTGACCACCTCCATGCGGCAGACGGACGTTGCAGGGCTGAAGGTTCGGTTGACGGGCGGCAACGACGGCCGTGGGGGCGGCACCGGTCCGCTCATCATCCTGTTGCATGGTTACGGCGCGCCCGGGGACGACCTTGTTGCGCTCGGTGAGGTGCTGAGGGGGCCGGCGGGAACCCGTTGGGTTTTTCCGGAAGGATTCTTGAAGTTCGACATGGGCTATGGCGATGCCCGCGCCTGGTGGATGATCGACATGGAACGGCTCGAAGCCGATCGCCGGGCAGGACGTGTGCGCGATTTGTCTTCGGAAGTGCCGCCCGGCCTTCCGCAAGCGCGCCAGGCGCTGGAGACGTTCCTGACGGCATTACCGCGGCTGCTGCCTGTGGAGAGCCGGCGCACGGTCATCGGCGGATTTTCGCAGGGCGCGATGCTGACCTGCGACGTGGTCATGCGCACGGCCTTTCCATGTGCCGGACTGATCCAGCTCTCCGGAACGCTCCTGGCCAAACAGGATTGGCGGCCGTCGGTGGGGAAGCGGGCAGGGCTGCCTGTCTTTTTGAGCCACGGCACTCAGGATCCGGTCCTGCCCTATGTCATGGCCGAACGGCTCAGGGACGAACTGATGAAAGGAGGTTTGGACGTGGAGTGGCACCGCTTTCACGGAGGCCATGAAATTCCCGAACCAGTCCTTTCGCGCTTGAATGCCTTCCTCACGAAAGTGTTGGGCACGCCATGAGCGTCCGTCCATTCGAAGTGAAAGGTGCAGATGGCAAGGTGATCCGGGGCGACCGCGCCGAAGGCAGCGGCCGGCAGGTGTTGTTTATCACGGGCTTTCTTTCAAAGCGCTGGGGGAACAAGAGCAAAGCCCTGGCGCAATGGTGCGCCGAGTCCGGCTGGGGGTTCTGCTGCTACGATGTTCGCGGGTTCGGAGATTCCGAAGGAAAGTTCAACGACTATACGCTCTCGGATTGGATCGCCGACGCCGGGACCGTTATCTCGATGCTGACGAGTTCGTCTAATCTCACCCGCCCAACCCCGGCGTTATCACACCCTCCCGCCCCGAGCCTGCCAAGCCAGGCTCCTGCACCCAGCGACGCGCCCTTCCCCGGGCTGACGATCGTCGGGAATTCGTTGGGCGGCTGGATCGCGTGGCTAATGGCGCAACAGCATGAGCACATCGAGCGGTTGATCCTGATTGCACCGGCGTTCAACATGATGGGCGTGCGTGCGAAGACCATCGCGCCCGAACGGCGGGATGACTGGCGTCGCGCAGGATGGATGCCGTGGGATGACGATCCGGTGCACCGCGACTGGCCGCTGTCATGGAGATGGGTGGAGGAAAGCGAAGCCTATTGGGCCTCGAGCTTCGATCATCTCAGGCACGTACGGACCACAATCCTGCATGGAACCGGCGATACGGTCATTCTGCCGGACGGCAGCCGCGAGTTCGTACATCTCTTGCTTCGCCACGACCCGACCTATCCGATCGAACTTCGCTTGCTGCCCGGCGACCATCGTTTGAGCAGTCCCGAACACATGGAATCCCTGCGACGGCTTCTACTGGAGACCATTTAACCGCGATGCTGACGCTCATTCACAGAGAATGCGGAGGACCCGCCCTGGAGCCGAACACGGGGGTGGCAGAGGTCTGCGCCCTGCCTGTGGACCGCTTTCCGTTCGCCTGCTTCACTTGCCTGGAAGAAATCGTGGATGAATCGGAATTGCGGCTCTCCGAGGAATTGGGGATTTAGCAGCCCGCTTAGTGTTCCAAAAACTCCTTCAGCGCTTTGGCGGATGGCTTTTGAAAGGTCGCCAGCCGGCTTGTTGCCGTGCCGTTGAAACGCTGAAGTGCCACCGCAAGTTCCGCCGTCTTCGCGAGCACGGCGATACAGTCCAACACAACGGCCTGCCCAACACGAAAATTCTGTATCCGAGAGAACAGAAGAGAGGGGAGTCCGCCCGCCGGAATCACCACTTCCACTCCGTTCGTCACCAGTGGCTCGACCTGTGCGCGAAACTGACGCAACACTGTGTCGAACGTCCGTTTGTCGCTAAAGGCACGGACCAGCTTGGTAGGATCGGTCTCGATCGCCTTGACGGCCACGATCCGGCTGGTCAGTCCGTAGCGCCGGATCTGTTCCTCGTGCATGGGCACGAACACGGGATTGATCGTCACCAGACCGATCTTTTGCCCCAACGTGCAGGCGTAGAGCATGGCCGCTTCGCCTAGCCCCAGGACCGGGATATCGACTGTCGCCCGAGCCTCGTACAGACCGCCGTCCTGGAAGTGGCCGATGGCAAAGGCGTCGTACCCTTGTTGTTCCGCCTCGACCGCATGGCGGATGACCTGGCGGGCGCAACGGAATTCCGTCAATCGATGCAGTTCGAGGTCCGGCGGCACGATACCATGCACATCGAACGCGACACGCTCTCCAGCCGCGCCGGCCAGCGCTTGTGCGAGAGTCTTGAAATACGCGACCTGCCTGCCGGGATCGACAAAACTCTGATACCAGACTTTGACGCGATTCAAGGTGCGCGGCACGAACCTTCCTTCCTGTCGGTCCGCTCGAGAAAGGGTTGGTTGGCCTCATGTATCACAAATGAACGGCGTTGGTCATGGGCGCATTCGACTGATTCGTCAAGGATTGTGCGAGAACGCAGCGCTCTGCTAAGGTGACGCCTTTCACACCGCCTCGGCGAAGGAGTCAGGAAGTCATGGCCACCAACGATAAACAAGTCATTTTTTCGCTCGTCAACGTCGGCAAAGTGTATCCGCCCAAGAAGCAGGTCCTGCGCGAGATCTACCTCGGCTTCTATTACGGCGCAAAGATCGGCGTCCTCGGCTTGAACGGATCCGGCAAGAGCAGCTTGCTCAAGATCATTGCGGGCGTCGATCAGAATTTCACCGGCGAAATCACCCGTTCAAAGGGCTATAGCATCGGATTACTGGAGCAGGAGCCGCAGCTCGATGCGAACAAAACTGTCAAAGAGGTGGTCGAAGAGGGTAAGCACGAGCTCGTGGCGCTGCTCAAGGAGTATGAAGCGGTGAGCAACAAGATCGGCGACTCGTCGCCGGACGAGATGGAGAAGTTGCTCGACAAGCAGGCGCAGCTCCAGGAAAAGATCGAAGCCGCGAACGGATGGGAGCTGGAACACCACCTCGAGATCGCGATGGATGCGCTGCGCTGTCCTCCCCCCGATCAAAAGATCGGCACCCTTTCGGGTGGAGAAAAGCGACGCGTCGCCCTGTGCCGCCTGATGATTCAGGAGCCGGACATTCTGCTGCTCGACGAGCCAACCAACCATCTGGACGCCGAATCCGTTCAATGGCTCGAGCAGCATTTGCAGCAGTACAAGGGCACCGTCATTGCCGTGACGCACGACCGGTACTTTCTCGACAACGTGGCCGGCTGGATTCTCGAACTCGACCGCGGTCACGGCATTCCCTTTCAAGGGAACTATTCGTCCTGGCTCGAGCAGAAGCAAGACCGGCTGGCACAGGAGGAAAAGGCGGAATCGAAGCGCAGAAAAACGCTGGAACACGAGCTGGAATGGATCCGGATGTCGCCGAAAGCGCGGCAGTCGAAGGGCAAGGCCAGGCTGAACCGCTACGAAGAGCTGGTCAACCAGAAGCAGGAGCAACGGACGGACGATCTGGAAATCTACATTCCCCCGGGGCCGCGCCTCGGCGATGTCGTGGTAGAGGCGAAGGGCGTGACCAAGGCCTTCAGTGACAAGCTGCTCTACGAGAATATCAACTTTGATCTTCCTAAGGGCGGCATTGTCGGAGTCATCGGTCCCAACGGGGCCGGAAAGACCACGCTCTTCAAAATGATCATCGGGAAAGAAAAGCCCGACTCCGGCTCCATCAAGGTCGGTGAAACGGTCAAGCTCGGCTATGTTGATCAGGACCGAAGCCTCGACGGCAGCAAAACCGTCTATGAAGTGATTTCAGAAGGACAGGACACGGTGAAACTCGGCAAAGTCGAAGTCAATGCACGCGGCTATTGCGCCCGCTTCAATTTCGCGGGAACCGATCAACAGAAGAAGGTGAAGGATCTCTCCGGCGGCGAACGCAACCGTGTGCATCTCGCGCGCATGCTGAAGGAAGGCGCCAACCTGATCATCCTCGACGAGCCGACGAACGACCTCGACGTCAATACGCTGCGCTCGCTGGAAGAGGGGCTTGAAAATTTCGCCGGCTGTGCGGTGATCAGCAGTCACGATCGGTGGTTTCTCGACCGGATTGCGACGCACATCCTCGCGTTCGAAGGCGACAGCAAAGTCGTCTGGTTCGAGGGCAACTACTCCGATTATGAAGCGGACCGGAAAAAGCGCCTCGGCAAGGAAGCCGATCAGCCTCACCGGATCCGCTACCGCAAGCTGACGCGCAGCTAGAAGGCTTCGATGGCCGGCGCTGCTGTCGCATGACTGATTCACGGCCATGAAACCGGTTGCGCTGGTCACTGGCGCCTCGGGCCTGATCGGCAGCTACCTCCTGCGCACTGCAGCTCGGTGGGCGCCTGCCTGGACGGCCGAAGGCATTACGCGGGCCAGGTGTGATCTCACCGACCACTCTGCAGTGTCATCTGCGATCCAGCAGTACAAGCCGCAGCTCATCATCCACTGCGCCGCGATGAGTCGAACCAAGGATTGCGAACGTAATCCTCAAGGAGCTGCGCGCATCAATGTCGACGCAACCCGGACCCTTGCCGAGATGGCCGCCCATATACCTTTCGTGTTTGTGTCGAGCGGCGACGTATTTGACGGTTCGGCCGCCTGGTATGACGAGTCCGCCGAGCCCAATCCGATAAACGTCTATGGCCGGACGAAGCTCGAGGCCGAGCGCGTCGTCTTGCAAAACAGCGCGCACTCGGTCGTGCGCATCGTTTTGACCGCCGGCACCTCGACGAGCGGCGACCGAAGCTTTGTCGAGGACATGTCGCGAGCGGCGAAGGCCGGTCGTGACGTCGCGCTCTTTGCCGATGAATTCCGTTGTCCTTTGCCCGCCGGCGTGATCGCGAGGGCCCTGTGGGAATTGGCCGCTCAGGCCAAGCCAGGCCTCTACCATCTCGGCGGCAGCGAACGGCTCTCGCGTTGGCAGATCGGAGAGGCATTGTTGCCGTGGTACCCCGAGTTGCGCGGCCGGTTGGTCAAGGGCTCTGCTCGCAGCGCTGCAGGGGCGCCGAGGCCGATCGACTTGTCCCTCGTCTGCGGCAAGATCCAGAGGCTCCTGTCCTTTCCCCTCCCTGGGCTACGGTCGTGGCTCAGTGAGAGGACGGGTCGGGGAGCAGACCTCTGGGATTACGAAGCGCATGGGCACTGATCCGCTTTCCCTCGTCGTGAGCGTGTATATCGCGGCGGCCGTGCTCATGGCCGGTCTGTGGGTGCTGCAACTGTGGCTGCGCAATGCCTCCGTGGCGGATGTCGGGTTTTGCGCCGGACTGATGGCGGCAGTCATCTGGTACGCTCAGGCCGCGGCAGGCGACACCGAACGCAAGCTGCTCATGGTCCTGCTGGTCTGCCTCTACGCCGGACGGTTGGGATCATTCATCCTGCTGAACCGCATCGTCGGCAAGACGGAAGATCCGCGCTATCAGCGGTTGCGGCACGAATGGGGCGCAAGTGAGCGCCTCCTGATGTTCGGCTACTTCCAGCTGCAAGCCGCCGCCGTCGCGGCCTTCTCGCTGCCGTTTCTGGTGGTCATTCAAAATCCGCGGCCCGCTTTCGGACTCCACGAATTGGCGGGCGTCCTCATATGGCTGGTCGCCGTCTGGGGAGAAGCGATAGCCGACTGGCAGTTGGCGCGTTTTCGTTCAAAGCCTTGGAACAGGGAGCGCGTGTGCCGCGAAGGGCTTTGGTATTGCTCGCGCCATCCGAACTATTTTTTCGAATGGCTTCACTGGTGGAGCTATGTCGTCATGGCCCTGGGCGCGCCGGGGTGGCCGCTGACATTGCTCGGGCCAGCGGGCATGGGCTGGGCGCTCGTCAATGTCACGGGCATTCCCTGGGCGGAACGGCAGGCTTTACATACACGTGGGGAAGAGTACCGGGACTATCAGCGAACGACCAGTGCGTTTGTGCCGTGGTGGCCCAAGCGGCGGGTCACCCGGCATTGAGCTTGGCAAGCCGTTCACGGGCGGTTTGGGCTTCGCGGCTCGACGGATAGAGTCGGATCACTTCCTCATACAGCTGCTTGGCGTGAGGCACGTTCATTTGCCGCTCTTCGAATTGAGCCGTCTCGAGCAATTCTTTCGCCTTGTCGCCGCTGCAACCGGCGACGGCGAGAGACAGCAGTATGACGGCGGCGGCCATCGATGTGGTCACGCCCCAGTGTAGCCGTTTCGGCGTCCGCATGCGAGCAGGCCTATTCGAGCCATTTCTGCCACCAGGATCCTTGCCGAAGGGCCTGTCTGCCGGCATAGGATGCACCTCGCATTTTGTCCCAGTCCACGAGGACCCTGCCCTGGTTCGCTTCGTGCTGTACCTGCCAGTTTTGAAGAAGATTCAAACAGGCATGATCGATGTGGCGCAAGGACGCGGTATCGATGTGGATTTCGGCGTACGGGGGCGTCGTTTCGAGGGTCGCTGCGAGGCGCGGAAGACTAACGAAGGTGGCGATGCCTTGCAAATGCAGCGTCAACGTTCCCGTGACTGCGTCGTGGGCAAAAAATGCTTCAAGGTTCTGCGTGGTGTACAACAGCTTGGCAAGGGCCAGCGTCAACCCCACGATGACGCCTGTCAATAAATTTACGAACACGATGGTACCCATGGTCACAAAGAAGATGAGCACTTCCCCACGGCCATGCTTTTTCAGTTCCGGGAGCACCGCGAAGTTCATCAGCTTGTAGCCGGTAAACACCAACACGGCGCCGAGGCTGGCGGTGGGGATGAACCGCAGCACCGACGGCAAAAACGAGACAAAGACGAGCAACCAGACGCCGTGAAAGATGGCCGAAGCGCGGGTCTTGGCGCCCGCCTCGACGTTGGCGGAGCTTCGCACGATGACCCCGGTCATCGGCAATGATCCGATGAACCCGCACAACACGTTGCCGATGCCCTGCGCGAGGAGTTCGCGGTTGTATCGCGTCCGGGGACCCGTGTGGAGTTGATCGACGGCGGAAGCGGACAACAGCGTCT
This sequence comes from Nitrospira sp., assembly GCA_035277085.1. Lineage (GTDB taxonomy): Bacteria > Nitrospirota > Nitrospiria > Nitrospirales > Nitrospiraceae > Nitrospira_C. Next base: position 32,569 of record DATELB010000215.1, on the reverse strand, counting down.
CGACGCTGGCAATGAACGCCAGGCCCAGCGCCTCGGCGAGTATGTCGGTGTCGAAAAAATGGGCGAGACTCCGGTGCGTTGGAAGATGAATGATCGAAAGCAGGTTGTCCTGAACTTCGATGCGCTGAATCGGAATCTCCAGCAGCACGGAAGCCGTGGTGGCCGCTGAAACGCCGATCAGGACCGCCGGCATCACGTGAAATCGTTTGGGAAGGACCAGCGTCCAACAGACGATCGTCACGATCGTCAGGACTCCGATCCGCGCGGCGAGGTGATGGTTCATCGGCGTCGTATCGTCTTCGATCAGACCTTTCCAGAATGCGGACGGAAGCGAGAGGATGTTCTCGAGCCCGGACCCTTTGGGCAAATCGTCGATCATGATGTGAAATTGGCTCGCGAAGATCAGCGCACCGATGCCGGCCAGCATGCCATGAATGACCGCAGGCGACACGGCTCGAAACCATTGGCCCAGCTGCAGCCATGACCAGAGGATTTGGATCAGCCCGGCAGCGATCACGATCACGGCGAACGCTTCGAGGCCCTGTTCCCGGATCAATTCGTAGACGATGACCGTCAGGCCGGCCGCCGGTCCGCTCACCTGCAAGGGACAGCCTGAGATCCATCCGACGACCAGACCGGCGACGATGCCTGTGACGATGCCCGAACCGGTCGGAGCACCCGAGGCAATGGTGATGCCGATGCAGAGAGGAAGCGCCACCAAAAACACGACGATCGAGGCCGGCGCGTCGTGGCGGAGCGTTCCCGCCCATCTGGTCCATGTCGAGGATTGAGGGTCCATCAGCCGATCACCGCCTTCAGCACACTCTAGTCGACTCTCCCGTCTGTCCCAAGCAAATGCTGGAAATTTTGCGGGCAGGGAGCACCGTCTTACGGCCGGTCGATGCCGTAGCGGGGAGCCGTAATGTGCTCACACCGACACTTGGGACAACGGCCGGGTTTGGTCAGTTTTCTCCGCTCCCGGAACAGAAACCCGCAGTCCTGACAGGCCGACGGCTCAAGAATAAATCGCTTCTCTTTATCCCGCCCGACGGTTTTCACGACATGGACGAGATGGTCTTCCACCTGTCGCTCAGGAATGCCGAGCAGTTGCGCCAGTTGGTACGAGGACAGGCGGGAGCCGGTCAACAGTTCGACGATGCGCTGGCGCGTCGTCTGGGACACCGGCAGCATGGCCGCCATCCTACGGGAGGAGTCGTGGAATTCCAAGTTGAATGGCTTCCGCGAGTTTGGCAGGATGAAGCCACGATGCCTTTCATGCGAGCGGATGAAATGGCCGAAGTCGCCCTGAAGCGCGTCACGGCTTCCGGCGCAGAATACGGCGACGTCCGCTTCCTCAAGAGCACGAGTCAGACGATCTACGGCGAAGACCGCCGTATTGCGTCGGTTCGTGATATAGAGGACAGCGGATTCGGCATCCGCGTCCTCTACCACGGCGGGTGGGGCTTCGCGGCCAGCTCTGTGCTGTCCCTCGAGGACATCCCACGCGTCGCCGACCTGGCCGTCGAAATTGCCCGCGGCTCGGCCTCTCTTGCGAGCGAAAAGACCCGCCTGGTGGAGGAACCGGTCCACCGCGACCGTGTAGTCACCACGATGAACATCGATCCGTTCATCATTCCGCTCGATCGAAAAACGACCCTGCTGCGTGATGTGATGGAGTATGTGCAAAGCCAGCAGGACGTCGTCCGCAGCAGCGCCAGTCTGTGGGCAAGACGTGACCGCAAGCTATTCGTGTCGACGGAGGGGACAAGGCTCGAGTTCGATTTGACGGCCGTGCAGGGCGAATTTACGGCGACCGCCCGCCACGATGGCCGGTTCGCGTCGCGCAGCTTCGCCACGCCGCATTTGCGCACGGGCTACGAGCTGATCGAGACGGCCGACTTCATGGGCCATGCTCCGCGCATCGCCTCGCAGGCCGTGGAAAAAGTCAAGGCGACCGCCGTTCGCCCAGGCACCTACGATCTCGTCCTCGATCCGGAGCATCTCTCATTGACGATGCACGAGTCCTGCGGCCATCCCAGCGAACTTGACCGGGCCTTGGGGTATGAAGCGAACTATGCAGGGACGAGTTTTTTGACGCCGGAGAAACGCGGGACGTATCGATACGGCTCTCCGCACGTGAATCTGGTCGCAGACAACACGGAGCCTGAAACGTTGGCCGCGACGGGCTATGACGACGACGGGGTGGCCTGCCAACGTTGGGACATCGTGCGGGACGGTGTCTTCGTCGGCTATTGCACCAACCGGGAGGTCGCCTCAAAAATCGGTGAAACGAGATCGCGCGGATCGAACCGGGCCGACAGTTGGGGCAGCGTTCCGATCGTGCGCATCGCCAATATCGGTCTCGAGCCCGGTTCGGGGTCGCCGGAGGATCTCCTGGCCGACGTGAAGCGGGGAATCTATATCGAGGGTCATGGCTCGTACAGCATCGACCAACGGCGGTATAACTTTCAATTCGGCGGCGACGCCTTCTGGCTCATTGAAAACGGAAAACGCACACACATGCTTCGAGACGTGATTTATCACGGGATCACGCCGGAATTCTGGAACAGCTGTGACGGCGTTGCCGACCGTCGTCATCGCGGCCGTTTCGGATTCATCACGTGCGGCAAGGGCCAGCCGGGCCAGTCCGGGTGGATGACGCACGCGGCATCGCATGCGAGGTTCCGGCGGGTTTCCGTTATCAAAGGGTGACCATCGTGACGACAGGCAACGCCAAAATGTGGCCGAAGCTGACGAGCGCGGACGAATTTCGCTTCCTGGCCGACATGGTCTTGAAGCGATCCGGGGCCGACCACACAGTCGTCACCCTTCATGATCATCACGCCGGGACGACGCGCTTTGCCAACAGCCGTGTCGTCCAGAATGTCGACACGAGGCGCGGAACGATGACGGTCGCCGTGGCTTTCGACAGCCGGAGAGGGTCAGCCTCCACGACGGATTTCACCGCCGGCGCAATTCAAGACACGCTTGCGCGCGCCGAACGCATTGCCCGGATTTCTCCCGAGGACCCGGAATACCTCCCTCCTCCGGAGCCGCAGGTCTTTCCGACACCGTTGACGAGCCGTCCGGAAACGGCCGCCGCGGGTCCTGCCCGGAGGCTCGAATACGCCAATGAGGCCATCGGACAATGCCGGATCGAAAATCTTCAGGCCGCCGGCATCGTCTCATCCTCGGTGGCGTCGGTGGCTGTCGCGGCCAGCAACGGCCTGTTCGCCCAGGAGGAGCGCACGGAGGCGCGGTTCAGTCTGACGGTGCAGGCGGACGATGCCACCGGGTGGAGCGCAGCGGCGCACCGCTCCATCGATCACCTGAAGATTCAGGACCGGACGCTGTCAGCCATCAATAAGGCGAAGCGGGGCAGAGACGTCCAGGAACTGGCGCCGGGGCGCTACCAGGTTATTCTCGAGCCGGCGGCGGTCGCCGGCCTCTGGAGTTGGATGCTGTGGACCCTGGATGCGAAATCCTATGAGAAAGGCACCAGTCCATTCACGGGACAGCTCGGCCGTCAGATCCTGGACGAGCGCCTGACCCTGCAAAACGTGCCCGGACATGCCGACCTGCTTGGGACGGGCTTCACTCACGAAGGGTTGCCGAGCGAAGACGCATTATGGATCGATAAAGGCGTGTTGAAACAGTTGGCCTACGATCGATTCACGGCCAAGCAGCACAAGATCAAGCGCATCGCAACGCTTGAGGCGCCCTGCCTGTCTGCATCGGGTCCCGCCTTGAAAACCCAGGATCTTATCAAGCAGTGTGACCGCGCCATCCTCGTCACGAATTTTTGGTATATCCGCACGGTGAACCCGACCGACCTCACATTGACGGGCATGACAAGGGACGGGACATTTCTCGTCGAAGACGGTCAAATCACCTCGGCAGTCCGCAACTTTCGTTTTCATGAGAGCCCGTTGCGCGCGTTCAAGCAGGTGGAAGCCTGGACGGAACCGGCTGAAGCCGTCACCTCGGAGACCGGTAAAATGCTCGTTCCCGCGATGGTCCTGCGTGATTTTCACTTTTCCAGCGTGACCAGGTTTTAAGGCTCCTCGATGACGGCACCTGAGGAACGGTGGTTGAGATGCGCCGCCCGCGCCGTCGGCTGCTGCGTATTCCTGTATGCGGTCGCCCTGGGCGTCGCGCATGGAGCGCCGCAGCTTTATGACAATCTCGGCACGCTTCATCATCCGATCAGCACCACGTCCGATGCGGCGCAGCGCTATTTTGACCAGGGATTGCGCCTGGTCTACGCCTTTAACCATGAAGAAGCGATCCGCTCGTTTGAGGAAGCGGCCAGATTGGATCCCACGGCCCCGATGCCCTATTGGGGCATCGCGCTGGCCCTGGGACCGAACATCAACGCTGCCATGTCCAAGGAGGACGGCCGCCGGGCGGCCGAAGCGGTCAAACAGGCAGGCGCCCGGATGGCCTCGGCCACTGCGGCCGAACGCGCGTACGTTGAAGCATTGACAAAGCGCTATCTCGGTGGCCCCCGCGTCTCCCGCAGCGCGTTGGACAAGGCCTACGCGGACGCGATGCGATTGGTCTGGAAAACCTATCCAAATGACCCCGACGCCGGGGTGTTGTTCGCCGAAGCGATGATGGATCTTCGGCCCTGGGACTTCTGGGCGGCAGACGGAACATCGAAGCCGGGCACGCAAGAATTCGTGTCGACCCTTGAGACGGTTCTCGCGCAGCATCCCGACCATCCGGGCGCCTGTCACTACTATATCCACGCGGTCGAAGCTTCGCGCGAGCCGAAGCGCGCCCTCCCTTGTGCCGACCGCTTACCGAAACTCATGCCGGGGGCCGGCCACCTCGTGCATATGCCTGCCCATATTTACGCGCGGGTAGGCATGTATCACGAATCGTCTGAGCGCAATCAGGAGGCGGCGCAGGCCGATGAACGGTATCTCACGAATGCGCATCTGACGGGCGACTATGCCGACGGCTATTACAGCCATAACCTGCACTTCCTCTGGTCTTCACTCATGATGGAGGGACGCAGCGCGGACGCTCTGAAGGCCGCGGCGTCCCTGCTGTCGACAATCACCGACGAAGAAGTCAAAGGCAACCGGGGCAAGGAACCGTATCTCACGACGAAACTGTTCACCTGGATCCGGTTCGGGCGGTGGGAGGACCTGTTGCGTGAGCCGCCGCCGGCGAAAGGCCTGCATCTGGTCGAGGGTACCTGGCGGCTGGGGCGGGGAATGGCGCTGGTGGCGACCGGGCGCTTGCCCGGGGCGGACGGCGAGCGCCAGGCGCTGGTCACGCTGACGAAGCAATTTCGACGGAGCCGAAATCAGCAGGACAAGCTCGAACGGGACCTCTTGAGGATCGGCGAGCGTCTGTTGGCCGGCCAAATCGCCGCCCAACGACAGCGCCATGACGAAGCCATCAAGGCCTTGAAAGAGGCCGCCAAGATCGAAGATTCCTTACAAGGCGCTGAACCGCCCCACTGGTCGCTTCCTGTCCGTCACTATCTTGGTCCGGTGTTGCTGCTTGCCGGACGGGCGCCGGAAGCCGAGAGCGAATACCGGACCGATTTGAAGTGGTATCCGGAAAACGGCTGGGCACTGTTCGGCCTCCTTCAAAGCTTGAAGGCCCAACGAAAAGACGACGAAGCTGCCGAAATCGCCGACCGGTTCGAGAAAGCCTGGGCGCATGCGGATGTGACGCTTGCTGCCTCCCGGTTTTAAGGACGTGTCCCGCTCTTTTGACAAACCCGGCATAGACCGGGCTACAATCCCGCACTTTTGAAACAGGGGGATGTGTGCGATACGTCGTCGGCGTGATGGGACCAGCCAAGGCGAGAAGGAAAGATCTGGAAAATGCCCGGGCACTTGGCGAATTGATCGCCCGCCGTGAATGGGTGCTGCTCACCGGAGGGCGCGACGTCGGCGTCATGCATGCGGCGACTCAAGGGGCCAAAAAAGTTGCGCGCAGTCTCACGATCGGCGTGTTGCCTACCACCAGAGACCGGATTTCGAAATACGTCGACATTGCGATCATCACCGAAATGGGGAACGCCAGGAACAATGTCTGCGTCCTTTCCAGCCAAGTCATCGTCGCCTGCGGGCTAGGGGGCTCAGGAACCGTGTCGGAAGTGGCGCTGGCGCTCAAGGCCGGGAAGGAAGTGGTGCTCCTCGGGGCCACTCCCGTTGAAGAAAAGTTCTTCAAGAATCTGGGCGGCCGGCTGATTTCTTCCGTACAGACACCGGAAGACGCGATCAATGCCATTCTCAAGCGTTTCGAGCGCGGGAATATTTCGACGCTTCAAGCCCCGGAACCGTGGAGAGGCTGTTGAGGTGGGAGGCATCCAGCCGAGATCGTGTCCCGTAGAATAGAATAGCGGTTCCGAACGGTGTGAGGAGGACGAACCCATGATGCTCTTTCGATGGGCTGTGCTCGCAATGTTCCTGCTGGCCGGGCAGCCGGCAGGCGCAGAACAGCCGACAGGGGCATCGGGTTCGCTTGCGAAGGCCTACTTCGCAGGTGGATGTTTTTGGTGCATGGAGGAAGCCTTCGAGAAGGTGAACGGTGTCCTTGAGGCCGTTTCCGGATATATGGGAGGAGCGGTCAAGAACCCGAGTTACGAAGAGGTTTCGGCCGGAAAGACCGGCCATGCCGAGTCCGTCGAGGTGCGGTACGATCCGGCCAAAGTGACTTATGCGCAGTTGCTGGAAGCCTTCTGGCGGAATATTGACCCGATCACACCGGATGCCCAGTTTTGCGATCATGGGAACCAGTATCGGGCGGCGATTTTTTATCAAACAGAGGAAGAAAAAGGTGCGGCTGAGGAGTCAAAACGCAGCATCGAACAATCCAAGCGGTTCTCGACGCCGATCGTCACTCAGGTGACTGCCGCTTCGGAATTCTATCCGGCGGAAGACTATCACCAAGATTTTTACAAAAAGAACCCGGTGCGATACAAGTTTTACAAGTTCACCTGCGGCCGCGCACAGCGCCTCGAATCACTGTGGGGCAAGTCATAACCGATTGGTTGCGGGCACCCAGACTGCATCATAAATGAGACGCTTGTTGCACAGTCCTGTGCGGTCTACCTAACAGATTAAGACCACCATTTCCCAGTAGTATCGCGGGTTTGCCGAAGTGCCGCCACGGCATGGATGTTGACCAGTTCCTGGGGGATGACGTGGCTCGGCAATCCTGTGTTTGGGCAGACAGCCCGCGGCTGCGGCATCGGCCTGGCGGCCGTGCTGCTCGTCGTCCTCACGCCAACCACGACGATTTCCGACTCCGAAAACCGGCTCCACTACTCGGAGCAGGATATCCGGCGGGCCATTACATTTTACGCGAAGCGGTATCGTCTGGATCCCGCATTACTGCGGGCGGTCATCAAGGCCGAGTCGGATTTTCGTCAACACGCCGTCTCGAGAAAAGGAGCAGTCGGGCTCATGCAGCTGACGCCTGACACCGCGGCGACGCTGCGCGTGGCCAATGTCCATGATTCGGTCCAGAACATACGCGGCGGTGCCAAGCAGCTCCGCCATCTTCTCAATCTGTATCAAGGCGATCTCAGGCTCGCGCTGGCCGCGTATAACGCGGGTGTGCATCGTGTGAAGGGAAGGCAGGTACCGAGGATTAGAGAGACGCGGCTCTACGTCAGGAAGGTGCTGGGATACTATCGTCAGTTCCACCCGCCACCGCGAGTGGTCAATCCGAAACTCATGGAGTCGCCGGCTCGCTTGCGGGCGCCGTCAAGATCAGCCGCTGCCCGCACAGGCTCTAGGCTTTAACCTTCATCAGCATCGATCGAAGCCGCTCTCGTTGAGCAGGCCTGATGCCGGTGAACTCCATTCCAAAACATTGACCGTCGACCCAACGCACGACGGCATGGTCAATGCGCAACGGCCACTGTTGATCCTGGAGGAACAACGACAATTTCAGCGATAGTCCGACCTTCACTTCGGTGTGTGATGTGGCCTTGCATCCGTTGGTGGAAATATCCAGGACCGTTGCCTCGCCCTCGAATTCGCCGTCGCCAAAAAAGAAGAGACGCCGATTCATCGCTAGCCGGCGGCCACGCCGGTCAAACGGCTGGAGGTCCTCACGCGTGAAAGGCTTCTGGTCCGATGTCGTTCTGCTCATCCCGCCAACCCCTGACAGTTCTCCTGGACTGGTAAATACACCAGCTGTTGCTTTAAGTATAGGGATTTGATTTCTCAATACATTCCCCAGGAGCGGTACCTCGAAGGGATTACCGGGCACTCTAGCACGGCGTTTGTCAGGTACCTAGGATATACGTAAGACCAATAAGAAGGCCTGGCCTTCCTGCTTGACGGACCCGGGACGGCTCTGCGACAACGAGCCAACGAGGGAGATGGATGGATTTCAGCCGAACGAACCAGCGGATGGCCGACTTGGCCCATTCGGAGATCCGCGCCATGACCCAGGCATGCGCGGCAGTAGGCGGACTGAACATGGCGCAGGGCGTGTGCGACACCCCGGTCCCGCCGATCGTGCTGGACGCCGCACGAGAGGCAATGGCGCAAGGGAAAAATACGTATTCTCGGTTCGATGGGTTGGCCGAGCTCCGGTCGGCCTTGTCGGCCAAGCTCTCACGGGACAATGGCATCCATGCCGACCCGGAAACGGAGATCACGGTAAGCGCCGGAGCGACGGGATCGTTTCACGCGGCCTGCCTCGCCTTGTTAAACCGGGGCGATGAAGTCATTCTGTTCGAACCCTTCTATCAATACCATGTGAGCGCCCTGCTCGCCGTCGAAGCCGTGCCGGTGATCGTTCGGCTCATGTCTCCGGACTGGACACTGGCGCTGGAGGCCGTCGAACAGGCCGTCACACCTCGGACCAAGGCGCTCGTCGTGAACTCGCCGTCGAATCCATCCGGCAAGGTCTTCACGAGGGAAGAAATGCAGGCGCTTGCGCGAATTGCGACGGACCGGGATTTGCTGATCTTTACGGATGAAATCTATGAGTACTTTCTCTATGACGGCCGTCGTCACGTCAGCATGGCATCGTTGCCGGGCATGGCGGAACGGACCATCACGATCGGCGGCTACTCGAAAACCTTCAGCATTACCGGCTGGAGAATCGGATACAGTGTGGCTGCGAGGCAATTCAGTCAGGCCATCGGCGCAATGAATGATCTCCTCTACGTCTGCGCGCCGACCCCGTTGCAGGCGGGCGTGGCGGTCGGCATACGGCAACTGCCGGACGCGTTCTACCGCCGATTGGCGAAGGAATACCAGGAGAAACGGGATCGGTTCTGCGCTGCATTGGCACAGGCAGCTCTGCCGCCCGCCTTACCGCAAGGCGCTTACTATGTCTTGGCGGATGCCACGAGGCTGCCGGGCGGCAACGGGAAAGAGCGTGCAATGCATCTGCTTCGCAAAACCGGTGTGGCCGGGGTGCCCGGAGAAGCGTTCTTTTCAGGGCCTGAGGGCTCCCGCTACATCCGGTTCAGCTTTGCCAAGACCGATACAGACCTCGAGGAAGCCTGCCGGCGGATCTCTCGCCTATCCTGACGAGCTTCGTTTACCTTGTCCGGATCACCGACCCATGATATGAAAATACATATGCGCAAGGCGAAATGGAATCTCGTCATCGCTGCCATCATGTTGTCGGCCGCGGCATGCGCGACACCTTCCGGTCAGGACGCGATCAGACAACCGCTCGTGATGCCTTCCGGCGCAGTGGGGGATCGCAGCGTCTTGGCGGGTGAATGGGATTATGAAGAAGGAGCCGTCGTCACGTTGACCCTGGATGACCAGGGGAATGGCACGTATGACTGGAAGGGCGGGCGGTTCGAAACCCATTCGCTCTCCGACCATACGTGGGAAGGCAAGTGGATTCAGACAGACAACGACCGTGAGGGCGGATTTAGCGTGAAATTGTCCCCGGACTTTTCCGATGGGGAAGGGCGCTGGTGGTACACGAGAATTGCGGATGATTTTGCGCCGACCCAAAAAGGGGGGACCTTTCACCTGACCAAGAAGCCTTCGACTCCGAACGAGACGCCTTCCGGGCCCTGACGCCGTCCCCCTTCCGCATTCTCAATATGTTGCTCAGCTGCGCGGTGAGGCTCCAACCCGCTAGGAACGGGGCGGATCAGGTTCGGAAGGACTGACGACTTCGAACAGCGCCGAGTAATCAAGGTCTCCTAAGCCGCGCGCAATCGCCTCTTCCAGAAGCACCGGCAACCCGTCCAGCGCGTTTGTCGACAACCCCAGGATAGCCGCCTGATTGAGGACCAGCCTGACATCCTTGAGGAGATGGCGGGTTGAAAAATTGGGCCGGTGATAATCTCTCTTGAGCAGGCGCGGCAGCTTTTTGTCGAACGTCGGCGCATACAGAGCGCTGCCGCGGAGAATGGCCATGAACGCGTCCACCGGGATCCCAAATCGCTGCACCAGCCCAAGGCTCAGTGCAAAGGCTGAGGTCTCAGCGGCGATCAGGTGATTGAGCGCGAGCTTGAGGGCGGACGCCCTGCCGACGGGTCCGACATGGCGGGGCTCACGGCTCAGCACCCGAAACACGGGCAAGCACGCCGCGAATTGTTGCTCGCTCCCACCCATCATCACGAAAAGCGTACCTTCCTTGGCCTCGGCCACGCTTCCGAGCACGGGAGCTTCACAGTAGACTCCTCCCGAGCGTTCGATCTCTTCCTGTAATTGAATACTTTCTTCCGGGCCGATGGTGCCCATTTGCACGAGGGTTCTGCCCCTCAGTGCAACGGAGCAGGATGGCGTCAACAGTGTCGAACGAACTGCCGCAGCGTCCGCCAGCAGCAGCAGCGCACAGTCGGATTGGTTGATCGCCAATTCGGGACTGCCGACGACCGCGATCCCGTGGCGTTGGAGCTGCAACGCTTTGCTGGCTGTCCTGTTGAAGACGGTCACCGTGCAGCCGGCGGCCTGCAGGCGTTCGGCGATGGCCCGGCCCAAGATGCCTGTTCCGATAACGGCGATCGTCGGCGTCATGGCCGTTTCTTCTTCAGCCTGGCGCGATCGGCATGCGTCTGGAGAAACGGACGGAGGTCGTTTCCTGCCGTAGCTGCGACGGCGATGACGCCTCGAAAGCGGGGAATGGCTTGGTTGAACGTAAACGGGCGTCCCTCGGCGTCGGCGACCGTGCCGCCGCTTTCTTGGACGAGAAGGACGCCGGCGGCCAGATCCCATTCGTTTTCCGGTTCAATCGTCAGCGTGGCCTGGACACGCCCCGCGGCGACCAGCGCCAGGGCATGAGCGATCGACAGCATGGGACGGCATTGAATTGTGCCGTCCAAATCGGCCCAGCGGCCTCCGCGGTATTCCCAAGGACTGACCATGATCTCAGAGCGTTCACTGATCGAAGCCGCCGGAGTCACGTCGCGGCCGTTCACGCGAAGGCCGCCGCCGACAACGGCGGTAAAAAGCTCGTCGGTCGATGGGTTAAACACCGCCCCGAGCACTGGCCTGCCGGCTTCCGCCAGAGCGACGGAAATACAATATTCAGGCAGTTTGTTGACGTACGCCTTCGTGCCGTCGATTGGATCCACAATCCACACGCGGTCCTTGCTCAGCCGGGCCGGATCGTCGGGAGACTCCTCGGAGAGCCATCCATCGCCGGGGAAGTGAGTTTCTTGCATCTCACGAAGGATGCGATTCACTTCCAGATCCGCGGTGGTCACCGGCGAGCGATCCTTTTTGGTCTTGACCTCAAATCCCTTCAGGGCAAGGTCCTTGGCTCGTTCGCCGGCTACCCTGATTGCGCTGGTCAGGTGAGAAAGTTCCCGTTCCATCATGTCAGGGTAACAGGTCTGCCTGAGCGGGAAAAGAAGCAACTGCCGGTTGCGGCCAGATTCCCCTTGACCGACTGCGGGAACCTGCGTACAAGCCTGATTGAGGCTGAAAAGACCGCCAGCTGTGTTCTCGCATGGCTCAGAGACTCGACGTACGAGAAAAGTCGGCGGCGGCAAAGGAGAGCCTGAGGGCGAAAGACGCTCCTATGAAACTGGTTCAGAAGCGCTCGAAAAAGACCGGCCTTCCTCCCGGGACGCTCGTGCACATCGGCGAGCGCAGGCCCGACAAAGTCACTCTCCAAGTGTTTCATTATAACGCCGGAGGATGCGAAGAGCTGCAGCCGGACCACGCGGGCCAGCTGTCGCCGCCCGTCGATGAATCGGTGGTCTGGATCAACGTGGGCGGCGTTCACAACCTGGACGTGCTCGAGACGCTGGGCAAGCAGTTCTCCCTTCATCCGTTGCTCCTCGAAGACGTCGCGAATACCGATCAGCGTCCCAAGCTCGATGATTACGAAGATTATCTTTTTCTCGTCGTCAAAATGCTGCTGTTGACCGAGCGAAAGGAGATTGCCGTCGAGCAGGTGAGTTTCGTGCTCGGCCGGAATTACGTCATCTCATTTCAGGAAAACGGAAGCGATGTGTTTCAGCCGGTCCGTGAGCGTCTACGCGGCGGGAAAGGCCGGCTGCGCCCTTCGGAAGCAGATTATTTGCTGTATGCCCTGGTCGATGCCATCGTGGATCAATATTTTGCCGTGCTGGAATTCATGGGCGAGAGACTGGAGGCAGTGCAACAGGCGGTCATAGATGATCCGCAGCCCGAGACTCTGAACAGTATTCATGCGCTGAAACGTCAGCTCCTCTTTCTGCGCCGGGCCGTCTGGCCGCTTCGCGACGTCATGAACAACCTGTCACGGTCCGATTGCGCGTTTCTCCACGAGCCCACCAAGGTCTTCTTCCGGGACGTCTACGACCACGTCGTGCAGATCGTCGACACGATCGAAACGTTGCGCGAAATGGTCTCGGCCAGCCTCGATATCTACCTTTCCAGCGTGAGCTACCGGCTCAATGCCGTCATGCGGGTGTTGACGGTCATCACGACCATCTTCATGCCGCTCAGCTTCATCGCAAGCATCTACGGCATGAATTTCGAATACATGCCCGAGTTGAAATCGCGGTGGGGCTATCCGCTCGTGATTGCCGTGATGGCCGCCGTGGGCGTCGGAATGCTGGTGCTGTTCAGGAAAAAACGCTGGCTCTAGTAGAACGTTGAAAAAGTCTCTGTTTTCACCCCCCCCAACCCCGGCGCGCCAAGACGCCCTTACCGAGCAACGTTCTCGCCTCGCTCGGAGCCTCGACGTATCAGAGACATACGCCTCGCCTCCTTGCTCGCTGCGGCCGACGCGTGGGAGAAAGCGCGCCTCGGCGCGCTGGGGCGGGCGGGTGAGAAGGGCGATCTTTTTGAACGTTCTACCCTGGAGACGGTTCAGCTATTCTTGGATCTCGACGCCGTCCACAAAGTACGTCGTCTCTCCGAAGCAGGTGGTCGGCAGGTAACGGTATTCTTTGTAATGCAGCACCACGCGTTTGCCCATGACTTGAGAAAGTTGGCGGGCCACCCCGTCATCCCACACGGTAAACTCCCATAGCAAAGGCGCGGTTCCGGGGACGGTCGTCATGGCCAACTCTCCCTCGTGGGTTTTGCAGAGCCATCCTTTCTTGGAGAACTTTTGTATGTACCCGGCCCGATTTCCGTCGGAGTAACTGTAGTTGAAGGCGACCATGAGCGCGCCGACGGCGAGAAACAACACCATGAGGAGGAGTTTCGGTCCGAACAGCCACTTCATGGGGCCTCCTGGCCTAGGGCCGAAGATCGGTAAACAGCCATGGGGCCTCGGTCTTCCTCCTGGCCTCATACGCTGAAATCGCGGACTCATGCTGCAAGGTGAGGCCGATCGAATCCAACCCTCGATACAAGCAGTCTTTCCTGAACGGATCGATTGAGAAGCGATGGACGGCTCCGTCGGGCGTCGTAACCGTTTGCTCGGCCAGATCGACCGTGGCTTGATAGCCCGGCCTCGCCTGGACATCCTTCATCATCGCCTGGACATGCTGAGCATCGAGCACCACGGGCAGGATCCCGTTCTGAAAGCAGTTGTTGTAAAAAATGTCGGCGAAGCTGGCCGCAATCACGCAACGAAACCCCTGATCGAGCAACGCCCAGGGCGCATGTTCGCGGGAGGAGCCGCAGCCGAAGTTGTCGCGGGTCAATAAAATGGTCGCGGTCGCGTAGCGCGGTTGATTCAAAAAAAAGGACGGATCGGGCGAACCATCCTTCCGCTTCCGCCAATCGTAGAAGAGACCCTCGCGAAGACCCGTTCGTTTGATGGTCTTGAGAAACTGTTTGGGGATGATTTGATCCGTGTCCACATTCACGCGGTCCAACGGAGCCACGATGCCGGTGAGTCGGGTAAACGCCTGCATGCGGCAGCTACCTCCAATGCCTGATGTCGACAAAGTGTCCTTCGACGGCCGCCGCGACCGCCATGGCGGGAGAAACCAGGTGCGTGCGGCCACCCGCTCCCTGACGGCCTTCGAAATTGCGGTTGCTCGTCGACGCGCACCGCTCTCCCGGCTCGAGGACGTCGGCATTCATGGCGAGGCACATGCTGCAGCCTGGCTCTCGCCATTCGAAACCCGCCGCGGTGAAGATCCGATCGAGCCCTTCCGCCTCCGCCTGTTGTTTCACCAGTCCCGAGCCCGGCACCACCATCGCACGGACGGTCTTCGCGATGTGCTTTCCTTTTGCCAAGCTCGCCGCGAGCCTCAGATCTTCCATTCGAGAGTTGGTACAGGAACCGATGAACACGCGATCGATCTGAATGTCCGTGATGGGCATGTTGGCGGTGAGGCCCATGTAGGTCAGCGCGCGTTCGGTGGCCTGACGACTCTTCTCGTCGGCGATGCCCTTGGGATCCGGAACCCGTCCATCAACGCCCGTCACCATGCCCGGACTCGTCCCCCAGCTGACTTGCGGCGCAATATCCTCGGCCTTGATCACCAGGGTGGAGTCATAGGCGGCGTCAGGGTCCGTCTTGAGTTCTTGCCACGCGTTCACGGCTTGCTCCCACAACGCGCCGGACGGAGCAAGCGGACGCCCCTTGAGATACGCGAAGGTTTTCTCATCCGGCGCCACCATGCCCGCGCGCGCCCCGCCCTCGATCGACATGTTGCAGAGGGTCATCCGCCCTTCCATGCTGAGCGCGCGAATCACGGGACCCGTGTACTCGATGACATAGCCGGTTCCGCCGGCCGTGCCGATCTTGCCGATGATGGCCAGGATCACGTCCTTGGCCGAACAGCGGTCGGACAGGGCGCCCTCGACGCGGATTTCCATCGTCTTGGGACGTTTCTGGACCAGGCATTGCGTCGCCAGCACGTGCTCCACTTCGCTCGTCCCGATTCCAAAGGCCAAGGCACCGAACGCGCCGTGGGTCGAGGTATGCGAGTCGCCGCAGACGATCGTCGTCCCGGGCAGCGTGAAGCCTTGTTCCGGCCCGATGACGTGCACGATGCCCTGACGGATGTCGCTCATGTTGAAGAGCGTGATTCCAAAATCGCGGCAATTGTCTTCGAGCGTCTGGATCTGGACGGCGCTCACGGGATCCGCAATGCCGAGACGGCGATCCGTCGTCGGGACGTTGTGGTCCGGAACGGCAAGCGTGGCGCCCGCGCGGCGAGGCCGGCGTCCGGACACCTTCAAACCTTCGAATGCCTGGGGGGAGGTCACTTCGTGGACGAGCTGCCGGTCGATATACAACAAGGTCGTGCCGTCCGGTTCTGCGCGGACGACATGAGTGTCCCAGATCTTGTCGAAAAGCGTCTTCCCGGCCATACCTGCTCCTAAGGGCTTCGAGCTAAGAGCCGCCATTATACAGAGAGTTCCCATGCGATTTACAAGAGCGTCCCCTTGCCGTCGTGTGGCCGACATGGTACAGGCTGCTGCTCACGCAGGGGGCCGGCAGCACAATGATGACATCGCAGCCTTGGAGGGACTCGACCGTCGTCGAGTGGACGCAGCGGTTGCTCGACAGTCATCGGTATTGGATCGGACGGGAATTGATCGAGCGGCAGGGTGATCGCGAATTCCAGGCCCGTGCGTTGTTTGAGTCGCCGATCGTCGTCGTCTCGCACGGGACCGAAGCCGATCCAATCCTCAATTACGGCAACCAGACGGCATTGGACCTCTGGGAGCTGAGCTGGCAGCAGTTGCTCACGATGCCGTCCCGTCTCACGGCAGAGCCGGTGAATCGCGCCGAGCGTGAGTGGATGCTCGAACAAGCGCGCGGCCGCGGCTTCATCGATACCTATCGGGGCGTCAGAATTTCGGGAACCGGACGCCGCTTTCTCGTCGAAAACGCCCTGATCTGGAATGTGCTCGATGCCCGCTATGAGCCGATCGGGCAGGCGGCGACATTCTCGCAGTGGACCTGGCTGCCGTAGGGCTGTCGTAGGATCCACAAGGTAACGCCGACAGCGAGCGCGTCAGTCGATCAGTCGTTGAAAGCGTGGTACAGGACGGCCGTCGATGGTGACCATCTCCAAAAACATGGCCAGCGGCCTGACCCACAGACCTTTCTCTCCATACAGCGCGCGATACACGACGAACCGCTCTTCCGTTTCGGAGTGTCGCGCTTCCCCGATGACTTCGTAGTCGTTTCCTTTATAGTGCCGATAGCGGCCCGGCTGGATCATCGTGTATGCTGGCGACCTTCCTTGTTCTTCCTTATATATGAGCGCAAGGGGAAAGAAAACGGCCGGCCGCTCAGCACTCATCCTGATGACGGGCCTCCTCGTCTCGATGTGTTCCTGCCAGGAGCAATCGTGGGAATCGGCCATGGCTTCGGGGCAGCAGGCCGTGCAGCAGGGGAATTACGCCGAAGCGGAACGCATTTATGAGGCGGCCGTGAAAAAGGCAGAACGGTATGGGCGCGAGGATCGACGGGTCGCGGTCACCCTGTCGCAACTGGCGCAGGTCTATGCCGGGCAAGGAAAACATGTCGAAGCCGAACCCCTGTACTTGCAGGCGCTCAAGATCTATCAAGCCGTTCATGGCGAGACCCATGCGGATGTTGCGGCGACGCTGAACAACTTGGGAGTGCTGCACCGCATGTATGGGCAGTACGCGGAAGCCGAGCCACTCCTGGTGCGGGCGCTGGCCATCAAGGAACAACTGGCCGGCCCCGAGCATCCCGATGTCGCGCTGAGCGCCGCCAATCTCGGCCAACTGTATGTGGCCGAAGGTCAGCCTGCCAAGGCCGAGCCTCTGTATCGTCGGGCCCTGTTGATCAGACAGAAGGCGCTCGGGCCGACTCATCCTGAGGTGGCGAAAACGCTTGGAGATCTGGCCAACGTGCTGCGCAAGCTCGGCCGGAGCAATGAGGCGGTCGTGCTCGATGTTCAGGCACGTGAAATTCGCGCCAAGCGGAGTTGAACCCGCCGCGGGTTCCGTTGTAGCGTATTGACGATGGCAAAACAGCAGCCCCCTCCCACGAATTGGCGTGCGAACGCGATGGTCGCGCGCTTCGTCGGCATTGTGGCCATCGCCCTCGGCTTCATCCTGGGTATGTACGGTCTCGACGATCAGGGATCGCAGTGGCTGCAGACGGCCCTGGGATTGCTGGTTACCGGCATGTTGGCTCAAGCGTACGCGCTCTATTGCTCGGTGAAACGCATGCAGCAGGTTCACGACCAATCCAAGACATGAAGCTTGCCCGCCGCACGTTTTTCCTGCATACGCTTCTCATTTCCCTGATCGTGAACGGCTTCGTCGCCTGCGGAGGCCCGTGGCGCGACGGCTATTTTAAAAAGGGCGTGGACCATTTGACCCAGGACGAGGTCTCCGAGAAGATGGGCCCTCCGCACACGGCGAAGACCCCTGCTCTTGGCGGGGACACGATCTGGACCTACCGGGTGCCCTACAGCGACAAAGAGCTGGATACGATGGATTTCACCGGCATCTCAAGCGCGGCGAGCGAGGCGGCAAGCTTGATCGGCAAGCCGTCCCAGGATGCCCCGAAGCCGACCCTCTACTGCTACCGCTATACCCTGACCTTCAACGAGCAAAAGATTCTCAAAAGTTGGAAACGGGAGGAATGCGTTCCCGGTACGCGCGAGTCCCTCCATGCTGGCTAACCGAGGGTCGCGCAGATTTGATCCATGATCACATGGCTTCCGCAGCTCGATAGCTCCATCGTCCTGGACGGTTTGAAGTCCCTGCTGTTGCTGCTGTCCGTCCTCATCGCGCGCACGCTCCTTGTCCGTTCCATTGCAAAAAACTCCGCGCTCACGATGGAGGCGAAGCGGCGGTGGGTGGTGACGGTGCGGAATTCCATCGTGTTCGTCTTCCTGCTCGGCCTCGTCGTGATCTGGGCGCACGCGCTCCAGGCCTTCGCCGTTTCCTTGGTGGCGCTGGCGGCGGCGCTGGTGCTTGCCACGAAGGAGCTGCTCCTTTGCTGGAGCGGGGCCGCCCTGCGCGTCGGCGGCAAGGTCTATTCGGTCGGAGACCGGATTCAAATCGCCGGCCATCGTGGAGTGGTGCTGGATCACGATATTTTCGCGACCAAGCTCCTCGAAATCGGCCCGGGGCAAGCCTCTCACCTCTACACGGGCCGCGTCACGGTGTTCCCCAACAGCTTGCTGTTCACCAATGCATTGGTGAAGGAGAATCCCAACCAGGAATACGGCCTCTACACGCTCACCGTGCCGCTGGCCTCTGAGCAGGGTTGGAAAGAAGCCGAAACGCGCTTGCTCGACGCTGCCAGGGCCGAATGCGTCCCGTTCATGGCCGAGGCCAGCCGGCACATGAGACTGCTCGAACAGGAGAATCTGCTCGAAGCTCCCTCGCCGGAGCCTCGCATCACCATTCAGTTGTTGGAACCGGGACGTATGCTGCTCGTGCTGCGCTTCCCCGCTCCGGATCGCGGCCGCTCGCGTGTTGAGCAGGCCATCATTCGGCGGTATCTCACCGCCTCCGTTCAGACGCCTCGCGTCTCTTGACAGGATGAGGACGATGAAAATCGCCACGTACAACGTCAACTCGCTTCGCAAGCGGCTTCCTATCGTGATGGAGTGGCTGGAAAAGCAACAACCCGACGTCCTGTGTCTTCAAGAAACAAAGGTTCAGGACAGCGAGTTCCCGCTCATGGCGCTGATGCCGTCAGGCTATGACATCATCTACCGGGGAATGAAAAGCTATAACGGCGTGGCCGTGTTGACTCGAAGGAAGCCGGAGTCCGTGAGGGCTGGGTTGGACGACGGAGGGGAACCGGACGAACCGAGGTTGCTCCATGTCGTGATCGACGGGGTGACGATCATTAACACGTACATTCCGCAGGGGTACGAAATCACTTCCCCCAAATACGCGTACAAGCTCGAGTGGTACAAGCGGCTGCGCGCGTACTTCGAAAAGCACCTTTCGCCGACCCGTCCCGTCATCTGGTGTGGGGATATGAACGTGGCGCCGCGAGCGATGGACGTGCATAGTCCTGAAAAACATCTCAAGCATGTGTGTTATCACGAGGCGGCGCGGGACGCGTACGCGGCGGCGGTCGCCTGGGGATTCCACGACGTCTTTGTCCGGTTGTATCCCGAGCGGCAGCAGTTCACCTTTTGGGACTACCGCGCGCCCAGTTCACTGGACGCGAACAAAGGCTGGCGCATCGACCACATCCTTGCGACGGCGCCGCTCGCGGACACATGCCTGCGCGTCGAGGTCGACGTGGAGCCGCGGCGAGCGAAGGACCCTTCCGATCACACCTTTCTCTGGGCGGAATTTTCGCTGCCCTAACGCCTGACGTCACCGGTCACAATAGGACTCCGCCGAATGCCGGCCGGCCGTTCGGCTGCGCGCCAACAACGATAACACGTGGTTGACGACCCACTTGCACCCGGGCCGTACCAACGGCGGACCGGCCACATCGGTCTGTTGGCTCAGCGCACAAGGACACGTTAGGGAATAATAAAATTATGCAGCGGAAGGGCCAGAAGCAGATGTCGAGCCGCGGAGAGCGGAAACCAAGTTATCACGACTGCCGGTTTCCGATGGGCCGCGAACGCGACATCTACGCCTGTCCCGTCCGGTGGAGCGCAAGTCGTTCACTCCGACCGGACCAGGGCGCACGCTCATGCGGCATGCAGCGTCGAGGGCGTGGTTCGTGTTCTTGTCGACCGGTTTTGCTGAATCAATGGATCCAGAACGAGTCCGCAGTTGATGCATCGCAGTACGGTCCCCGCGGTGGCGTAGTCCGGCCGCGATTCGGCGATCATCAAACCCTTGCATTTTTGACAGGTCATCATCCCACCTCCTGTTTGACTTTCCGCTACGAGCGCGAATGTAGCAATGGAAGATTAACGGCGTGTTAACGGACAGTTAGAAGTCTCTAATGCTTTCTCCCAGGGCCGTTCGGCTCGGTCAGCCCATCATCCGGCTCAGCCGAACGAGGGAACACGCGGTAATGCAAGAACTTTACGGCTAATTCGAACCAAGGAAAGAGGCGGCCTCCGCCCGGGGTGCAACGGGGGAAATGGATTTATCCATATATAGGAACGAAGTCCCAAGGCAAGATGCTCGATGTAGAGGAAAACGTTGATCAATTAGGCGGGACACAGAAAACCGCTAACAGACGAGCGGCGTCCATGAACCGGGAGTGTAGGTCCCCTACTGACATGGCCCTGATCTGAATGTTCCTCTTGAGTTTGAATCTTCGAGCCTGTTATCCTCGGCCCTCCTGACGGCGAGCAAAAAGCGAATATCGTTGTGGACTGGCCTAGGGATGTCGTGCAGGTCCATCAGCCTGCCTCTTCTGAAGCCTCCCCCCTCGACCTTCCGAACCATATTGGATCTGATGCCTAGAGCATAACGCACCTTTCCTCCCTATATCCTTTCACCGGGGTCTACAGAACCTCCATCCCCTTTATCGAACATCCATATGCCCGCGACAATGGACAGAAGGGGAGTCTCGCCCGTCTCGCTGCCGGCCGTGCTCGTGCTGTGTTTTGTCACGGCGATCGCGCTCGATGTCTATGCACTGTTCTTTTTGCGTACGCTCCTCGTCAATGACAAAGGAACCGAGCTCGCCCAAACAACGGCGAACGTAGCGCATACGCTCGATCGTGTGTTGTTCGAGCGGTATGAAGACATCAGGGTATTTGCGACGGACCAGACCCTCCTGGAAGGCACCCGGAATGAGAAGAGCAAGCGCTTGGAGAAATACAAGGATCTTTATGGATACTACGCATGGATCGGCACGACCGATGCGGCTGGCCGCCTTACGGCGACGACCGGGCTGCCCGGCCGGCCCGCGGCGGGCGGCATCGACTCAGTTCCAGAGACATTGTTTGAGACCGTAAGGCGAACGCGGCAAGTGCAATTGGACGTGGTCCGCGGCTCGCGGGAATCGGACGACGCTGCGGCAATTCTGTTCTCGGCCGCGCTCGATGACCCCCGCGGAGATTTTCAGGGAGTGGTGACCAGCCGCATGCCACTCGAGCATTTGCGAGCCATTCTCGAACACGAGCAAGACGTTACAGAGGAAGGCGAGGCGGTTGACTGGCTGTTACTCGATCGTGACGGCCGTATACTTCTTCAAAAACATCGGCCCACTTCTTCTCCCGTCGCGCTACAATCTGCTTCTTTGAGAGAGGTCGTCCACGGTCGCAATCGAAACGGGTTTCTCGAGGACGAACGCGACGGAACGCCCGTGGTGACGGGCTTCGCCAGGACCGGCGGCTACAGAGACTTTGCGGGGTTCGGATGGATCGTGCTCGTGCAAGTGGATCGTGCGCAGGCATACGCACCGATCAACAAGCTCGTGTGGATGGTCGGCCTCGTCGGGCTCTTGATCGTTACGCCCTTGACGGGTTTCGGTATTGTGATCTCGCGCAAGCTGGCCAGAGAGCGGCAGGATCTGCTGCAGGCGCGGCAAAAGTTGCAGACATCGATCACGGAGTTGGCGCGATCGAACTCGGATCTGCAACAGTTCGCCTATGTCGCCTCGCACGATTTGCAGGAACCGTTGCGGATGGTGGCCAGCTACACGCAGTTGTTGGCCAAGCGTTACAAGGGACGACTTGACGAAGACGCGGACGAATTCATTGCCTACGCCGTCAACGGCGCCAGCCGGATGCAGGCGCTGATCCAGGACCTGCTCGCCTTTTCACGCGTCGACAGCCAGGGCCAGCGCTTCGAACCGACGTCGGTCGAGACGCTGTTAGGCTATGCCCTCGACAACCTCAAGGGAGCCATCGAGGAGGCCGGGGCGGTCGTCACGCACGGCCCGCTGCCGGACGTCATGGCCGATGAACGACAATTTCTCCATCTGCTGCAAAACCTCGTCAGCAACGCGCTCAAATTTCGGGGGCCGGAGCCGCCTCGGATTCATCTGTCCGCCGAGCGGCGTGGCTCAGAATGGTTGTTTTCCGTCCGCGACAACGGCATCGGCATCGATCCGCAGTACAAGGAACGCATCTTTGTTCTGTTCCAGCGTCTACATACGAATGCCGAATATCCCGGCACGGGCATCGGGTTGGCGCTTTGCAAAAAGATCGTCGAGCGTCACGGCGGCCGCATTTGGATGGAATCACAGTTGGGCCAGGGGGCAACCTTTTACTTCACTCTGCCGGACAGAGCCATGCCCTCATCAGCCGATGCTGCAGCGCACAGCAATCGTTGAATCGGGATGTAGGGGAGCGTCATTCTTCATTATTAACCGGGAGGCATTCGATGTCGGTCACTGAACTTATGAAGCCGGTGGAGATCCTGTTGGTCGAAGATAACCCCGGCGATGTCCGTCTGACCAAGGAGGCGTTGAAGGAAGCGAAAGTCATCAACAACCTGACCGTCCTCAAGGACGGTGTCGAGGCCTTGGCGTTCCTTCGCCAGCAGGGCATCTACGACAACGCGGCCACCCCTCATTTGATCCTTTTGGACTTGAATCTTCCGAGAAAAGACGGGCGTGAAGTCTTGGCCGAGATCAAAGCCGATGAGAAGCTCAAACGGATTCCGGTCGTCGTCCTGACAACGTCGCAGGACGAACAAGACGTCTTTAAAAGTTACAACCTGCACGCCAACTGTTACGTGACCAAACCCGTGGATCTGGAGCAGTTCATGACGGTCGTCAAATCTATCGAAGACTTTTGGCTGGGCATCGTGATGCTGCCGAAGAACGGATTCCGCCGACATGGATGAGGGCCCATGCGCGTTCTGATGGTTGAAGACAACCCGGGCGATGCCAGGCTGCTGCGCGAGCATCTCGTCGGCGATCGCCGCGTTGCCGAGTTGTTTCAGGTCGTGCATGTCGACCGGCTCGCCCTTGCCTTGGAGTCTCTCGAGCGGTCCAGTTTTGAGGTGGTGCTCTTGGACCTATCACTGCCGGACAGCCAGGGCATTGAGACGCTACTAAGAATGCATGAGGCGAAGCCGGGCATGGCAATCGTCGTGCTTACCAGCATCGACGACGAGGTGCTCGGCCTGCAGCTGCTCCAGTGCGGCGCCCAAGATTATCTGGTCAAGGGAGAGGTCACGTCGTCTCTCCTGCGCCGTTCCGTGCGCTATGCCGTTGAGCGTAAGCGTGCGGAGGTCGAGCTTCGTAGAAGCGAAGTCTTCCTCGAATCGATCGTCGAGAACATCCCTCATATGATTTTTGTCAAGGATGCCGAGCAATTGAGGTTCGTGCGATTCAATCGAGCGGGGGAAGAACTGCTCGGGCATACCCGGCAAAACCTGCTGGGGAAGTCCGACTATGAGCTGTTTCCCAGGGACGAGGCCGATTTCTTTACAAGCGCCGACCGCAATGTGCTGAAGAGCCGCAAGGTTTTGGATATTCCGGAAGAACCGATCCTCACTAAAGCGAAAGGCCTGCGTTCCCTGCATACGAAAAAGATTCCAATTCTCGATGAAAACGACCAGCCCGTGTACTTGCTGGGTATTTCCGAAGACATCACCGAGCGCAAACGGGCGGACACCCAATTGCAGCGGTCGTTCGAGCTGCTGCGAACGCTCTCTCAACGCCTGGACGTCGTGCGCGAGGAAGAGCGGACAAGAATCGCGAGGGAGTTGCACGATGAATTGGGTGTCCGCATGACCTGCATGAAGATGGACTTGTCCAGATTATTGGGCATGATGCGCGAGTCTTTGTTCCCTCGGGAGAGGATGGAGGAGAAAATCCGCTCAATGTCCGCCGACACCGATGCCACGATTGCCGAAGTTCAGCGCCTGGCCGCCGAATTGAGGCCGGGCGTGCTCGATGACCTGGGACTCGTGGCGGCGATCGAGTGGCAGTGTCAGGATTTCGAGCGCCGCAGCGGGATCCGCTGCCTTTGTGAGGCGTCTTTCGATCAAATCAAGATCAGTCCATCCCGGGCAACGGCCGCCTTCCGCATTTGCCAGGAAGCGCTGACCAACGTCGCCCGGCATGCCAAGGCGACGTTCGTCAGGGTGTTGGTGAAGGAAAAAGATGAGGATGTCCTAATAGAGATTCAGGACAACGGCCGTGGCATTCCGTCCGATAGACTGAACGACGGCGCCTCGCTGGGTCTGCTCGGCATGAAAGAGCGTTCGATGGCGATCGGCGGCCGGCTGGATATCGCGGGCTGGCCTGGGAAAGGCACCACGGTGACGCTCCGTCTGAGATGCCTCGACGCTTGAGAGAAGAGGGTACGATCATGCTGAGAATTTTGATCGCGGATGACCACTCGATTTTTCGGCGCGGGCTCAAGGATCTCTTGGCCGATGGTCTCGGAGCGGTCACGGTCGGGGAATGCAGCAACGCGTTCGACCTCACCCAGTTGGTCAAGCAGAAGAAATGGGACATCGTCATCCTGGACATCGGCATGCCCGGAACGACGGGGACTGATGCCCTGCTTCAAGTCAAACGCCAGCGTCCGTCGTTGCCCGTCATCATGCTCAGCATGCACCCCGAGGATCAATATGCAGTTCGCATGTTCAAGGCCGGAGCCAACGCCTATTTAACCAAGGCCAGCGCTCCGGAAGAGTTGGTGACGGCCATCAAGAAGGTCTTGGGCGGCGGCAATTACGTCAGCGCCTCCCTCGGTGAGAAGCTTGTCCATTTGTTCCATCGAGGCGAGGAGAAGCCTCCGCATGAACTGCTCTCGGACCGCGAGTTCGAAGTCATGCGTCTCCTTTCATCGGGTAAGACGGTTTCCGAGATCGCCGAAAGCATGCACCTCGGTACCACCACGGTCAGCACCTACCGGGCGCGCATCCTGGAGAAATTGCATCTCAAAAATAACGCCGAATTGATGCGGTACGCCGTCCAGCAAGGGATCGGGTAAGCGGTCCCTTCACGCCTTCGTCGCGGGTAGTCCTTCCGCTGTCGTTGAGATTAGGACAACCAGGTACATCCGGCCACGACGCCACAATCATCGTCGTGCTGATAGTGCGGGCGCGAGCGCTCGGCTATAACTCGCCCTCGATCGCACGTGAACGATGTCGGCGGCCGATGCTTGAACAACATGCAGGAGATGAATGCGATGACGGTTGAATCTGCCATTCGATTGCACCTGAGTCAGGAGGGGCCCTGCACGCTCGAGAGCCTTCTCGAACAGCTGTCCCAGTTTTCCTGGAGCGAGATCTTCAGCGTCGTGGATCAATTGAGCCGCGAGGGCAGCCTTGTGCTGCGGCGTCCGGACCGGTTCGGATATGAAGTATCCGCGCGGCATCACGCCGCCGTTTCGGGCGCTGCCAGGGCAACGTTGTGAATGCGAACATGGTGAGGTCATGAGAGTGGTCATCATGTGCTGCCTGTGCGAGAAGGTGTTCGATGATATGGATATGGCAATGAGCGGGACGCGTTGGCGCGAGCACAAGTGGTACATGGCGCAATATCAACTCAAATCCTCCGACGTTCGAATCGCTCACGGGTACTGTCCCAAGTGCCTCGAGTCGTATCGCAGATTCCTCGGCCGCCATGCGCCGGAGAAGGAGGAAAGGGCATGACAACGATGACGAACGGAACGACAATGCCGAGTCGGATCTGGTCAATCGTGCTCGGGGGCGGCGAAGGCGGCTGCATCCGCGAGTTCATTCAACGCTGGCTGGGACATCCCCGTCCGAAGCAGTACTGCACGTTTTTTGGCGAACGGTCCTTGTTCCAGCACACCTTGGACCGCGCGTCGGCGCTCTCCCGCCAGGAACACATCTTGGCGCTGGTCGCACGAGAGCATGGTCAGGAAGCCTGGGCCCAGCTGGAAGGTCGAGAAGCCGGAACCGTGCTGCTGCAGCCCAAGAATCGTGACTCAGCCGCCGGGATTTATCTGTCGCTCACGTATCTGCGCGCAAAGGACCCCGATGCCACGGTCGTCATCTATCCGTCCGATCACTTTGTCTATCCCGAGACGGGTTTTTTGATGTCGGTACATCGGGCGCTCTGCACGCTCGAATGGCTGCCCGGACGGTTCGTCGTCCTTGGCGTCCCCCCCGACCGGCTCGAGTTGGATTACGGTTGGATCGTGCCGGGGGCAAAAATCGACGGATTCGAACGATACCGGATTCATTCGGTCAGGGCGTTCACCGCCCGACCGACTCTTGCCGAAGCCGACGCGGCTCTGGCCGGAGGAGCCCTGTGGAACACTTCCGTCATGGCTGCAAAGGCGGAAACGCTGTGGAGGATGGGGTACGAGTGTTTCCCGGATCTCATGCCAGGATTCGAGCGGCTCGGCCGATCGATCGGAACGTCGAAGGAGGCGCAGATTCTCGACGAGATCTACCACGACATACCCGCGCATGATCTGTCGTCCGAGCTGCTGCAGCGTGTGCCTGAACGCGCTGCTGTCGTCGAAATGAGCGGCGTTCTCTGGAGCGATTGGGGAAAGCCGGCGCGCATTGTCGACTCGTTGCGCCGGATCGGGCGTGATCCGGCCTTCCCATTGAACTGTCTTGCTGGTCCGCATGGGCGGTCTTCATACGCCGGTCAACCGGCCGGCTCCTCGTGAATACCGGACCATACGCGAGATTTCCATACGCATGCGCGCCCGGAATGGCGCGACCTCGGAGGTGACATCCATGGTACGTGTCTGCTGTTTTTGCGAGATGGTCCACGATGAGGCCATCGGGCTTTGGCGGGAACGACGGAATGCCGGCATCCCCGGAGAACCTGCAATTCTCTCGTATACCTGCTGTCTTCAGTGTTTCGAGGCGGATCCACGCGCAAGTGTCTTCAGAGCCAGGCGGAATGGGCTGAAGGGTTCCCGAGACTTGAGTGGCGTCCGCTCGCCGCGTTCGAAATGGTCGCGCGCGGCTGCCTGACAGACCGGAACATCATTATGATTTCGAAAGCCAATCGCAGTGCCGCCGATGGCGCCCGGATTCCCGGCGGCCTTAAGAATTCCGGCATAATGGTCCTCGCCGCGGACCGGAAGGTGTTGTACATCAATCAAGCCGGGCGTGACCTGCTCCTGCGATTGAACGGAACAGGGAAACGCCATGCCCCTGGTGGGCTGCCGAAGCCGCTCGCGGCACTCGTCGAGGAGATACAGGCATCGCGGGAGGTCTCGATCGAACATCGAGGTTGGCGGCGCTTCGGTCCCAAACGGCTCCTCGAGCCGCAGGGCCGATCTTTGTTCGTGCAAGCGTTCGTGCAACCGCGTGAGCCGCATAGGCCGCGACCGGTCATGGTGCTCACGATGCAGAGCGGCGAGTCTCCGGCACCGTCTGTCGAATGATGAATCCAGGCCGTTAAGCCACTCCTCGCAACGATTCCTGCGACACACTCACAAAAGCGACCCCATTCCGACCGCGTTCCTTAACCCGATAGAGAGCGTGATCGGCCGTTTCCCACAGCCGTTGCGCATGTGGAACGTTTCCCGGCGTCCACACCGTCCCACCAATACTGATGGTAACTATTAAAGAGCCTGCAGGAGTGCAGATCGCAACGTCCCCGACCGCGGAACGTATACGTTCCGCGAATTCAGCCGCTGTATCCTCATTACAACCTGGCAAGACCATGAGGAATTCCTCGCCTCCTACTCGGGCAAGTAGATCGTATCGGCGTGCCACTTCTCCTATGCGACGCGTGACTTCGCAGATGACCAGATCCCCCACGAGATGACCGTAGGTATCGTTAATGCGCTTGAAATGGTCGAGATCGGCCATCAACACGGTAAGAGGTTCCTTGTCTCGCTCGGAGCGAGCGAGCTCGCGGATCAATGCATCCTGAATTGAGGAGTGATTTAACCATCCGGTGAGAGAATCGCGCATGGCACGGTCTTTGGAGTCATGCAGTAAGCGGAGATTGTCGATCGAAACGGCGGCTTGAAGCGATAGTGTCGATAAGATTTGCTCATCGAAATCCGTAAATGCAGTGACATGGCCGTCAGCGGTAGTTTTCTCAAGCAGATACAACTGTCCGAACAACTCCCCATGGCCACGGAGAGAGATGCCGAGAAATGAGCTCAAGGGGAGATCGGGCGGAAGCCGTTCTTTGGAGACGAGCGAGCCCAAGTCGTCTACTTTTAGGGCGGCTTCAATCTGCACGAGCCGGCTCAATATGCCGCCTTCAACCGGCAAGGCCCCAATTGCCCGCACATGGGTTTCATCAAGTCCGATCGCGAGACAGCGAAGAAGGCGTTGCCTTTCCTTATCGAGAATCCCCAATGACGCGTATCGCGCCTTGGTGATACTTTTCGCCACCTCTAGAAAGTGTTGGAGCTGGCTTTCAATGTTCTGTGCAGATGCGAGATTATTTGCGGCTTTGACGAGGGCATCGAGCGCGTCCACGCGAGCACTTAAGGCCGACTCAGCGTTGGTTGCGCGCGCGGATTCTTGCGTTGCGAGCAGCCATTTGCTGTGTATCTGCCGCAGCAGCCACAAGAACAAGGCTGCCGTCGGTAAGAGAACCAACATCGCGATCAAGATAAGTTTTTTGAGAAACGAACGGATCGGCTTAAGAACGCTGTCACGATCGACGCGAATAAGAATCCCCCACCGCAAAGGCGACTCCGGCTGCGGAACATTCACTTGCGCATAGGCCGTAATGACCTGAAGGTGACGACGCAGATGCGCTTCCTCCACGAAGCCTCGCCGTGACGTCGCGACCAACCGAGCGGAAGGCAATCCCATCGCATACAAATTGGCGTGGCCTTCCTGGTGGAGATGGGAATCGGCCAGGAGCTCTCCATTTCGGTTTAAGATTTGATATTCGATAGGAGACTCCTCGAGCCAGGCAACGTCTTGCAGGACTCGCGTCGTTCGGTCCAGGAGATCGACGAGATAGGGCATCTCCACTACCGTAGCGAACACACCGTGAAACTCTCCTGTGACCGTGATGATTGGCGAGCTGAATGTGATCGCAAGCCGGTTGTGTGCTTCTCTCGCCGGTGTGGCGTCAAGCAGCTTCACCGTATGGCCTTTGAGGGCTTCCTGAAACCACACACTCCCAGTTCGATCCTGTCCAACGATCGATGGATCCGTGCTGGCGATCAGCGTTCCATGCGAATCGGTGACCCCAAACCACTGAAACGCCCGGTAATTCCACAACAGTCGATGGAGATATGCCGTCAAAGCTTGGCGATCGTGACCCCGGGCGATCGAAGACCAGGCGAATGCTTCAACGTCGCCTTGCCGCTCGGCAATCGCCAATTCCAATTTGCTTGCTGCATCCCCGGCTGCCTGCACAAGGCTATAGCCTGTTGAATCGATGAGTCTGCGTTCAACCGTGTAGACCCCCCAACTAATGAACACCATCCCCAGTATCATGATGAGCAGGACGAGACATGTGGCGAGCCGGTGAGGACCATTTGCCGGCAGCGAGGTGATCAGGCCGCATAGGCGGGAGGCTCGGGAGAGGAAGCCCTCGGCGCTTTTTGGCCGCTCGATAGTGCCACGATTTAGCGTCATCTCTCGCGACCCACAGTGAGGCGAACGACAGGCTAAGGTGCCGGGCAAACATGGTGCAAATCGGGCGCCCTCTCGATGGCTTGATATAGCTGCTATTTCTTTGCTTTAAGACCATTCCATTATTTAAAACGGAAGATCTATGGCTGCCGGAGGCGCAATTTGTTGGACGTCTTTTTTCCACAATACGAAAGAGATGATACGAAGGCGGGATGTTTAATACGCAGTATGAGTAGTCAGACGGAGGATCAGCCTGCAGAATCAGCGGATGACAAGCACCGGGCAAGCGACATGGTGCACGATCGCGTGTGAAACGCTGCCCAGCAGGAACCGGTCCAATCCTTCGCGGCCATGCGACCCCACGACGACCAAGTCGAAGTCTTTCGACGCCTCCGAGATGACAGGCGCCGCATCACCCTTCGTGACACGGCTTGACGTATTGAAGCGCTCGGCCGGGAGTTCTTGTGCAAAGGCCCGGGCCTGCTCCTCGGCCTGACGAACGACCTCCTCCGACCAGCTGGAGAACTGAGCCAGAGGCGATTCCTCGAGCACCGGCAAGATTGGTATTGCCGTCAGGAGCATTGCATCGACCGCGGCCCGGAACGGATAGCGGATCAGCCAGTCACAGATCTTTCTTGCGTCCGTGCGGCCTTCGATGGCGATTAGCACCCGGCGGATCGGCTTTGCCTGGCCTTTGACGAGCAGGGTCGGCTGAGAGGCATGCAACAACACCCGGTGGGATACGCTGGTCAGAACGAGTTCAGCGACCCGCGAGTGGTCATGCGTGCCGACGACGATGAGATCCGCCGACAGCGATGAGGCCGTATCCAGCAGAAAACGGGCCGGCTTGCCGAATTCGCAGAGGCGGCGCGGCTTCGGTATGTCCTCGGGGAGCATCGTGGCCGCCCGCTCGAGGGATTCGCAGCCGGCGTCGAACATCGACTTCCGGAAGATGTCATATCCCTGCAGGTTTGCCGCTTCCGCGACGATGGGATATTCGAACAGTCCAAGGTCGACACCGTGAACGAGCGTGACCTCCGCGGGCCGGTAAAGCAGACCCAGCTGTTCGACCGCGGCAAATGCCGCATCCGACCAGTCCACTCCGGCGACCACTCTCATCCGTCGCTCCTCCCGGCGCGCGGCTTAATGCGAGACCTGCGCGGGCCGCGCGTGTTTGGCCGCAGTCAGGTATTCGAGGACCTCGTCGTCGTTCACCTGCGTGAAGCACTGATAATGATGACCGACCGCGATGAAGGGTTCAGGGGTAGCCAACACGATCAATTCGTCGACCCGGCTTCGAGCCCGGCCGGCGTTGTCCGCCGGGGCGACCGGGACGGCCGCGATAAGCCGCCGCGGAGACAACTCCGTAATCGCTTCGATCGTCGCGAAAAACGTCGCGCCGGTCGCCATGCCGTCATCGACAAGGACGACGGTTTTCCCGGTTATGGCGGGGAGCGCCGTTCCGTTTCTGTAACGCTGCCGGCGCCGGAAAATTTCTTCGCGCGCATTAACGAGCAACGCGTTGAGATCGGCATGGGAGAGATGGAACGCCTCAACTGCGTCCGGATTCAGATAGACAGCGCCGGTCTCACTCAGCGCGCCGATCGCGTACTCCGGATTGTCCGGCGTGCTCAGCTTTCTCGTGATGAAGACATCGAGAGGTAAATGCAGGCTGCGGCTGAGTTCGTAGGCAACGGCAACGCCGCCGCGAGGCAGGGCGAGAATGAGTCCGCTGGGATCGTTCCGATACGATTCGAGCTTGGCAGCCAACAGACGGCCCGCTTCTTCCCGATCTCGGAAGACCACCGAACCCTCATGGCGATTGCACGGTATTCAGTGCAAGCAGGACCGCCGCTTCCCTCTGCGATGGAGCGCGAACCGGCGATCAACAGCCCATCGCCGCACGACAGCTGCAGCGCTCAGCCGGCGTTTGACACAGCAAAGCTGCTTCGTCGGGCGGACGCCTGCGCCGGCGCCGGCTGCATGTGCTTCGGACCGTAAGTGCACATGGCAAAGACGATGCTCCGAAACAGGAGACTTTCCGCATCCTCCATGCGAATGAAGGCCACGGCGCCGGCTGCAATCATGGCGTTGTAAAGATAAGGCGAGTATTCCGCCGATGTTGCAAGGATGACCACCTGGGGCGCGATACGGCGAATCTGGCGAATCGCCTCGACACTGTTGGGCAAATGAGTGTCCATGAGCACGAGGTCGACGGAGATCGTCCTGGCGAGTTCGACGGCCCCATTACCATCGGTGGCCTCTCCGACCACTTCAATCAGGTCAGCATAGCCGTCGAGAATCACCCGCATCGTCTCGCGGATGGAAGAATGTGGATGGACGATCGCGACACGCCATCGCGAGCCGGCTTCAGCACGGACATGAGGCAAAGACGTTGACGGATGCCGTTGCGGTACGCTTGCGGCAGCGACTGACGGTCTGATCGGCATGATGAACGCCTCCTCGCGTCTAATAGGCACTCCAACTCGGTCTACCTACCTCCTTGGAGTCGTTTCCTGAACTAGGGATGTCCCTAGTCGGAGGGACGTCCGACCATGGTCTGCCGACTTTGACCCCAATGATCGGGGCCTGTTAGACTGTACGACCGTACGAGCGCACCGACTTCTTCGCGCCCCCCTTCCGATACCGCGCGACTCTCTCGACGTTGCTCTTACGCTGTGCTCTCCGTCCCTATGCCGCATAAAGCAATGAAAGGAGTTTTAATGAAGATGTCGCACGTCTGGAAGTCCAGCAGCAGAAAAAAGAAAACGAAACCGACCTACAAGATCCGCTGGGAGGTATTGGGACTGTCCCGGCCGGATCAAACAGAGTCCACACTCTCCATGGAGACGATTAGAAGCGAGGTTTCGCTAATGGCG
>DATELB010000214.1:0-3582 GCA_035277085.1 Nitrospira sp. | reverse complement strand
GGTGCTACCACCCATCTCCATGCTGGGAACGAGGGAATCCGTGGCTGAAGAGCCTGTCTCGAACGCGTCTGCCCGCGCCGTTTCGACCTGGTCCGGCTCGGCACGCGAGCAGGCAGTGCAGCGAATGTTCACCTCGATCGCCGGCGTGTATGATCTCAACAACACGCTCCTCAGCTTCGGCCTGCATTACCGGTGGAAGAAAATCACGGCGGGCCATGTGCCTTGCATCGACGCGGGTACGGCGCTCGACGTCGGAGCGGGAACCGCTGATCTTGCTCTCTTTGTCCAACCACGGATGGGCCTCCGCGGACGGGTGATCGCGTCGGATTTGAATTACGCAATGCTGACCGAGGGCCTGAAGAAGATCGACGGCAACGGTCTGACAGGGAAGATCACCTGTCTCCAGGCCAATGCGGAACATCTCGGGTTCGAGGACAATACATTCGACGCCGTCACGACCGGATTCTGCATGCGTAACGTCGGAAATCTTGCGCAAGCGGTCGGCGAAATCCGGCGGGTGATGAAGCCGGGCGGCACCTTTGTTTGCCTGGAATTTTCGCGGCCCGTGTTCGGTTGGCTACGAGCGTTGTATGACTGGTATTCGTTCAAGCTGCTTCCGTGGGTTGGCACGAAGGTCGCACGGGACAAGACCGGTGTGTATGAATACCTGCCCGCGTCGATCAGGGCGTTTCCCGATCAAGAGGGGCTCTGCTCCATCCTTCGTGAGGCGGGCTTTCGCCAGGTCTCGTATCGAAATCTGAACGGCGGGATCGTCGCCATTCATGTGGCGGTTAAATAACCTGACATTCGATCAATGAGCCAATCGGTTCTCTATATTTTCCTGCCTTGCAAGAAGGTGTACCCAATCGGGGTCACCTATCTGGCCGACTTCATTCACCGGCGCAGGCCGGACGTCCGGCAGCGCATCCTCGATCTTTCGCTCTACCCGGTGTCGCAACGGAATCGCGCCATCAGGAACGTCACCGCAGAATTCCAACCGGACCTGGTCTGCTTCTCCTGGCGCGACATACAGATTTTTTCGCCGCATGAAGGCGACTCCTCACTGGAGCATGCCTTCAATTTTTATTTTGCGAGCAATCCCATCAAGCGGGTCGCCGCCTCCTTCGCCGGTCTGAAACAGCTGTACCGCTATTACAGCCATATCCATACGGTACTCTCGTATCCCTGGCTCGTGCGCAAAGAATTCCCCCGGACGCAGCTCATGATCGGAGGGGGTGCCTTTACCGCCTTCGCCGATCAACTCATTGAGAAATTGCCGGAAGGGACGATCGGCCTGCTCGGCGAGGGTGAAGACGCGATCCTCAAAATCCTCGAAGGCCGGTCGATCGAGGATGAACGATACATCATCAAGGAGGGAAATCGCGTGAAGAAAGGGCGCCAGGGGTCACCGGCGCTCCTCGACGCCCTGACCGTCGATTTGCCCTATCTGACGTCGATTTTCCCGCAATACGAGGAATACATTGGGGAGTCGATCGGGGTGCAGTCGAAGCGTGGCTGTCCTTACGACTGCGCCTTCTGCCTATATCCGTACATCGAGGGGAAGCGGGTCCGCTATCGCCCGGCGGAAATGGTCGTGCGCGATATCTCCCAACATTACCATCAATGGGGCGCCCGTCGGTTCTGGTTCACGGACGCGCAATTCATCACCGGTAAGGAAGCGTACCCTCAATGCACGGAAATCCTTGAAAGGATCATCAGCGAGAAGCTGGAAATCGAATGGTCGGGGTACATCAGGACGTCATTGATCACGCCCGAATTGGCCAAGTTGATGGTGCGGTCCGGCGTCGGCGATTTGGAAGTCGCCATCACGTCGGGTTCCCAGGAGGTCCTCAACAATCTTCACATGGGATTTAAGCTCGAGCGGCTCTATGACGGCTGCCGGTACCTCGCGGAGGCCGGCTTCCGCGGGAAGGTCATTCTGAATTATTCGCTGAATAGCCCGAAAGAAACAGAAGAAACACTTCTACAGAGCGTCGAGTCCTACAAGGTCGTGGCATCGATTTTAGGGGAGGAACGGGTCTTCCCCTTGATGTTTTTTCTCGGCATCCAACCCAATACCGACCTCGAGCAGCGCTTGCTCGAGGAGGGCTACCTTTCCGCGGGCTACAACCCTCTCATGCTGACGCCGAGAAGCATCCGTAAGTTGCTGTACAACCCGGCTCCTCTCAACAAGTTTATCGCTAAAGCCTGCCTGCGCGCTTGGGAGCGCAAAGAAGGCAGCAGGGATCCGAGGAGATGGACCGGTTCGCTATCGCAGACCCCCCAAGGGGAACATGGCTATGCCGACAAGAGCTTGAGCCGCGGCATTGAAGGCAATTCGGGTCGAGATGCGCTCCTGTCCCTGGAAGAAATCCTGCGTTCCCGCCGTCAGACATCGATCACGGCTCAGCAGCCAAAAACTCCCGCCACTTCGGCTGGTTAGCCTCACGTCATTGGCAAAATGGTCATCGGTCAACGGGGCGCTGCTCGTGCTCTCCTCCATGTCTTTTGACCATTGACCCTTGACCTCCGTTTACCTTGCATTCCCGCTGAGGCCAGTGCTATCATTCGCCCTCTTCACACCTGGGGCAAGACGACAACCGATTGGTTTTTCTGACGTTTGTACCAGTCTGCCCTTGTCCGAAGAGCGCCTGGAGGAGGCATCTCGATGTACAAGACGATTTATATTCCGGTCGATAACTCCGACCATTCGAACCAGGCGGTGGACACCGGCGTCCACCTGGCCAAGGTCTTTGGTTCGAAGATCGTGGGCAGCCATGTGTACGCAGCCAAAATGCACGATAAACGCTTCAAGCAGATGGAGGCTGGGCTCCCCGAGGAATACCACGACGAAAAGGAACTCGACCGGCAGCGCCAAATCCACGATTCGCTGATCACCCGCGGACTTCAGATCATCACCGACTCCTATCTCGACTACGTCGATAAAAAGTGCAATGAGGCCAACCTTCCCATTGAACGGCGGTCGCTCGAAGGACGGAATTGGAAGGTCTTGGCGGAAGACATCAACACCAACGGCTATGACCTGGTCATCATGGGTGCGTTGGGTGTCGGGGCGGTCAAAGACAGCGTGATCGGCAGCAACACCGAACGCGTCGTTCGCCGCGTGCGGAATTCCGACATGCTGATCATCAAGAACATCCAGCCGATCACCGGCGGGAAAATCGTCGTCGCGGTCGACGGCAGCCCCTACTCCTTCGGCGGCCTGATGACCGGGCTCCAGCTCGGAAAGGCGCTGAACATGCCGGTGGAAGCGATCTCTGCGTTTGACCCCTACTTCCACTACGCGGCCTTTCACAGCATCTCCGGCGTGCTCAATGAAGAGGCCGGCAAGGTGTTCCGGTTCAAAGAGCAGGAAAAGCTTCACGAAGAGATCATCGACAGCGGTCTTGCCAAAATTTATCAGTCCCATTTGGACATCTCGCGCGAAATCGCCCAGGCCGAGCAAACCGACGTCAAGACGACCTTGCTGGATGGAAAAGCGTTCGAGAAGATCATTCAATACGTCCGCAAAGACGTACCGGCGCTGCTGATCGTCGGCCGGATCGGGGTCCACAGCGACGA
>DATELB010000213.1:0-2502 GCA_035277085.1 Nitrospira sp. | reverse complement strand
ATGATGAGATCCGAAATGGAAAATGGGAGGCTACCATTTGACCGAAAGCGAGGTCAAGGCGCTAGTCGTCGGCGTTGCGAACGACCGCCTCAGTGGTGTAGCGTCGCAGAGCGGCGAGGTGTGGCATGCTCGACTATGAATTGCAGCGCGCTGAGGGACTCCTCGTGATTCGGCCGCGCGGGCCGCTGCAGGCGGATGATTTTACCTCGTTGGCGGCGGTGGTTGATCCTTACGTCGAGGCGCACGGCAACCTCCGCGGGCTCATGATTGAGGCCTCATCCTTTCCCGGCTGGGACAACTTTGCCGCACTCGTTTCACATGTGCGATTCGTCCGCGACCACCATCGCGTCATCCGCAAGATCGCTGCCGTCTCTGACAGTCCTATCCTCTCGATCGCGCCGCAGCTGGCAAAGCATTTCGTCAACGCCGAGATCCGGCATTTTAAAGCGAGTGAGCGCTCGGCGGCGCTGGCCTGGCTCCGCGAATAAGGTCCCACCTTTCTACCCCCGCTGCCGGGGGCGTTATCTACCTCCTCGGGGAGATCCTAGGGAGAGACACCGCTTTTGGGGGATCTGTCAAATTTGACAGTATTCCCGTCCAAGCCCTCCGCTGTAGAGTGCTTCTTCCGCTGAACGTTTTGTACGAAGAATGATGACGACCTGAACCGCCACTTTAGTTGAGGTAAAGACTATGACAACTCGCGAGCAGCAACAGCAGCAGATGAAGACGCGTCCGGGGTTCATTGCCGCACTCGACCAAAGCGGGGGCAGCACGCCGAAGGCATTGAGTCAGTACGGAATCAAAGACAACGCATGGTCGAGCGACGATGAGATGTTTGCCATCGTCCATCAGATGCGTACGCGCATCATCATGAGTCCAGCCTTTTCGGGCAAACGAGTGATTGCGGCGATCTTGTTCGAAGACACCATGGATAGAGACATCGCAGGCAAGCCTACGGCGGACTACCTTTGGAACGAGAAGCAAGTGGTTCCGTTTCTGAAGGTGGATAAAGGACTTGAAGCCGAAAAAGAAGGCGTCCAGCTGATGAAGCCCATGCCGGACCTTGCCCGCCTTCTCGAGAAGGCCAACAAGAAAGGCATCTTTGGCACCAAGATGCGTTCGGTCATCAAAGAGGCCAATGCAGCGGGAATCAAAAACATTGTGCGACAACAATTCGAGGTGGCCGGTCAAATCATCGCCGTCGGCCTCATGCCAATCATCGAGCCGGAGGTCGACATTCGCTGTCCGGAGAAGGCCAAGGCGGAATCGCTGCTCAAGGAGGCGATCTTAAAGGAACTCGCCGCATTGCCGGCAGGGCAGTCAGTGATGCTCAAGCTTACGATTCCGGATAAAGACGACTTCTACATGGATTTGATCCGGCATCCCAAGGTATTGAGGGTCGTCGCGCTCTCTGGCGGGTATACGCGAGAAGATGCCAATGCCCGTCTCCGGCGGAATCACGGCCTCATTGCGAGTTTTTCACGCGCGCTGGTCGAAGGATTATCAGCCCAGCAATCCGACGCTGAGTTCAACGCCATCCTGGATAAGTCCATTCAGAGCATCTTTGATGCTTCGAATACATAGGGACTGGCTGGCGTCGCCGGTGCCTGTCCCTTTATTGGGACCGGGACAGTCCCCGACATGAGGATCCTCGTCGTCAACAGCGGAAGTTCATCGATCAAGTTTCGGCTGACTGACGTGCTGGAGCACGACGGTATGCTCGCCACGGGACCGGCCAGGCTCGAGGGGGCCGTTAAAAGCATCGGAGGTGCGGCAATTTTGGAGACAGGCGGACCGGAGAGGAACCGGTCAACGAACGTGGTTGAGGCTCGGGACCATGCTCAGGCTGTGCGGGTGCTCATGAACCGTTTGGCGGATGACGTGAGGGACATCGAGGCCGTGGGACACCGGGTCGTGCATGGTGGCGACCGATTCATGGAGTCCACGCTGATTACAGACCAGGTCGAGGCGGGCATCGAGGAGCTGTCCGAGTTGGCGCCGCTGCACAACCCTGCCTGCCTTGCCGGGATTCGAGGCGCGAAGTCGGCCATGGGACCGCGCGTCCCCATGGTGGCCGTCTTCGATACGGCGTTTCACCGAACGATGCCCGAAGTCGCCCGGCAGTATGCGATCCCCGCCGATTTGGCCGACCGCCACCACATCCGTCGATACGGATTTCACGGGATTGCGCATGCGTCGCTCGCCGAGGGCTACGCGCGCGGCACTGGAAAATCGTTGAGCCACGAGCGCGTCATCACGGTTCAGTTGGGCAACGGCTGTTCCGCGGCGGCGATCGCAGAAGGTAGATCGGTCGAGACGTCCATGGGCTTCACGCCGTTGGAAGGCTTAGTCATGGGCACGCGATCCGGCGACGTCGATGCCTCACTCGTGGGGTTCCTCGCCGAGCGGGAGAAAGTTTCGACGGCTGAGGTGGAACGATGGCTGAACGAGCGATCCGGCCTGCTCGGGCTGTCGGGCCGATCGAACGACATGCGGGAGCTG
>DATELB010000212.1:0-4263 GCA_035277085.1 Nitrospira sp. | reverse complement strand
GAGCGTCTTGCCTGTCCCCGTCGATCCAATCATCAGAATATTGCCTTTCTGGAGATCGACATGGGTAAGCCGCTCCCGGTTCACAATGCGCTTGTAGTGGTTGTGGACCGCGACGGAGAGGACTTTCTTGGCTTGCTCCTGTCCGATCACGTATTCATCGAGCGTCGCTTTGATTTCAGTCGGCTTGGGAATGACCAGCGGCAAGGACGGAGATGCGGCCTGCGGTTCAGGAGTCTTAGTCGTGGAATTAGAGCAGGATCGAATGCATTCCTCGCAAATCAACAACGTGGAACTGGTACGGCATGAATTGCAGGTGTATTGAGCTGGGCTCGCAATGAGGTTTTGAGCTGCGTTTTGATGCTTCCCGCAGAATGAACAGACGCGGTCGGGCTTCGGCGAAGACGGCCGTGTGTCCCAAAACACGATCCATCCCTCCGTTTAATAAGTTTCCCCGTGGCGGACAGTACTCCTCTCCAGGCAATACCGAAGGTCTTGGCGGGCCCGGCGAGATGGCAGGCGATCGGTAATCGGTGTATATGATTCGTGTGACCGAAACGCCCGCCATTCAACGCGGCGGGCCGTTGAGGTCCGGTGGACTGAGGTCTTGCATCATCGACCTCTTCGCTTGGACAGAGACCCAAAGAAACCAGCGCTGCTGTCTTACACTTTAGCTCTCATACGCCTTGGATGGGCATCTGTCAACAGGGACGATTGCGGGCATGTGGGACAGGCCTATTCTATGTGGGCAAAACAATGCGACATTCTCCTTTTTCTTAAGCCGTGTCCCACTTCCGTGGGCATACGGTGGACGAAGGCAGCCTCCAAGTCCAAGGGCTCTAGTGGGTGCTTCTACGCAGAATGCGGGAGAGTGGTCCGGAGGAAAACACTTCGGACGCAACGAAATCCCAGCACTAAACCGAAATGCGACTGGCGGGCGACGGAACTCTCCGCATTAGCAACTTTTTTCGAGCGGGTACGACAGGTCCAGACGTTGCTCGATTTCTCGCAGGTAATACTCAACAGCGAGCCGATCTTCTCCGGGCAGCGCGGCAGTCGAGATTAACGAGAGAAGGTTTTCACAGGCAGACGCAAAAACGCCGGTCTCCTTTTTCAATATCACCATGGCGAACCTGCCTTTCTCACCATCCGGTGGATGACATGATTCAATCCTTGGGAGATAGTTAAGTGCGGAACCTTCTCTCAAGATTAACATTCGACTATGCAGATATACTAGGTTCTTCCTTACCCCGTACATGAAGGCCAAGCGCTCCGCTCGGGTGTGGTCTTTTCACAGCCGGTTGCAGACGATGTCCCATACCTTTTGATCAATGCTGTCAGGCGTTATGGGTTCCCATCGGCTTTGCTCTGAATTGCTGTACACCGCCTCACCGCTTCCCATGTTTCCAGTGAATGTCATATAACCCAGCAGCTGAACCGTCTCTTCCAAGCAGTCATATTGCCTTCGGGTTTTGCTAGATAACCACGGCCCGCCAACGATGCTTTGTATTGTCATGTAGTCGAACAAGGCCCACAAGGTGACCACATTCCCCTTCCGGCGAATGCTATCTGAATCCAGGTACGCCGTGTACACCGTGAGTCCTCTTTCGATTTTGCTGCCAACGTTCACCCAATCAGCATATGCACGTAACGGTTCAACACACCCGGCGACGATCGTGATCAGCGACCACAGACTCGAACAGTAGATCAGACGAAGGGAACTTCTGTAGAGCCGGGCCGTGATAGGCATGCGACCCTCCAGGGGAGTGAACCGTACCGGGATTTCGCCAGAGCGTACTAACGGCCTCTTCGGCGTGTGCGGACATTGGACGAAGGAATCTTTGGCAACCAGGCAATCATTGAGGTGTCTGGTAGATCTTGAGGCGTTTTGTACATTCCCAGCTTGGTCCTCCAGCCTTTGCTGGATGCGGGTTTGCGGCTCTCTTCCCTTTTCCTCATGGCATTATCGTACCACATGAAGACCCATGCGATTTACCGTGAGCGAGAATGCGGCTAAGTAGCCCGCACCCTTAGCCCCGCCTCAATGACTCCCCTCCCCTTTTCTTTGCTCAGGGCCTGTTCTATCAGGCGCTCTGTCAGGTCTTGCATGATGTGCCCGACGTCGCGAAAACGAAGCAGGCCTACATCTATGTGAATGCGGCAATACACGTCACGCCATGTGATCGAGAAATCGGGTTCCGGTATGTGGGGAGCTTGATTGAAGACCGTCGGCTGTTCACAGCGCGGCGTTAGGATCGGCTCTGTCGGGCGAACACCTACTTCATAAACAAGGCTGTCCGCTTTTCTTTCTCTTCAAGGGTCCTGCCTAGGACAGCTTCCTATTGTGTCTTGTTATACAGACGCGGGCGCAAGAGCTGACGCCGTTCAATGTTCTGCGAGTACAGGAGGTCGGGTTGATGCAGAAGGCCGGTCTCGTGCCAGTGGTTGCGCTCGCCATCGCGCTTGGTGCTTGCACATCAGCTCCTCTCCAGATCACCGCCCGGCAGATGCCGTTTTTCCTCGAACAACCGCACTCATCACAAGTTGTCGCAACGGCCTCCACGGGGGACGGTCTCGAACATATTAATATCGTTGTCACAGCCGGTGAGGCGGACATCTGTCCATCCGATGCGAATGTGCCCAGCGCGATTCCATGCCGAAAAAACGCGACGACCCAGGGCAAAACCTGTTTCTTTCAAAACGCCGTCACGACTGGGACCTGTTCGATCACGCAAGCCATCAACCCCCATACCCTCGTCACCTACAAAGTACAAGCGAAGTCGAAAAGGGGCACCATACGTAACCTCGACCCGATCACCTATTCCGGTGGAGAACGCCTGGTCGGAATCTTCTGTTGGTTCAAGTGGGGCTTCCTGCCGATTCTCGAATGCGCCGATTACGCACAACTGATGCCGATCTTGTGGCAGACCAATGCGCCATCCGGCGGCTCGACCGCGTCTGATCACATCGATATCAGCTTCAATCGCGATGCCGATTCGCAAGCCAATGCTCAGACCTACTCGAACATGCTGGAGCCAATGATCCGCAACGCCTATTTCAACACAGCCCAGGAATTCGGAAAGGTCTATACCTATACGCGCGATTCATTCACGCTGTGGGCTGGTCCGGAGGGAGCCGACGAAGATCAGTGCGGCCGAGGCATCACGTTTGTCGGCGCCGCGAAGGCGGCGGCGGCCTATACCGACGGTGAAGTCGTGGTCCATGACGACGCGAACAACCAGCGGGCATGTGCCAGTATTTCGCTCGGCGGCTCCGCATGGATTTGGGGGAACGATCCGCAGGCTGGAGAAACGTTCGTTCACGAGAGCGGACACATGTTGTATGGCCTGGGAGACGAATACTGCTGCGATGGCGGCTACACGTCTGTATCGACGCCGAACAACGTCCATTCGTCAAAGGCGGCCTGCGAAGCGGTCGCGACGAGCATTGGAGTCAGCACGAGCCAGTGTGTGCAGATTACGAATCCGCCCATGACAACCACTTTTTGGCGGATTACCGATGGCACGACTGAAATCATGGCAGACAGCCTGAATGTCAACGCGGATTGGCGCGATGCCAGCAATCTGGCGCGCGGGCGCAAGATGCAGCAATGCTTTCAGGGCAACTGTTACTGACACCTCGTCATGAAGCCGTTCACACGTGAGACTCGATGAAACCGTCCGCACTCATTGCCGGCCTGGCTCTTCTCTCGGCGTGCGCGACCGGAGCTGAGAACGGCGTCAAACCGACGGTCCTCGATGCGTCTCTGGCCAGCCAGCCGACGAGCGTCTCGACGACCCACCCGGTGGCCGTTGACCCGGCAGCGGATGTCGTCAACATCGCCTCACGGTCGGCATTGACGATCGGCATGGTGATGGAAATTCATGTCACAGCCGATGGTCCGGAACTCACCCACATCGGCATGATGCAAGTGCGCAGATCGCCGCGCGGCACCCATGTCACGACGCCGCGAACAACGGGAGGAAGAAAAGAGTCTCGAGCGGATGGCGATTGGGTGATCGTCGAGGCGTACGGCAAAGGGGCGCTGGTCTCCCGCACGGCGGTCTCAGATCCGGCATTAATAGCCGCGGAAGGCGCCGGTCTTCTCACGCTGAAGGAGCGGACCGTCTATGCCTCGCTCCCGACACCTCGCCGGGTCGATACGCTTGCGATCACCGCCACTGCGGGCGGCGAAACCAAACGCATCGATGTCTCCAAGGTCATGGACCACTTTTGCACCTCAGCGCCCAAGGAACGGGCTTGCCA
>DATELB010000211.1:0-7708 GCA_035277085.1 Nitrospira sp. | reverse complement strand
CGACCACAAATTGTGTGAACCCCGAAAGCGCATCTTCAGGAGTCTGCTGATCGAAGGTCCAGCGGTGAAACAGCCCGCCCAACGCCTGCTGGTTGAAATTCGCCTGCTTCTCGGCGGAACTTTCCATCTGAATCGCCCATGTTGACGTCGCGCTTTGACCGAGCGCCAAGACCAGTATGGTCAAAAAAGTTTGGATGTATGGATGCATGAATGCAGTCATCGCCGTTCCTTCGACCGGCCTGTCTTGATATCGATAATTTCCCGCTGAAGGCGGTCGCGTTCGTTCAAAAGCTTTTTACGGCGCCGCCACCGATCCAACGTCCACCAACGCAACCTGTCTCGAAAAGTCACGGCAGGCAATTGGGCGCTGCCGCTCGGAGCATGCTGGAAGTCATACCCTTGATGGCGGTCG
Source organism: Nitrospira sp. (assembly GCA_035277085.1). Classification (GTDB taxonomy): domain Bacteria; phylum Nitrospirota; class Nitrospiria; order Nitrospirales; family Nitrospiraceae; genus Nitrospira_C. Next base: position 7,296 of record DATELB010000211.1, on the reverse strand, counting down.
CGGTTCGCGAAGAACCGCCGGTAGAGATGGTCGTATATTCCTCGCGATCCGTCGCCAGAGGCCATCGGTTTCCTCAGAGTATCGCGCTGAACTGTTGCGCGTCCGTCACCGGCGCGGAGCAGGTTTGGCGATGACATACGTATGCAGTCGGACGGCCATCGACGCGCATCTTGCCTTTCATCAAGGGCAGCTCCCTGCCGCCACTCGACCCCTCTCCGCCGAGCACGATGCGATTGGGAATAAACCGTTGATGCACTGTAGACAGCAGCGCCTCCGTCAGGACATTCCCCCGCTCTCCAACAATCACGATTTCCTTCGGCCCGTCCACCCACCAATCCAATGAGCAGAGTAGAGCCGCCGAGCTGTAGGGGTTTTGAGTCATCACAGAGTGAAATACTCTGAAGATGCGCTCAGCCCGCTCATAATACCGCCCTTCCCCGGTGAAAGAGAAGAGCCTGAGGAGGACCGATGCCGCGATCGCATTGCCGGACGGGAGTGCCGTGTCAGTGCCGGTCTTCATCCTTTGGATCAATCGCTCGTGATCATGGCTCGTAAAGAAACAGGCACCCTCGGCCTCGTCCCAGAAGTTGGATAACAGACTGTCCGTGACGGCGACGGCTTGATCGAGATACCAGCGATGAAACGTCGCTTCGAACGCGTCCAGCAGCGCTGCAGCCAGCCATGCGGCATCATCGAGATAGCCGTTGAGGCGCCCGGAATGTCCGGCCACGGTGCGGTACACCCGCCCGTCAGCGAACGCATAATCCAGAAGAAATGTGAGCGCCTTTTCCGCGGCGGCGCGATACGAAGGAACCCCGAATGCGCCGGCGGCATCAAACAAAGCCGATATCATCATTGCGTTCCAGCTGGTGAGGACGTTTTCGTCCCGCTGCGGCCTGACCCGCTTGTCGCGCGCGGCGAGCAGCTTCAGGCGGGCCGCCTTCAGCACCGACTCGTCACGTTCACCGCCGGCAGGCTGCCCGCTTCCGAGCCGGTGCAGCACGTTCCTTCCCTCGAAGTTGCCCTCCGGAGTCACCCCGTAGATCCGGCAGAACTCACCGCCGAGGTCCCGTCCCAGCACGTCTTCGATTTCCTCCGGCCTCCAGACAAAATAGGCGCCTTCCATGCCTTCGCTGTCGGCGTCCTGGGCGGAAAAAAAGGCGCCGTCGGGATGCGTCATCTCGCGTCGCAGATACTCGAGCGTCTCTTCCACTACCTCGCGGAAACGCGCGTCCTTCGTGAGGCGCCATCCATCCAGATACACTCGCACCAGTTGGGCGGTGTCATAGAGCATTTTCTCGAAATGCGGAATCCGCCATTCGGCATCGACGGCATACCGGTGAAATCCGCCTCCGACGTGATCGTAGATGCCGCCCGCAGCCATGGTCCGGAGCTGATGCAACACCTTCTCCCGAAGGGCGGGGTCGGCCGTCCTGGCCGAATGCCGCAGCATCAGGTTTAAAGGAGGAACGGTCGGAAATTTCGGTCCGGCACCGAATCCACCGTGAATGGGGTCGAACCAGCGCGCAAGTTCGCTGCCTCCCAGCTCCAACAGGCGAACTGTCGGCTGCTCCTTCGCGGCTTTAGGCGTAGAGATCCTCGCCAATCCGGTCTTCACACGTTCGATATTCTTTCGCACCTCGTCCGGATGGTTGCGGTAGGCCTCGATCACGCCGTTCAAGACATCCGGGAACGCCGGCAGCGAGTGCCGGGCGACCGGCGGGAAATACGTTCCGCCGTAAAACGGTTCCTGATCCGGCGTCAGAAACATCGTCAGCGGCCATCCGCCGCTCCGGCCCGTAAACACCTGCGCTGATTTCTGATAGACGTCGTCGAGGTCGGGACGTTCTTCTCGATCGACTTTGATGTTGACGAAATGGCGGTTCATTAGCGCCGCGATTTCGGCGTTGTCGAACGATTCGTGCGCCATGACATGGCACCAATGGCACGCGGAATACCCGATGGACAAAAGTATCGGCCTGTTTTCGGACTTGGCCCGCGACAATGCCTCCGGCCCCCATGGGTACCACTCCACAGGATTTCCGGCGTGCTGCCTGAGATAAGGGCTGGCTTCATTGATCAGACGATTGGGAGCCCGTTCGGTCGATGAGAGTTCCACGGCGCGGTCCTTCCGTTCGGCGCGGGTCATCGTACCCTGCCATCCAGAACGCTGCAACGAATCTCACAGTCCGTGCTATAGTGCCCGACCGAGCGCGCATCGTATGAGACGCTTTCTGACCACCTGTACGGCATGCGGCCTCTACGGCTTCCTGGCCGCTTCACTCTTCGCCGGCTCCTCCCTTGACTCGAGCATGTCTCCGGCCGCCTGGCTTTCGACGGCGCTCGACCAGATTTCCACGGAGCGCATGCTGGCGGACATCCGAACGCTGACCGGACCGGTGTATGGAGGACGCCTCACGGGCAGCGCTCAAGACGAAACGTCTGCGACGTTCGTCGCCAATCGGTTCGGCGAACTCCGTCTCAACCGCTCACCTGCGCTTCCACCCGCAAGCGGGACGAATCCGTTGCCTCAGCGGGAATGGAAACAAACCTTATCGGTCCCTGCGCGAAGGATCGCGGACGACATTTTCGTGGACCTCGTGTCGCCGAGACAGCGCTTGGCACTGCAGAGCGGCTCGCAGTTCCTCCCGGTCCTCGATGCTCCGTCTGCTGATATCCGAGGTCGGGTGGTATTCGTGGGCTATGGAATCGTCGATCCGTCGCAGGGCATCGACGACTATCATGGTGTGGATGTGCACGACGCAGTCGTGTTCTTTCTCCGGGGAAAACCGGAAACCTACCCGAAGCCCCTGAGCCATGCGGAGAAAGAGCGCGTCGCGAAACAGCACGGCGCGATCGGCTATCTCACTGCTACCGGGCCGGTTCTGAGTGCCTATGAACAGCGCCGTGGTGTCACTGGGACGCCCAGCGCGTACTATTCCGCAACGCCAGGCGATGACCAACTGCCTGGCGCATGGATCAGTATGGAGACCGCCGAATGGATCCTGACCCAGACAGCGGCAGGTTCGTCGCTTCGGAGCGTGCAAGAGGCGTTGAACCGCGGCGGCGTCTCGCGGTCGAGCACGACCCAGGTCACGGTTGAGATGAAATGGACCAGCCGGGTCGAGAACGGCACGCTGTTTAACGTGATGTCGGTCATCCGCGGCTATGCTCCGAACAATGAGGAGACAGTACTCGTCGGCGCCCACCGTGATCACTTCGGACAACAGGCCGGCCTCCTATTCGCCGGCGCCGACGACAACGCCTCAGGCACCGCCGTCATGCTGGAGGTGGCCCGTGTCCTTGCGCTCGCTCCGGCGGCGCCGAAGCGCTCTGTGCTTTTTGTGTCCTTCAGCGGAGAGGAGCAGGGCCTGCTGGGATCAAAACTCTATGTGTCGCAGCCAATTGTGCCTGTGGCGAAAACGGTCGGCATGATCAACGTCGATCACGCAGGCGCGGGGAACGGACGGTTGACGGTAGGCGTGACAAAGTTTGAGAAGAGCACGGCCCAGCGCGCCGGAGAACTGGCCGGCCTATCGGAAAAGCTCGATCTATTCGGGTATTTTCCAGGCGGCGATCATGTGCCATTCAAAGAGGCGGGCGTGCCAACCATCACCGTCGTGAGCGGCGGGGCGCATCCGAATTTTCACCAGCCCGGCGACACTGTGGACACCCTCAATCCGGAGATTCTGCAGGCTGTGGCCCGCTACGTGCTCGCACTGACGTGGCAGCTCGCCAATGAAACACCCTAAATTTTTGTGCTTCTTTATGTAACCAAGCAGACAGATGACGCGACTATGGAATGTCGTCGAGCAGCGTGGATTGAATATCCACAAGAGGGGGAGGCTGCCGTGGCGGGGCGGGCAATACGACAGGAGAGCCGGACTGGTTGGCCCCCTGGATGAGCCCGATGGAGAGTTGGGGCCCCAAGGTCATGACCGCGCCGCTCCAAGCCTGCCCGGTCGTCGGATTACGGAAGCTGTAGGATTGAAAATTATTTCCGGGATTGATGAGGAAACCCTGCGTTCCCTGATTGTCGATATACAAACTTCCGGGACCGACGAGACTGAAGAGCGGTGCCACGCCTCCATCGAAGCCACGAATACCGGTCACTGATTGTGCGGAAGCCGGCCTTTCCACGGCGCACAACAGGAGAAATGCGGCGGTAATGAAGATGAACGCAAAACGTCTGACAGGAAGTTCATGACAGATTCGCATGAACTCATTATAGTATGGACGACGATCGTTGTCGACAAAGGGGGCACCATGAAAACCCGACCCGCTCCTCGGCTCTGGCCGCTGCTCGCGCTGGCTTTCGTGAGCAGTCTTTCGCTGCCTGCCGGTTCCGGCTTTGCCGCAGACGATACGACGAAAGCCACAAACGGCGACCGGCGTGAAGATATCTCTCTCGCCGATGCCGCCCTCCGCGCCTTGAAAAACAACCTCGACATCAGCATCAGCCGGCACACGAAGGAGAGCCGTCTCACGGACATCGTTGTCGAACAGGCAAAATTCGATCCCACATTGAGCGTCAACGGTCAATACAACCGGACTGTCAACCCCTTGAACCGGCCGGTGTTCGGCGGAACCGGCGGCAATCTTAATCAGATTACGATCTTCGATCAGCGCGTCGGACAGGTTACTGTTGATGCGACCACTAATCTCATCACCGGCGGTAATTTGGACCTGAACTACAGTCCCGCCAGGACGAACGTCAATCAAGATGTGGCCAACGGCTTCTTGTTCAATCCGGCCTGGACCGGCGGGCTCGTCGCGACACTGACGCAGCCGTTACTGCGCAATGCCGGCATCGACATCAACAAGACGTTTATCCGGATCGCTCAGAACAATGCCACAGTTGAAGAGCATGTGTTTCGCGACAGGGTCCTGACCGTGGTGGCGACCGTCGAGCAGACCTATTGGGAAGTCGTATTCGCCAATGAGAACCTGAAGGTCGCGGAAGCAGCGTTAAAGGCGGCACAGAACCTATTGGCCGAGAATAGAGCGAAGGCGAAAGCGGGCGTCATGTCGATCGTCGACGTGCTGCAAGCCGAAGCGGCCGTTGCATCGCGCGTAGAACAGATACTGCTTGCTGAGAAGGCGATCCGCGACCAAGAGGATCTGTTGCGCCGGTTCTTGAACCCGGGCGAAGAAGACCTGCGGCTCGAAGTTCGATTGACACCCAAAGACGCCCCAATAGTGGCCTTGGAACCAATCAGTCTTCAGGAAGCCATCGACATTGCCATCGACCAGCGTCCGGAGATCGTCCAGGCCAAGAAGAATGTCGAGACAAGCACTCTCAATACCAAGTTTGCCCAAAATCAGCTGCTTCCGACGCTCTCTTTCCAAGGAACCATGGGTCTGGCGGGATTGGGATCAAACTACGCCGATATGAGCAACCGCAATTTCAGCGGCGACTTTTATAACTATGGCGCGGGACTCGTGCTGAGTTATCCTCTCGGCAACCGGTCGGCTTGGAGCACGTTCAACAGGCGCCAGATGGAGGGCAAGAACGCGGAAACCTCCTTGGCCAGCGTCAGACAGCAGATCATCATCGGTGTCAAAGAGGCCGTCCGGCGCGTTCAAACGGACTTCAAGCGCATCGAGACGACGAAGTCCGCCAGGATCATGGCGGAAAAACAGTTGCAAGCCGAACAGGAACGACTCAAAGTCGGCCTGAGCACGACGCGCTTCGTCCTGGATTTCCAGCGCGATCTTGCGACGGCGCAAGGCAATGAATTGCGCGCCATCGTCGATTACAACAAGTCGCTGTCCAATCTATCCCGCCACAAAGCCACCACCCTCGAGCGCTACAGCTTGCAAGTGTACTGACGCCTCATGCCGGCGCCCGCTGATCCGGCTCCTTCGCCACCGACAGTCGAGCGGGGCGCCGCGCTGGCGCTCCTTCCGGTTGCCGCCACTATCGACTATTACGCGCTGCCAGGGTGGCTGCAGGATCAGCCATTGGTGCAATTCGCTCCTCAGCTGATCGGCTACCTCGCGTTCGCCCTATGGGCGTCGCACAACACTTCAATACTGAGCCGGATCGGTTTGCCACGGTCGCAATGGAAGCAGGGACTAAGACTCGGTGGCGTGACGGGAACCCTACTCGGCTGCGTGAACTCCCTGGTAATCCTTCACCTCGTTCCCTCTCTAGGATGGGATATTACCTTTTTAAGGAACACCCCGCATGCAGGTGTGCCAGTAGAGATCATGCTGCCCTGGCTTATCGTCGGAATTGCCCTGTTCGTCGAGGTCAATTTCCGCGGCTTTGTGCTCGGAAGACTCGCGGTCATCGAATCCGCGCTGTGGCGAGGCGGGATGCTTCAGCGGATCCCTCCGTTCGCAGTCTTGACCAGTGCCTTGGTCTTTGCCTTCGATCCGTTCATGGTCGCCACCTTTCAGCATCTGCACTGGATCGCCGTCTACGACGGTGTGGTCTGGGGACTGGTCTGGCTGCTCACGAGGAATCTCTATGCGACGATCGTCGCTCATGCGGTCGAGGTTGCCATCGTGTATAGTGCGGTACGGTGGTCTTGATCGCTAACTAATGACTCCGTCATTTTCCAGCTACCTCGTCAACGACTGCTTCGGCGATCCCGGCGTCTATGTGGAAGTCCGCTGGTCCAAGCGGGCGCTGCTCTTCGACCTCGGACATAATGATTCGCTCGGGTCCACTCGCCTGCTGCGGGCCAATGACCTCTTCGTTTCCCACACCCACATGGACCACTTCATCGGCTTCGATGCCGTCGTACGGGTGGCGCTTGGCCGCGGCAAAACGCTTCGCCTCTACGGTCCTCCTGGCCTGATCGAGAATGTGCACGGCAAACTGCGCGGCTATACCTGGAATCTCGTCGACGGCTATCCGCTGAGCATTGAGGTTCGCGAATTCGACAGAGAAGAAGTCCGGCACGTGACGTTCCACGCCGCCAACGGTTTTCTCCCGTCTCGTCCGATCGCGAGTCCGCTCGCCGTTGATGAGCGCACCGGTCTTTTTACAGTCCTCGAAGATGCCATGTTTACAGTGACGGCCGTGGCCTTGAACCATCGAATTCCGTCGTTTGCCTTTGCCTTGGAAGAGCGCTTTCACATCAACGTCAACAAACAGAGGCTGCATGAGGCTGCACTCCCGGTCGGCGGCTGGTTGAAAGAAGTGAAGCAGTACCTTTGGGAAGGAAAACCGGATGACTTCCGGTTCACGGCGGTCCTCTTCGATGAACATCGCCGCATGGAGCGGAATTTCATCCTGGGTGACTTTACGCGTCGATTTTTGACGATTTCAAAAGGCCAGAAACT
>DATELB010000210.1:0-3064 GCA_035277085.1 Nitrospira sp. | reverse complement strand
GATCACGGGCAGGTACTTGACGTCGAGCGGACTGTTGACATCACTCACGCCGATATTCAATGGCGCCGAGACAGAATGGTTGCCGACGTTCGGCGAATCGTGACAGGTGGTGCAGGTGCCCTTGATCACAGGAAGCCCTGTGGCGTCGTTGAGGCCTCCGACTCCCGTAATATTGATCGGCCGTGAGTTAAAGAGCGTTTGCCCTCGGACAATGCTGGCTCGCTGTGCGCGGGCAGTGCCGGAAGCTGCATTGACCCAGGTGTCGTTGTAGAGAGTGAACGCCACCGGATTGAATGGTGTCTTGAAAGGATTGAGTCCCAGCGGGTCGTTGATACCGATAAAGAACGGTTGGTCGACCACCGTCTTGGGTCCACCGGTGGCCGTGTTGGCCTCGAGCGAGCCGGCGACCGTGTCGAGATCTTGCGCGGTGGACAACGCCATCTCGAACGCCACGATCTGCTGTTGCTGCTCTGCCGAGGGCTCCGTCGGTGATTCCGCATGACCGGTCGTGGCATCGACCGATTGATGCCGTAAATTAGCGAGCAGATCTTGAGGATTGGTCGGGAACGCGATCGGTGTCGTCCCGGTCTGCGTGGACGATTCGCGCCCGTCCCACATCAAGGTGCTGAGGAATCGGAGATTCGCCGAGGGAAGGGGACGGCGGTACATCGAGAGGGACGAGGTTTCATTGCACCCATACGGATTGCTCACGCTGACGACCTCGAATTCCGCTCCAGCCGGCACGGGGAGCGCGACGCGGATCAGACCGCGGCTGATCAGGAGGCTGTAGGCCTGGCGCCGACCTTCGAGGGTGGTTTCGTCAATATTGTGATTACAATTGGATCCGTCATTTTTACGAAAAATGGGATCCAACCCCTGCGTGGCTTCGAACCGTTGTGCGACACCGGCTGCGGAGACGGACCAGGCTTCACCAGGCTGATGACAACTGGCGCAGCTGCGGCCATTTTTCTTCCCGAGATCTTGAAAAAATGGACCGGTGAGATCGACTTTCCCGGTCGTGCTGAACGTTTGCAGTTTGCCGGAAGGGTCTGAGAAGGGAAAAAGATTGGGGAGAAATCCGCTTTCCGCCATGGCGACCGTCCCCGCTGCACCAACTAGGAGCCCACCTAGCACGCATACTTTAAGATTCACGGTGTCACCCCTCCTGTAAAGCCTTCCTGAAAACAGACTAGAGAAATCCCCGGCAGCGCGGATACTAGAGGTTCCCCTAGCTGGCTGTAAATTAGGAGATTTTCGTACGACGAATAATGAAGGGGCGATTGCTGTCAGGCTCGGGGAGCGGTTTCGCGGCCCGCCGCCCTATAGACTTCCGCGGCGGCGCCTGCGTTCATGGCGGCGATGCCGAGGCCGACGACTATGTCCGGCCAGACGGATTGCGTCGCCGTGGTCGCCAGCCCGGCTGCAATGATGGCGGCATTCGCGAGGACATCGTTGCGGGCGGAGAGAAAGGCCGCGAGACCGAGGCTGCCGCCGTGATGCCGGAAGCGGACGAGCAGGAGTGCGCAGGTGAAATTGACCATCAGTGCGCCGGCGCCGGTCGCCGAAAGCGGTAGCGGCGCGGGAGGGACAGGCAGGGCAATCTTCTGCCAAGTCATCCACAGCGTGGCGAAACCGGGAACCAGAATGATCAAGGCGAGCAGTTTGGCCACGGTGCTACGAGCACCTGCGCTCCATCCTGCGGCGATGAGGATCAGCCCGTTAAGGGCCGCGTCTTCGAGAAAGTCGATCGAGTCCGCAAGCAGGGACACCGAGCCGATGACGACCGCGGCGGCCGATTCGACGCCGAAATAAGCGAGATTGAGGAGGGCGACGATGGAGAGTGTTCTACGAAACCCGGTCGGCATGCCGCGCAATTGTACGCGTTCTGGGGGTCGGTTCGACAGGCCTGTCTGCGGCAAATCTCTGGTTTGACATGAGCTTCTTTCATGACCTAGAGTTGCCCGCTATATGGTTCCCGAGCGCCGCTCGCTGAAGTTCTATCAGGCCGATGTGTTTTCCGCCCAGCCATTTGGCGGCAACCCGGTAGCCGTCTTTCCCGACGCGCAGGGTTTGACCGACGATCAGCTCCAGCAAATCGCCAGGGAGATGAATCTTTCCGAAAGTGTCTTCGTGTTTCCACCGACCAATCCGGCAGCGGTCGTGCGACTGAGAATCTTTACACCGACACAGGAGATCCCTTTTGCAGGCCATCCGGTCGTCGGTACGATGCATGTCCTGGCGCAACTCGGCTTGATCGCGACGCCGGAACCCGTGACCCGGGTGGTGCAGGAATGCAACATCGGCCTGTTTCCGGTGGACCTGCTGATGCGGGATGGCCGGGTGATGCGCGTCGTGATGACCCAGCCGGAACCGCAATTTCTCGAGCGCATCGATGATACCGAAGATTTGTATAAGGTGGCGGCCGCACTCGGGATTCCAAAACACACCATCACCGACACGAAATGGCCGCTCGACGTGGTGTCGACAGGTTTGCCCGTGTTGATTGTTCCGGTGCGGACGCTGACAGCCGTACGGTCGATCAATCCCGATCCGTCGGCCATCGTCGACTTGTGCGGAAGGTTCGGTGCGAACGGCATCACCGCGTTTACCACCGTGACGGTGGAGCCCTTTTCAAATGTGCACTCGAGAATGTTTGCTCCGGCCATTGGCATTCCGGAAGATCCAGCGACGGGAAGCGCGAGCGGTGCGCTTGGCGCCTATCTTGTGCAGAACGGCATCGTGCCGATGAACCCGAAGATCGAAATCGTCATCGAGCAAGGATATGAAGTCGAACGGCCGTCGCGCATTCTGGTGCAGATCGAATCCGATGGCCAGGCGATTCAAAACGTGAAAGTCGGCGGGGAGTGCGTCATGGTGATCGAAGGGACGTTAAAATTTTAGAAAGCGGGTCCTGTCAGCGAGGAGCCCGATCGTCCTCGCGATGATCGTTCGTCCTCGCACCCCGCCCGGTGTAGGGACCCCGCTGCGGCGAACGATCAATCGAGCCCACCCGCTTAAGAGGGAAAGATGAAAAGCTAGACGGTGCCTCTCATTTTCTGAGGAT
>DATELB010000209.1:0-4874 GCA_035277085.1 Nitrospira sp. | reverse complement strand
GCACTTGGAAAGGGCGGGCCGGTCCCACGCCGCAAACCGAATATTGGCGTGAAGTGATCGGGGCCGCAAAGCAGCGGTATCCGGAGACGCTGTTCATGGCCGAAGCCTATTGGGATTTGGAATGGGAACTGCAGCAGCAGGGCTTTGATTTCTGTTATGACAAGCGTCTATACGACCGTCTCGAGCACGACAATGCCGAACAGCTCCGCCTGCATCTCTGTGCAGACTCTTCCTATCAAGAGCGATTGGTGCGCTTCATCGAAAATCATGATGAGCCGCGTGCCGCAGGGACATTTTCTCCCGGAAAGGCGCGGGCGGCGGCGGTCGCCGTCTCGACCCTCCAGGGAGCTGTCCTGTTTCATGACGGACAGCTCGAAGGGCGGCGGCAAAGGGTTCCCGTATTCCTCCGACGCCGTCCGGACGAACCGATCGATGAAGATCTGCAGGAATTCTACGCGAAACTGCTTCATGCGCTTGGTGAGGAGGACTTACGGGTAGGGCAGTGGCTGCTGTGCGAGAGCGCAGGATGGCCCGACAACGACAGCCATCTCAATATTGTGGCATGGTGCACGGCAGGAACTCGAACGCGGCATCTCATTGCGGTCAACCTGTCCGAGCGCCCGTCGCAGGCCAGAATACGGCTGCCTGCCGCGATGCTCACCGACAACATGGTACGTCTGACCGATGACTTTACCGATACCGTCTACGAACGCCGCACTGACGAGATCAGGGAGTTGGGACTGTATGTGAATCTGGAACCTTGGGCATTTCACGTGCTGAAATGCTGAGGTGCTCTGACAAGGCAAGCAATGGCATCTCATCCACATCTCGAGGAGAAACCTGCATGATCCCACAACGATGGATGTTCTCGTTTTTGGCGTTGGTGTTAATGATGTCTCCGGGCTGCGCCCAGATGCAATCCATGGGCATGTCCTCGTCCGCGACGGACACCTTGACCAGTTTGCTCACCACCCAATTGGGGGTGACGTCGAATCAGGCAATCGGAGGCGTGGGATCCATCCTCAGCCTAGCAAAAGAGCGATTGTCCGCCATGAATTTCACCACGTTGACATCGCTGATTCCCGGCGCGGATACATTCATGCAGTCGGCGAAGAGTCTCGGAGCGGTGACGGGTCCGGTCGGCGATCGGGCGGGTCTCACGGCCGCCTTTTCACGGCTCGGCATGGGCGGCGACATGGTTCCAAAATTCACACAGATTCTTTCGGATTTTGTCGGGAAAGCGGGCGGGCAGCCGGCGAGCAATCTTGTGATGCAGGCCGTCCAATGAGTACAGGTCGGGTGAACCTCATGATGCGACGGCTAAAAAGATACGGTTCGCTGGGAGTTTCACTGGCGGTGCTGACGGCGGCCTGCTCGACCATGCCGAAAGAATACGAGATGCTGCGTGTGCACATCGCCGACATGACTCCCAAGGATATGGCCATCTTTGAGCAACGGTTCGACGTAAAGCTTCGGATTCAAAACCCGAACGAGGTCGAATTCAGCATCAATGGCCTGAAGTTCGACATAGAACTAAACGAGCGCGACTTTGCCAACGGCATGTCGGGAGAACATGTGGTGGTGCCGCGCTTCGGGTCCGAGGTGGTGAACGTCGAAGTGTTTACGACCCTGGCGAGCTTCCTGCGGCAGATCCAGGAATTCAGCGGGGGTGGGGGACAGAAAGTACGGTACCGGCTCAAAGGAACGGCCTATGTCGATGCGCCAGGTACCTTCAAGGCGCCGTTCGATGAGAAGGGTGAGATCGAGCTCAACCTTGGAGCCGGGCCTGATAAGCCGCCGGACGCCCAGATCGAAGAAAAGGAGAGGCTCTAATGAGCTCATGGATGTCGCGTGTTTCTTTAGAGTCGATCCGCGTGATGGGGCGCGTGGCGATCTTGGTCCTGCTGTCGATGATTGGATCGCCCCCGGCCTTCCCGGCCGATGCCACCGCGCAACAGCAGATCGTGGACAAGGCACGTCTGACCCTGGAAGCGTTTGCGTCCGACGAGCGGTTAAAGGACCAGTTCAAACAGCTGAGCAAGGAGGCGAGAGCGCTGTTCATCATCCCGCAGTTCATGCGGGGCGCTTTCGTGTTCGGCGGCGCCGGGGGCAGCGGGGTATTGATCGCGCGCGATGAACAGAGCGGCAAGTGGGGAGATCCGGCGTTCTACAATATTGGATCGGCCAGTTTCGGCCTGCAGATCGGCGCCGATGTTTCCGAAATGGTGCTCGTGGTGCGGACGAGGAAAGGTCTGGAAGAGTTTTTTACCAACGACTTCAAGCTCGGGGCTAACGCCGGCATGGCCACCGGACCGGTCGGCGCCGGCATGTCGGCGCAAGGCATCACAGCGGATATCCTCTCTTATGCCAGACAGAAAGGCGCCTTCGCAGGACTGGCCCTTGATGGAGCGTTTGTCTCGGTTTCGAGCGACAGCAACCAGGCATACTACGGGAAACCGGTGCGTCCCACCGACATCATCGTAAAAAAGGAGATCGGCAATCCTAAATCGCTCGAGCTCCGCGCCGCAGCGGATAAATTGATGAAGTAGGAGGAGCCGCGATGATGTATGATCCGGCTCCAGATGAGCGATAAGGCGTGCCGTGTATGGGCGAAGCCCATCGCCGTGTTTTTGCTGAGTTGTGTCCTCATGACCGTGCCTGGCGTCGGCATGGCACAAGGCGCGGCGGACGAATCTCCTTCCAGTGGGCCGCCGACGGACGAGCCGGTGACCGATGAGGCAAGCGGCGGCGAGGGGCAGCCTGAGACGCCGGAGACACCTCCGGAACAACGAAAGAACCCTTTCAAGAGAATCGGACCTCAACCGCTGACGGCGGAGCAGCGCGAAGAGGCCGAACGGCTGCGCAAGGTCGCCGCGAAGTACGGAACCGATCCCACGGCGATCGTGGGACGGATGCAGCTGACCAGCCAGTATTTGGATCTCACGCCCCACGCCAACGCGACGCTCACGACCGCCCGCGTGGATCTTCCGTTCAGGGGCGATTACCTGCTGCGAGTGGAGATGCCATTCCTCAGGACCACCGATGCGCAGAATCCGGGAATGGGCAGTCAACGGGGCCTGAGTGATCTTTCCGTCGTCGCCGGGTGGCGCGCGTACAACACGCCGGAATATGCCCTGCTTGTCGGCGCCGTCGGATCCTTCCCCACCGCCTCGGAGCCGGCATTGGGGTTCGGCAAGTATACGGTCGGCCCAGCCGTCGCAACAGCCCGCTTCCTGCCCCGACTGGATTCGTTTTTGATCGGCTTGTTGTCCTATCAAACGTCGGTGGGCGGAGATCCGTCCAGAAAGGATGTCTCCTTGTTCAACATCACCGCGCAAGTCAATTCGTTCTGGGGGCAGCGCTGGTGGACGATCGTTCAGTCGGTGTGGAATGTCGATTTCGAGCGAAGCGGCAAAAGCAGCATGGTCATGGAATTCGAAGCAGGGAGAAACTTGATCGGACGGTTCGGAGCCTACGTCCGGCCGGGGGTCGGGATCTATGGACGTGACCTCATCGGGGCGTATGTCTGGAACGTCGAAGTCGGCGTCCGGTACATGTTTACGAGCTTTTGACGGTTACTTCAGCGCTTCCGCGCCGCCGACGATGTCCATGAGTTCCTTGGTGATCGCCGCCTGTCGCGTCTTGTTGTAGTACACCGTCAACTTCTTGATCAACTCGCCGGCATTCCGGGTCGCGCCGTCCATTGCGGCCATGCGGGCGCCCTGTTCGGCCGCCGATGACTCCAGGAGCATGCGATAGGCCTGAACGTGAAAATTGCGGTGCAACAGTTCTTTCAACACCTCGCTTTCGTCCGGCTCGTACAGATAACCGCCGGCCATCTGCTCCGTCGGCTGGGCGGTGTCCTTCACGTCGGTGATCTCCACGACCCAATCAATGGGCAGCAGCCGTTCGACCACCACGCGTTGCTGAATGGCGGATTTGAACTCGTTGTAGATGGCGTACACCGCATCGATCCGCCCGTTGACGTAGTCGTCGATGGCTTGAAGCTCGCTTCCCAGGAGCATGCCGTGCTCGAAGGACAGCTTGTCGAAGATGTCCACCACCTCCCGCCGCACTTTCCAACTGCGTCTGCGAAAAAAGTCCCGGCCTTTTCGGCCGATGACGGCAGCTTCCACCTCGCAGCCTTTGGATTCAAATTCCTTGAGTGCGCCGGCCGCCGTGCGAAGAATGTTCGCGTTGAACGCGCCGCATAACCCTCGGTCGCTGGTGACGACCGCCACGACAATGCGGCGCTCGTCACGTTTCTTGAGCAGGGGATGGGCATCCCGGTTCACACGCCGGCTGAGAGCCCGGATCGTATCCCGCATCTTCAACGCGTAAGGCCGCGCGGCGAGAATGCGGTCCTGCGTGCGCTTCAACTTGGCCGCCGCGACCATCTTCATCGCTTTGGTGATCTTTTGAGTTTTTTTGACGGAGTCGATCTTCCGTCTGACGGATTGCAGGCTTGGCATGACGAGTTCCAAATGAAAAATGGGAGGCTACCATTTGACTGAAAGCGAGGTCAAGGCGCTAGTCGTCGGCGTTGCGAACGACCGCCCCGCTGGTGTAGCGTCGCAAAGCGGCGAGGTGTGGCATGCTCGACCATGAATTGCAGCGCGCCGAGGGACTCCTCGTGATTCGGCCGCGCGGGCCGCTGCAGGCGGATGATTTCACCTCGTTGGCGGCGGTAGTTGACGCTTACGTCGAAGCCAAGGGCAACCTCCGCGGGCTCATGATTGAGGCCTCGTCTTTTCCGGGCTGGGACAGCTTTGCCGCACTCGTCTCACACGTGCGCTTCATCCGCGACCATCATCGCGTCATTCGTAAGATCGCTGCCGTCTCCGACAGTCCCATCCTCTCGATCGCGCCGCAGC
>DATELB010000208.1:0-2443 GCA_035277085.1 Nitrospira sp. | reverse complement strand
ATGGAAAAGCATGGAGGAGCAGCAACACCTCGCCCAAGTGCTTGTAATCAGTTATAATGGCCGCGCTCCGCTCAAGGAGGACCAGTTTCTTGACCTACCGATTAGCTCGGATGCACTCGCACTGGTGCTCGTCAATCGGGGGTTCTCGTCAGGGAACAGTCAGCAACGTCGCGCTGCAGACAGCGTGCTATACGGCTTGAACGGACGGGTGGTGCGGGTGGCCCTGCCGAGAAATGTCCCGCAAAAAACGCAGGTCCCT
Organism: Nitrospira sp.; assembly: GCA_035277085.1. Lineage (GTDB taxonomy): Bacteria > Nitrospirota > Nitrospiria > Nitrospirales > Nitrospiraceae > Nitrospira_C. Next base: position 2,184 of record DATELB010000208.1, on the reverse strand, counting down.
ATCGACACGATACACCTTACGCCGGAACACGGCCAGCCGGTCATCGTGCGAACCGAGTTGGCTCAGAGCGTCACGGCCTTGGCGGACAAGGCCCTGTCGGAACGGATGGCTGGTATCGCCGTCAAGGCGGTGGCACGTGCGGCGTTCAAATACAGCGTTGCGGAAGGGGCGACACGCGGCAGTCAACACGCGGTCGGAGGAGATCTTGGGCCCTTGGTGGGGTTAGCGGTCGGTCTATTGACCAAAGGGTATGCCGTAGCTTCCGAAGAGTCTGACAAACGCAGCTGGCGCACGCTGCCGGACGAAATTCATTTGGCTCGCGTGTGGGTGTCGCCGGGGTCCTATCGCGTCGAGGCTCAGACGGGCGCGACCGCAACTACGACCAAGTCGCTCGCGCTTCGGGCCGGCGACACCGCGGTCGTCATTCAGCGGGTCGTGCAATGAGCCAAGGTCGGATCATTTCATTCGGTCGAACGGCCGTGACTTTCCTCTCAATGCTGCTGGTCGGGTGTTCATTCGGACAGTCCAGGCCCGCTTGGATCGACGGCGTGAGCCCTGAATATCCCGCTGGACAATATCTGACGGGCGTGGGGCAGGCCGACAACCGTGCTGCGGCCGAAGATCGCGCCTACGCTGCGCTGGCCCGGATTTTCAAGGCCGAGGTGTCCGCGCAATCCAAGGATTGGGAGTCGTACCTGGTCGTCGAGCAGCGGGGGACAAGCCGTGATGAGCGACGGCTGACGCTGGATCAGCTGACGCAGGTCTCGACGGACAAGGTCCTGGAAAATGCCAAGATCGTCGACCGTTGGTACGACGCGAAAAAAAATCTCTACTATGCGCTGGGAGGGATGCACCGCGCTCAAGCGGAAACGGCCTTCATGGAGCGGATGAATGATTTGGATCACGCCGTCCGATCGGACGTCGAAGAGGCTCATCAGACGTCGGAGAAGTTGACGAAGGTTCGGGCGCTCCGACGGGCCGCGCGCAATCTGGTTCTGCGCGAGACGTATAACGCCGATCTGCGAGTCATCCGTGCCAGCGGGCAGGGGACGGCCGCGGCCTATCGGGTCCAAGATTTGACTCGCGAGCTGGAGGACTACTTGTCGTCGAATCTCGTGCTCGAGGTCAGCGTGACCGGCGACCATGTCGAACCCGCACAGCGGGCGTTGTCCGAAGGATTGATTAAAGAAGGTCTGCATGTGGCGACGGCGTCATTAACGGATGCAGGTACCCCGGCATCCCAGACGCGTCCGGAATTGCTGATTCGAGGCCTGGTCCGTGTGTGGCCCATCGACGTCCGCGATCCTCAATTCATCTACGTGCGGTGGTGCAGTGACTTCGAAGTGGTGGATCTGGCCGGTCAGCAGATTGTCGGCGCAATTTCCAAAGGCGGAAAGGAAGGCCATCTGTCCGAGCGGGAAGCCACCGCGAAAGTAATCCGTGTCATGCAGCAGGATCTGTCAGGGGAGGTCGCGAAGGCGATCGCTGCTCATGTGTACGGAGAATCGGAGCTGCCGACGGAAGCTGTACGTCCGGCTGGGTGTCCGCGAGAGGGAGCCAAAGGAAAACCGTCAAGCGCAATTCGGTAACCATCAAAGGAGGGGAGAGCACAGGCATGAGCAGACTGAAACAGGGTGGGCGTGCGCCGCGGAGCCGCGGCAGGGGATTGACTGCAACGCAGCAGCGAGTGCCGAGCCGGTTGGCCAAACGGCGGCTGAATGAGCGGTTGAGAAGCGACACGGCCGGCTTCAATGCGGGTAACCTGGCGGATAAATTGCGCCGGGAAGGCTACGAAGAAGTGCCGTTGGACGAGTTGCAAGACAGGCTCTCCAAAATGCCGGGGCCGCTAGCCGCGGTGATTTTGAAGGGGAGGACCTGATGCCATATTACTATTTCGACTCGACGGCGCTCGTCAAACGCTACAGCATGGAACGCGGTACCAGGATCGTCAACAAGTTGATGGTCAAGCGCGGCAAAGTGGCAATCCTTCCGACGTGGACTGTCACCGAGCTGTATTCTGCGTTCTCCAATCGAGCGCAACAGGGAGAGCTGACGAGAGACGATTGCTACTCGGTCATTCACAAGTTCGAGCGGGAATCGGCGGAAGGACTGTTTCAGTTCATTGTGCCGACGATGCAGACGTATCTCTCAACGAAAGAGCTGGTCATGGAGTATCCCGCCCTG
>DATELB010000207.1:0-2640 GCA_035277085.1 Nitrospira sp. | reverse complement strand
AGCATTTGGGCGATCTCTTCCTTGGTCATCCCCTTTTCGATCCATCGGTGGCTTTCGTTGCGAAGCATGGTTTCGGCCACCTGGGGGGACAGTTCCCGCACCAGCGGCAGGAACTTCGTGTAAAAACTCTTGGCCACTTCGTAGAAGCCCTGCCAGTGGACGTAGTCGGGCGCGACCTTGGAGAGGCCATGCCGGGCGCGCCGCCCCTCGTGGTGCCACAGCTCGTAGAAGACCCACTCGATCTTTTCATCGTACGGAGTCGGAGTGATTTTCTTCATCGCCAGCAACTGATCCATGGCCGCCTTCGCAGGCTTGCCGAATTTGTCGTTGTAGAGATTGATGCCCTGGTCCATGGACGTAAAGAACCGGTCCACGATCTGCTCGCTATGGCACGATGAGCAGACCTGCCTCATGGCTTTGCGCCGGTCTTCGTAGTTTTCGAGCCGCGTCGAGATCACCGGCCGCAGCGTCCAGCTGATCCGGTCGCCCACGTCGTGAGTGACCTCCTGAGTGCCCGTGGCACTCATATGGCAGGTGGCGCAGGTCGGGTAAAGATAGTCCTTGCCCGGACGCCACTTTTCCGTCGGGTCCGCCAGCTTCATCTTCTCTTTATTCGCCTCGTACATCACACCGTGCTTGCTTTCGTAATAGGCTTCGATCTGCGGATGATCGGGCCCCATGTGGCATCGTCCGCAACTTTCAGGCTGGCGGGCTTGGGCGACCGAAAAACTGTGGCGTGAGTGGCAGGCCGAGCAAGTGCCCTTGGAGCCGTCGGGATTCACGCGGCCGATCCCGGAGTTGGGCCAGGTAGCCGGATGGAGCTTGCCTTTTTCCATCACCTTCACGACGCTGCCGTGGCAGCCGGCGCAACCGGTGGTCACGACTTCCGGCCCCTCGACGACGTTGCCCAGAAAATTGTCCAAGGATCCCGTAAACTGCGCCGCCTTGGCATGATGGGATTTTTCGAACTCCTTGGCCTCCCGATCATGACATCGCATGCAATCCTTCGGCGTCACGAGCGTCGAGATGAGAAAGCCTTCGTGGTCGTAGGCGTCTGCTTCGCCCTTTTCCGCCCGATGGCATTCGACGCAGCCGATGCCCTTGGGCGCGTGGCGGCTCACTTTCCAATCGTTGATGCCGCCGACCCCCACGTCCTTCGCCGTATGGCAATCGATGCATTTTTTGTTTTCAGCCGAGACGAATGGACGCAGACCGCCGCCCCGCCGCTCTTCCACCTGAACGTAGCCGACGCCCGTGAGGGCAAGAAAGAGGATCAGGCAGAGTCCGCCGATCATGTAGCGGGCGAAGTTCTGTTTGCCGTTGCTCGAGCGGGCATGCTCGTCGCCAGGATCAGCGTGCACATTGGGATCGTCCATGGCTCCTCCTAGACAAATGACAGCTCACATCTGTGTATCCAGATACATCAACACCGCCATGCCGCAGACCACGGCAGTGGCCACAACGGCGTTGACCAATTCCATGGGCCATCCCCGTTCCACCATCATGCGGTCCAGGTACGGATATATGACGAAGAGCCCGGCGAATCCGAGCAGACTCCATAGGGCAATCGGAGCCGGCAGCAATGTGATCCACATGAACGGCGCCGAGAAGTACCAGGGCGGCGAGACGTCAGCGGCCACTTCCTGAATATTGGCCGGTGCTCCAAGTAGCGGAGGGAAGATCATGACCAGATTCACGATCAAGAGGAGCAATCCGGCGGCGATGGCGCCCATCTTCAGCGTGTGTTCCGGATAGAAGGGATGAAAACCCCGGCTCCCTTTCACCTCGGCAAATCCCCACAGGCGCACGATCACCACGTGGCCGATCACCAGCCCTCCAAGGAGGGCGGGCAACAGCTTCGTGTGAAGATCGTACAGCCTCAGCAGTGTCACGCCGGACACCTCGTCGCCGCCCCGCAGCAAATGCAGCAACGGCGTCCCGATGACGGGAAGCGTTCCGATCATGCTGGTCACGACCGTCATTCCCCAATACGAGACGTTATCGAAGACAAGCGAGTATCCGGTGAATCCCATCGCAAACGTGACGAAGAGGACGATCGAGCCGCTGACCCATTTGAGCTCTCCGGGCGCTCGATACGCCCTGGTGATGAACACCCGTATGACATGAAACAATAAAAACAGAATCATCAGGTCCACCGACGTCTTGTGCAGGCCGCGGACGAACCATCCCAGATAGATTTCGTTGGTGATGCGATCGACGCTCTCGTAAGCTTGCTCTGACGACGGCACGTAATAGAACGTCAACAGCAGCCCCGTGCCGACCAACAAACCGAACAGCGTCAGCGGAAGTGCGCCAAGCGTGTACGGCCACCAATCCAGATGCTGCGGGAGGTCCTTCTGGATGTAGTCGATCCAACTTTTTGCTTTCAGGCTGTCTTGTGCTTGTGCCGACTCTGTCCCCACTTCACCCTTCCTTTTGAGTGCTGATTGCTACGTGCTCTGAACGTTCACGTACACCTGCTCGCCGCGCTTGACGATAGGCAACCGGTCGAGCGGTCTCGGGGGCGGCCCGGCAATATTCAGCCCCGTCTTATCGAACGTGCCTTGATGGCAGGGGCAGATGAATTGCGCCCGCTCTTTGTTCCACGAGACCAGACAGCCGAGATCCGTGCAGCGCCGG
>DATELB010000206.1:0-2026 GCA_035277085.1 Nitrospira sp. | reverse complement strand
CGATTGAAACCTACAAGGCAGCGGAGCTGCGAGATTACTTCCGCGATCAATGTGTGGACGCCCTCGAAGCGAAGCTCACCAAGCTCGAGGCGGTTTCGCCGACGACGGCCGTGATCTACCCCATCGTGTTTCATGACCGGACCGAAATATTGGCCACCTTCAGCACCGGCATGCAGCGCTATTCGGTGCCCATCAATGCAGACGTCCTCGTCAAAGAAGTGCGGGCATTTCGGCGGACGGTAGAAAAGCGAACGACGCTTGAGTATTTGCCCCATGCGCAACAGCTGTATGACTGGCTGATACGGCCGCTTGAATCGGAATTGATTCGGCACAAGATTCAGACACTGGTATTTGTCCCAGATGGCGCGCTCCGCACGATTCCCTTCTCCGCGTTGCACGATGGTAAATCATTTTTGATACAGGTGTACGCGGTGGCGCTGACGCCGGGCCTGTATCTCACCGACCCCCGTCCGCTGAACCTCGAAAAGATCCGCACGCTTGCCAGCGGCCTGACCACGTCTGTGCAAGGCTATCCCTCGCTCCCATACGTGGCCGAAGAAGTGGATGCCATTCGGACGCTGTATCAGGCCGACCAACTCATCAATGAGGAATTCCGGACCGGTTCGCTGGAACAGGAATTGCGTGAGAGCCGTTACGGGATGCTCCATATCGCGACGCACGGGAAGTTCTCGACGGACGCGGATGACTCGTTTCTGTTGACCTTCGACGGGAAGCTGACCATGAGCAAGCTGGATCAATTGATCGGCCTCTTCCGGTTCCGGCAGGATCCGCTCGAGCTGCTGACGCTGAGCGCCTGTCAAACCGCGGTCGGTGACGACCGGGCTGCACTAGGCTTGGCCGGCGTGGCGATTAAAGCAGGCGCGCGCAGTGCCCTCGCCACGCTGTGGTTCATCAACGATGAGGCCTCGGCCGCATTGGTTTCGGAATTCTACCGGCAGCTGCGCGATCCATCCGTCTCGAAGGCAACGGCCATTCAACGAGCGCAAATCAAGTTGCTGAATGACCGGATTTACGATCATCCGGCCTATTGGTCGCCGTTTCTGCTGCTCAACAATTGGCTGTAAACACTAGTGTCCCTATGCTACAGTTGGTTCCTATGGTTATGACACGCGGTCAACGCTCATGGTGGCTTGCAGGCTTCCTCGTCGTTTGTACGATGGCTGTTGCCCCGCAATCGACCATTTTTGCCGAAGGCCCTGAGAAGTCGAAAGACGAATTATCCCAGCCCTTGTATGCACCACCGAAGAAGCTCACGCCCCGCGCCCGCGTGGGCGGCGACGTCCGCGGCAACGCCGATACCGAACCGGAAATAAAGGCGCTGGTCCCTGACCATGTGGGGTATACCGTTCAGGAAACGCCGGCTTTGAGTTGGTTCTTGTCGAAAACGACGGTCCATCAAGTCCGTTTCACGCTGCGAGACGATCGATCAACGAGATCCTTCACGGAAAAGGTCATTCCGACGCCAAAACAGCCCGGCATCTATACGATCAACCTCAAAGAACTCGGTCTGAACCTGGAGCCTAACGTCCAGTACAAGTGGTTCGTGTCTGTCATTCGCGACGCCGACTCGCCGTCCAAAGATATCGTCGCCGGCGGCGTCATCGAGCGATGCGAGCTCAGTGAATGTCTCGCTGAACGGGACATGAAACTGGGTTGCACCGAGCAAACGGTCATGGATAACGCCCGTGCTGGATTGTGGTATGACGCCATGGGATGCCTCTGTAACCTCATCGATGCGGAACCCAAGAACGATAAACTCAGACGTCTCCGCGCCCGCCTTCTCAAAGACGTGGGTCTCAACGGCGTCGCCGAATGGGACTTGCGCGCTCTGCAGACTTCGACCCGTTGATACTGCCACCATCGTTTCCTTTCGGTTTGTATCCTTTCCTTCTGCCTAAAATGATTCAGCCAGGATCGATTTTGATCCACCTGAACGCATCCATTTATACCCGTCAGCGCCTTGGCCACGCTCTCCGATTGAATTGCTCTTCAAACCCGCATTCTT
>DATELB010000205.1:0-9471 GCA_035277085.1 Nitrospira sp. | reverse complement strand
GTGCCTGCCGAATTCGCCTCAGGCCGTCATCGCCTATTTCGGCATTCTGCGCGCGGGCGGAATCGTGGTCGCCTGCAACCCGACCTACACGGAATATGAGCTTGCTCATCAGATGCGGGATTCCGGCGCGCGGGGCGTGGTCGTCCTCGACCTGATGTATACCAAGATACAGCCTCTCAAATTGGACGTCGTCATCGTGACGCGAATTACCGATTTCATGACGACCATTGCGAGCTACATCTATCGACATCGGAACGGCCACCATCGGCCTCCAGAGATCCGGCCGGACGAAAACACGCATTTCTTTCACGACGTGCTGAATCAGCCGTCTGCGGTTGCGCCGGAAGATCTGCCGGTTGCCTCGCCGGACGATATTGCGCTCCTGCAGTACACCGGCGGCATCACGGGCATCTCAAAAGGGGCGATATTGCTGCACCGCAATCTGACGGCAAATATCTGCCAGTTGGTGAGTTGGTTTTCCCCGGCGGAACGCGTGGAAAGCTTTCTTGCGGCGCTTCCTTTGTTTCACGTGTTCGGTATGACGGTCACGCAAAATATCTGTCTCGCCATCGGCGGGTGCATGATTTTGGTGCCCGACCCGAGGAATATTCCGGTGCTGGTCACGCTGTTGCGCAAGAAGGAACCGACCGTGATCACCCTTGTCCCCGCGTTCGTGCGGAAACTCCTCGAGCATTGTGATGCCAAGGATTTCACCTCGACGCGGTTTGTCATTTGCGGAGGGGCGGCCTTGCCGTACGATCTCTTGAAACGGTTCAGGGAACGCACGGGGCACCTCATCTGCGAGGGCTACGGACTTTCAGAAGCAGCGCCGGTCACGCACTGCAACATTGCACGGGGCCTCTCCGTCAAGCGCTCGGTGGGGCTGCCCATCGGCAACACCGAGGCAAAAATTGTGGACGAGGCCGGCCAGGAAGTGGCGACCGGGGAAAGCGGAGAGCTTTGGGTGCGAGGGCCGCAAGTGATGGCGGGATACTGGAACAACCCGATCGAGACGGCCAATGCACTGAAGCCCGGGGGCTGGCTTGCCACCGGCGACATTGCGCGGATGGATCAAGACGGCTTCTTTTTCATCGTCGATCGCAAAAAGGACATGATTTTGTCGACGTCGGGGCTGAATGTGTACCCTGCGGAAATTGAACAGGTGCTGTTGCTTCATCCGCACGTGCGGGAGGCTGCCGTCATCGGCGTGCGCGCCGTCGATGGAGGTGAATCCATCAAGGCGTTTATCGTACCCGTGCAGGAGGTTTCGCCGGAAGAGCTCACGGCGCATTGCCGGAGTCATCTGGCCTCTTACAAGGTGCCGAAGAAGATCGAATTCCGCACGGAATTGCCCAGGTCCATTCTCGGAAAGACGCTCCACCGCATCCTGCGCGCCGAAGAGGACGCGCAGCTTCACTTACAGCACGCTAACGGCGCTGATCAACAGCCGAAGGGCGAGGCGGTGCAAAGCGCTGTCGAATGCAAGGCAGGTCACTGACGTGTCTCGCCAGCGCCAACGCGGCGGAAAGACCTGGCGATTCGATGCCGACCAGATTGATCAGCAGAGGGGTCTCACTGTCGACGGCCACGATGAAATCACTTTTCTTGTCACGGCCGGCCATGACGCAAGGCCGGATGCCCGCATAGGCCCACCGGAGATCGGACTCATCCAGCACGGGAAGAAATCTGCGCAACGCTTCGAGGAACATTCCGGGCGGCGTCTTCTGCGATTGATAATCCGATTTGTCGGTCACCGGCACTTCATTCGGTCCCACGAACAACTGTCCGTTCGGCCGCGGGCTGAAGTGGATGCCTTTGCCCGTCGCTCCGGGCGGCAGGGCGGGATAGACGAGGCCTCGAATCAAGCGCTTCTTGGAGGGGGTGACCACCTCGTAATACTCTCCCCGGAGCGGACGAATGCTATATTTACTAGAGGGCAAGGCGAGGGCGGCAATGTCGTCGGCATGCAGGCCTGCGGCATTGATCAGGCAGCCGGCTCGGACGTTCTGTCGGTCGGTCGTCACGAGATACGCCGCGCCTTCGTCTTCGATCCCGACGACGCGGTTATTGAACGTGAATTCGACGCCGTGTGCTTCTGAGTCGAGTTTGAGCGCTTGCACGAAGGCCAGCGAATCGATGACGGAGACGTCCGGAATGACGATGCCGCAGAAGGCGGAGACGTTTGGCTCCCATGTCCGCAAACCGGCCGCTGTGACGAACGACATGCGTATGTTTGATCTCCACGCGTTCAGCCACAGACGCCGGAGCATCGATGCTTCGCGCCACAGACCTCGACGAATGTCTTCCCGTGAAATGGCGATGACCATCCCGTTGCGCAGCAGTGGAATCTTTCGCTGCTCCGCATACGCGACGGTCAGGGCGCTTCCCTCGCGCGACAACCGCGCTTTGAGCGATCCCGGATGTTCGTGGATGCCGCTATGCAGCACGCCGCTGTTGCGCGCGCTGGTCTCCTGGCCCGGCCGGTCGTGCCGTTCCAGCACGATGATGCGAAGGGGGCGCGGCCACCGGCGGCTTGCCAGCTCTCTGGCGATGGCGCAGCCGACGACCCCCGCACCGACGATGCAAACGTCATATGTGTTCATGGCATCCGGTTCTCTCTCATCCTCCATGCAGAAGGTCCGGGTCAAGGAGTCTCGGCATGCCCGATAGTCCTGCGGCAAAATACGGCAAGACCCTGTTCCTGTTCTGCGGAGGAGGGTGTAAGGCCATCCACCAGGCGGTCGCCGCGGCCGAGGTGGTCAATGCCGGCTTCACTCCGTCCCACATCATGAGTTCCTCCGCAGGGAGCTGCAACGCGCTCGGGTTTGTCGAACAGCCCGGTCCGGCCGGCGCCGAGAAAACGATCAGTATCTGGGAAAACTATATCACCTCGCCGGAAGCGATTTACGAAGTCCATCCCTTTCTGCGCGAAAAACTGACCCGTCTCTTGGGTGTCGTGCCGTCGGCCACGCAGGGCCTGGGACCGTCCGGATCGCTGCTCCGCGACATGAGGAGGGCCATGAGGTTTCTTCCGCTGGTGCTGTCGTTCTGCGTGCGCATGCCGTTGCGGGTGGCGGGTCGCACGGTGAGCTTCCTGTTTCGCCTCATGGATACCTTTGAAGCGCAACAGCAATCGTTCCGGCGCATCGTACAGGCGCCAGAAATCCTCGAGGCGTTCGACGAGGTTGACAAATATTTCGAATTCAAGCGGATGAAGGCCTTCCTCGACCCGTTTCCGCTCCTGGCGCGTCTCGGCGAACAGATCGACCTGCAAAAGGTGCTCACGAGCTCCATCGTGTGGCACATCATCACCGAACGGTACGAGGATGGGCAGACCGTGATCTTTTCGAACAAGGACGCCGACCTCGTGATGGATGCACAAACCGATGCGCGCACTCAGAAAACGAAATACGATCTGTTCTACAAACGGATCCGTGCCTCCATGGCGCTGTATCCGTTGTTCGAGTTGGTGGAAATGGACGGCTTCCGGTACCTCGACGCCGACCTGGCGAATCCTCTCCCGGTGGAGGAAGCGTTCAACCTCGGCTGCGAGACGGTGTTCATCTTCCTCAACGTTCCGAAGAGGACCGTTCGCGTCGATCCGCATCCCTTGCGGGACCTTGTCGAATTGAACGACTTGCTGCGATTGAACGAGCGGTACATTCACCACCGCCTCAAGGAAGCGCAGGTGAAAGCCAAGGAAGCCGGCGTCAATCTGTTCGTCATCCGTCCGGACGAGATTCCCGCGGGCCTGGGATTATTGGAGATCGACGCCAAGGTCATCGAATTCGTCAAGGGACACGAACGGAAAAAGATGAAGGCATATCTCTCCGATTTGGAAGCGCATAACCTACGGTTTGCGCCGCCGCTGCACTGATTTCCCGCACGACTGCTTGCCTGCCTAGGGAGAATTCGGCGTCATGATGCCTCGAGTATCGCGGATAGGCCATCGCGGTGCCGCCGGCCACGCGCCGGAAAACACCCTGGCGGCGATTGAGACGGGAATCCGGCTGGGCGCGGATTTCGTGGAAATCGACGTCCGGAGGACAGTCGACGGCGTTCTGGTCGCGCTTCACGATGCGTCGGTCAGGCGAACGACCGACGGGCGAGGACGAGTCGATGCGTTATCCCTTCCGCAACTGAGGGCCTTCAATGCGGGCAACGGGGAGCGTATCCCGACCGTCGAGGAAGTCTTGAAGAGCGTCGCCGCGAGCCGGGTCGGGCTCATGCTGGAACTCAAAGTCACCGGCGTGGCTCATCTGACCGTCGACACCGTTAGGGCGGTCGAGTGTAAAAATCCCGTCATCTATGCCTCTTTTCTCCATGATGAGTTGACGCAGGTTCGAGCCGTCGAGCCGGAGGCTGCGCTCATGGTGCTCTTCGACAAATTCCCTCGAGCGCCTGTCGCGTATGCGGCTCGGTATCACCCGGCGTATGTCGGTATGCGGCACGACAGAGCGAGCCGGCCGATTGTCGAGGCCTTTCATCGTGAGAAGATGCTCGTGTGGGTCTACACGGTGAATCACCGGGAGGACATCAGCCGTGCGATTTCTCTCGGCGTGGACGGCGTCATCTCCGATTTTCCGGAGCGCCTTGCGGGGCAGTAGGAAAACCACATCACGTCGAGCTACCGCTCTGCGTCTGCTGTTCATCGGGCCCGGTATTATCGGGCCCGAATGACCCCCAAGCCTTGGCCGCCCATCGACACATATACGGCACGAGGCGTCACGGTGGGGTCGACGACGACGCGGCGCACGTTCGAGATCCCGGGCCAGACTTGTACCGAGCTGTTTGACGGATTGAAGCGAAGCAGGCGGCCGCCGTTGTCGACGATCCACAATGTGCCGTCGGGATCCGCGGCAATGTCCATTAATCCCGTCGTGGGTAATCCTGCCACGCTCGTGTAATGGACGGTGTTGGAAAAGTCGCCGCTGCTATAGCTGGAAAGACCGGTAGTAGGACTGACCCACCAAGAGGTTCCGTCAGGAGTAATCGCCGCTCCACGGTTGTTTTCACGGTAATCGGATGGCACGTCGAGGGAATGCGCGCCTGCGTTGTAGGGTTCTGCAGGACCGTTGGTCGTCATCGCCCACACAAAGTTATTCAGCACCCACGCTTTCGGATCGGCATTCCATGGCTGACGCCCTACGCCGTAGCCTCCTGCCGTGAGAAGGTCTCCATTTGGGAAAATAGCGAGGCCATATTGCTCTCCCTGTTTCAACGTCACGGTCCCATTCGGATTATGCCAGGCCGTTTCCACATGGATATGGTCTCCCCACGTGTCGTTCACCACATGAGTGACGCCATGGTCGAAGCCAATAAATAGATGCCCTGCGGCGGTCCCGTTATGCCCGAAGACCATGCGGCGTGCCGAGGCCTCCTCCCAACAGTTGACCGTGGCGTCGCAGAGAAATTCATATCGGCGGACGGCGATGCTTCCGTCGGCGTTCAGCGTCACCTTATCGGCTTGGCCCAAGTGGAATCTTGGATCGCTGAAGTCGGCATTAGCCACACAACAACGGGGTGGGGCCGGAGGAGGAACTTCACCTTCAAATCCTTTGTAACCGACGAACACCTCGTTGGAACGACCGCCGGCCATTGCGGTAATGTCGCTCACGGTCACCTGTCCGGTGGAAGGATCCGTGTACGTTTGCACGTGCAGACCGTCGCCGGCCGTGTAGCGTCTGAACGTGGTTTGCCCGGGGCGGAGGACATAGAGGGCATCGGAGGTCACGGCCCATATATTCTGTGCGTCGTCCGGACTGGCATCGATGACCGTTCCGGTCAAGTTCTGGCCTGCTGCATAGAGTGTGAGATCTGAGACGGGCCAAGGACCGGCGGGACCGGAGGGCGGCGGCGGATTCGTCGCTGGCGGCTGGTCCGATGTCGGAGTTGTCGATGCCGCCGGGGGATTGTCGGAGCCGCTGCACGCACTGAGGACGAAGAGAAAAGCACAGAGGACTGCCCGGATCCACATTGGTACTCCTTGGTAATGTAGGCCGAATTCAAGGGTCTGTCCTATGGAATATCTTCCTTTTGACGATTCCCTAGCTAGGAAAATCCCCTGAACCACGGCTATCGGCCCCTTGGGCGGCTCGTTGACGGCAATACGTGAATCGGCTAGTCTCCCCCGTCCTGTGGGGAGGCTGTCGAACATGGGCAAAAAATCAGTGTGCACGGTGCTGGTGCTGAGTTGCTGGCTTGCCGCGGATGCGTGGACGATCCGGGCGGCCGAACCCTCTTTTGAGCTGACCGCCCGATACATTCTGGAAGTGGTTAAAGCCTTCCGGACGGCCTACGTGCTGAAGGTGGTCGAACACGCGAAGGACGGAGGAATCAGGCCGAACGAAGAGTGGCAGACGGATTCACACTTCATCCCGTTGCCGGCGCAGTTCGTGAAAGCCGCCGCCGACCAACTCGATAATTTCGAAATCGGACTGATCGGGCTCACCCCCGTCAATCAAGCGAACTTCCCCAAAACGCAAGCGGAAACGGACGCTCTTCTTCAACTGATGAAGAACCGTGAGCGATCGGTCGCCACCTTCGTCGACGGCGACCAATTCAAGGCCATCTCAGCGGACCTCGCGCTGGTCCAGTCCTGCGTGGAGTGCCACAATCATCATCCGAAAGCCACACGACGGGATTTCCGACGGTGGGACGTAATGGGAGGGCTGGTGGTGCGATTGAAGCGCGATGTCCGCCCGGAAGGGGCCACGGTCGGGCCCGAACCCTCCAACCGTCCCAGTGGGCCGATCGAGAAAATGACCCCGCCGTTGACTACTCCGCCGCCCTGGGTCCGATAACGGCGCCTCTTGACGCTCGCCATACGCGGGGCGTACGCTTCACCTCATCTTCTTTCGCCGCCTCGGAACATTCGAGGTCGCATCATGGTCCTCCGTGGGATTCAGAACCAACGGCGCGGACCTGCCCGGTGTAGGCTTCTCACCAGACGGGATCTTCTCCATCGAACTGTCCGTCGCACTCTCCTGAAGACCGCTTTCTTAACGCAGCCCACCGTAATTTGCCTCCCGTCGGTTTCACATCCGTTCAGCCCCTTCGGCCAACCGCCCGAGCAGCACGGCTGCCGCATGCCTTGCCCGACGGGAAAAGGAGGTTTCTATGCCGTATCGCTTCAATAGCGTGGATCTCATCGTGGGTGTCGGTCTCTGCGGAATTGTGTTTGGAGCGATGGTGCTTGTGGTCGCAACCAGCGGTGCGTTTCTTGTCAGCGGGCCATCGCTAGGAATCGTCGAGGAGCGACTGCCTTCGACTGAAGCGGCGTGGCTCCAGCCCGAGTTAGGGCGGGCCATAGTCGAGCGGGCTTTGCTGCAGCAGCGTACCGACCAGATCACGGCGTCGGCGACTGCGGAATGGAATCAGGCGATGGCGGCGCATCGCAGCCTGCAGTCGGTCCGCGGCGGTCCCTTGGCCTTCATCATGGACCGCGCCGTGACGGTTCCCCAGGAACATGCCGCTCGTGTCGAGGCCGTCACCGGCCGGGCCATTGTCAATTTTACTCAACGAGGGATTCGCAGCGGGATGCTATCGGCTGACCTCTACCTCTCGGACTACAACCAGGGAATGATCGCCGCCGCTGAAAGCCGCGCCCGACGGATGCATGACGAATTTAATTCGACCTGGCAGTCAGTCCTCGGCCGATGGATCGTTGAAGTGAGCCGGGAACACCTGCGGAGGACGGCCGACGTGCAGGAACAGTTGGGTATCGCTATCGTGCACGTGGCGCAGGCCAAAATGGGGTTGGAGAGCGCATGGGCCTCCAATCAGTATCAGTTAGGCAGCCTGATGGCTGCAGCCGACCGCATGCCGGCCATCGGCGAACAGGGAGGAGTAACGGCAGCGACTGGCGCAGAGATCGGCAGCGCCATGCGGTGGATTCCCGACATTCCATCGGCTTACCTGATGGCCGCGGCCCTGGTGTTGTGCGGCGTATTCTTCGCAGGACTCTTGTTGTCTGCGGCAGCACGCGAAGCCAAAGCACTGGCTGAGACAAGACGGAACGCCGGCAGGTGGGTGTATCGTATGGCCGCCTGATGCCATGCGCGGGGCCGCAGGCCCGAAGCTTGCGGTCCCGCCGTTATTGCACAGGCGGCGACAGCTTCACGCTGATCGCGCCTCCGAGCTCCCCTTCTTTCGCCCCCTCTCTCGGATATCCTGAAATATCGCGTTGGCCTTTCGGCTCTCCATGACAGGCGAGACAAGCCCGGTGATAAAAGAGGGGAAGCAGTACGCGGACGAATTTCCCTTCGTCGGTGACTTCGGCCAAGACCTTATCGGGCGTGTCGGAGGAAGGAGCGGTGGCGAATCGCGCAAACGCCGCGGATTCGTACTCGTCCGGTTTGTTTCTGGGATTTCTCAAGAGATGCGACGGAGCCGTTTGCTTCAAATAGATGCCGGACCATGATTGGAATCGCGTGGCGGTTTCCGTGCCGAACGTCGCGGGAATGAGACCTTTGTACGCAAAGCCGGGAATGTTGATGACGGCCTGATACGTGTCGATGGTTTTTTTGGACTCTTGCATCAGGCGGGCCAATAGCGGTTTCGCCATCGCAGGCACTTCGGCTGCCTCGAGGTTGGTGAGCGTAACGCCGGTTCGTTGCTGAAACTCCTGAGCGACTTGCCGTTCGAAGACATCCGAGGTAAAGCCTTTGTTCCCTTTTGACGCGTCGTTGATCAGATCTTGTCTGTTCGCAATCGCCGCCCGTCCCGTATCGAGCAAGATCGCCAACAGTCGGCCGGTTTCCGATGCGTCTTCTACCGGCCCTGCTGCGGCCGGTAGAGGCAGGCATGTCAGCACAAGGGGGACGACAGCCATATAGGGCTGGATAACGAATCTGTATCGTGCTTTTCGCTGCATCGACACGCTTCCTTGAGGTTTTTACGTGTAAGACGCAAGCGTACAATGAGCGTCCAGGAAGACCCATCCCCCAAAAGGGGGGGAATCGTGCCGGCCGGGACGAACCTTGTTTTCATCGCGGTTCGGCTGGTGACGGCGGTAATGTCACCTTTGAAGGAGGCCAACATGCGCAATCGCTCTTGGACGCCCGCGATGACACCATTCTTGATCTGCATCGTGATGGCCAGTGCGGCCTTCCTCTTCGCCGAAGGTCAAACCGTCCTGCGCGATTTCATGGAATCAGAGTGCTGATTACAGGCGCGTGACAGAGTCCCACCTCACGGTCTGGAAGATGAACGGAGATCAGGCTTCTCTCAAGACCACCCACGTCGTAAAGGCTCCTATGACCCGGGTGTCCTGCCAGGATGTCGGCGCAAACACGAGCGGCCGTTGGCTGGCGACCGTTCAGGCCTGCACCAGCGACGGTACATGTAGTCAGGCACGCAAACCGACGTCGTTCCAGGTCGCCGAATAATAAACACGGGGAACCCGCATCGTCCCGCCGATTCTTCGAAATCAGTAACTGATCCGTCCGGCCTTGTGTACAGTAGATGCAT
>DATELB010000204.1:0-16905 GCA_035277085.1 Nitrospira sp. | reverse complement strand
GTGGCCATGCTGGATGACTCCCTCAAACGAGGTCTTCAGGGCAAGAAAGTATCCGAGGTCACAAAGCCGTAAAGGGCGGGACTCAGGAGAGTTTCCATGGATCTGAAATGGAATAACGCCGAAGACATTGCCATCAGGCTGGTCGAAGAACACCCGGACACCGACCCATTGACCGTGCGCTTCACCGACATGCATGCCTGGATTGTCGCCCTGCCTGACTTTAAGGACGATCCCAAGAAGCGTGATGGGATGGAGAAGCTCTTAGAAGCGATTCAAATGGCGTGGCACGAAGAATACCAAGACTCCAAGTCGTAATTCGTTAACTCATTCCGGCTGATCGATTTTGTAGAAGTCCATCGGATCGAGGCGTCGTTGCGCCGCCTGCGTCGGTTCACTGCCCCGCGCAAAAATCTCCACGTTGCCCGGCTGATCCTCCTGCTCCGAATTGAGAAGGCCCGTCGCCGGATCCACTTTCACGAATGTGATGCCGTCGGGAATCGTAAACGGCACAACCGGCAGCGACCTCAGCGCCTCTTTCATGAAGCCGATCCAAATCGGCAACGCCGCATGCGCTCCCGATTCCGTCTCCCCTAGCGAACGGCGGTCATCGAAACCGACGAACGTGCCGGCGACGAGATTCGGCGTCCCACCGATGAACCAAGCGTTTATGTACTCGTTCGTCGTGCCGGTCTTGCCGGCGATGGGACGGCCGAGCGTCTTTGCCGCCTGACCGGTGCCTTTCTGCACCACATCTTCCATCATATTCGTGATCAGATAAGCCGTTTCTTTCGAGACGACTTCTTCGCTGTGCAGTTCCTGCTGCTCCAGTACCTCGCCCGCGTTGTCGGTGACCGAAATGACAGCAAACGGCTCGGCGCGGCTCCCCTGGTTGAGAAACACGCCGTAAGCGGACGTCAATTCCATGAGCCCGAGCGACGAAGAGCCCAGGCCTAGCGACAAATCGGGCGCCAGCGGGCTGGTAATGCCGATCTGGCGAGAGAAATCCACGACGTTTTTAATGCCGACCTTGTCGAGCAGCCTGACGGTTGCCAGGTTGTGCGAATGCGCCAGCGCCTCGCGAAGGGTGACCATTCCGTGAAATTTCTTACCGTAATTTTCCGGCTTCCACGTTTTTTCCTCTTCCACCTGCTCGTAGACGACAGGAGCATCAAGCACCACCGACGCAGGACTCATCCCTTGATTGACCGCGGTCGCGTAGATGATCGGCTTGAACGCCGACCCGGGCTGCCGATGCGCCTGCACCGCCCGGTTATACTCGCTGCGGTTGAAGTCGTAGCCTCCGATCATCGCCCGGATCGCGCCTTGCGTCGGCTCAATGGCAATCAACCCGCCTTCAACCAACGGCGTTTGTTCCAGCTGCACTGACACCTGGTCCTTTTCAACTTTCTTGACTCTGACTTCTACCACGTCTCCGGGCTTGAGGATCTGTTTTGGATTGGCGCTCACCACGACGTCCTTTACAACGTCCGGTCCTGTCAGGCGCCTTTTGGCCCATGCCATATCGTCGAAGGACAGTTTGCCGGCGACGTTGCCGATTTGGACCCAAAAGACGTCCTTACCCACCTTGGTTACGACCGCTTCGCGCTCGTCGCCCGCCGCGAGCGGTTGATCGGTCGTGGCAACCGGGGCATTCGCCGCCGTCACGGTGCCCGGATCGACGGTGCGAACCGGACCGCGCCATCCCTGGCGCTTGTCGAGCTCCCGCAAGCCGGCTTTGAAGGCCGTTTCCGCCGCCCGCTGCATGTCGAGATTGAGCGTGGTCTTGATCTGAAGGCCGCCCTTGTAGACCATTGTTTCTCCGTACTTCGCAATGAGCAGCTGCCGGACGTATTCCACGAAGTACGGCGCCGTCTGTTCGCTGCCGGGCCGCCGGAAACTGAGCGGTTCGGCGATGGCGTCGTCGTGCTGCGCCGTGGTGATGAATCCCGCCTCCTGCATCCGGTCCAGCACATGTTCCTGCCGCTTCTTCGCGCGCGCGTAGTTCTTGAACGGAGAAAAATGGTTGGGAGACTTCGGAAGTCCGGCAAGAAAAGCGGCTTCAGCGATGGTCAGGCGGGAAAGTTCCTTGCCGAAATAGGATTGCGCCGCGGCGGCGACCCCATAGGCGCCCTGGCCGAAATAGATTTGATTGAGATAGGTTTCAAGGATCTGTTCTTTGCTGGAGACCAGCTCCATTTTGTACGCCAACACGAGCTCACGCACCTTCCGGTCGAACGTCCGCTCCGACGACAGGAACAACGAACGGGCCAGCTGCTGAGTAATCGTACTCGCGCCCTCGACCTTGCCGCCGCGTCGGAGGTTCGTCCAGGCGGCCCGCAGGATACCGATGTAGTCCAGGCCGGGGTGCTCGAAGAATCGCACGTCTTCGACGGCGATAACGGCCCGCCGGAGATGCTCCGGGATCTGCGGTAGCGGCGTCAAAATCCGCCGCTCGATGAAAAACTGGCCGATGAGCTGCTTGTCGCTCGAATACACCTGCGTCACGAGGCTCGGCTGGTAATTCTGGAGCTGTCCGAGATCCGGCAGGTTCTGGGCGTAATACCACAGAAGGCCGCCGGTCCCGATCAAGCCGACGACGACGAGGGCCGCAACGATGATCAGCGCGATTTGCCACCGGCGCCAGGATCGCCGCGGCGGCTCGCGGGGCGTATCCGAAAGTTGGACTGGCCGGTCGATCAATGTCATGGGAGTTGGTTTGGGGAGGTTCGTCACCCACGATACCGTGGACCCTCTCAAAACACAAGCAACTTACCGGCTTGTCGACGCAGCGATAGTTCGGGTATACTGCCTGCTCGACGCCCGACAGTCGGGGCGTCTTTTTTTTTCTCAACAGGACACGACTCCAATGTCTCACTTGCGCGCGCCGCACGAACGCCGAAACGACATCCGCAACATCGCCATCATTGCCCACGTCGATCACGGCAAGACGACGCTTGTGGACGCCCTTCTGCGGCAGACGCATGTCCATCGCAAGATCGACGACATGGGCGAACGCATCATGGACTCTATGGATCAGGAACGCGAGCGCGGGATCACGATTCGGGCGAAGAATGCGAGCGTCACCTACAAGAACGTCAAAATCAACATCGTAGACACCCCTGGCCATGCAGACTTCGGGGGCGAGGTTGAGCGCACCCTCCGCATGGTGGACGGCGTGTTGCTCCTTGTGGATGCCAAAGAAGGTCCGATGCCCCAGACGACGTTCGTGCTCAGAAAGGCCCTTGCGCTCGGCCACAAAGCGATCGTAGTCATCAACAAAATCGACCGGCCGGACGCCGTCATCGACGACGTCGTGAACCGGACGTTCGATTTGTTCGTGCACCTGGGAGCCACGGATGAGCAATTGGACTTCCCGATCGTCTACACGTCGGCGATTAAGGGCATTGCGACGCTCGACGTAAACAAGCCCGGCACGGACATTGCCCCGTTGCTCGATACCGTCCTGGCGCAGATCCCTGCCCCCGCCATCAACGGCAATGCGCCCTTGCAGATCCTCGTCCTGGCCCTCCTGTACGATTCGTACAAGGGCAAAATGGGAGTCGGAAAAATTCAATCCGGCTCGATCTCGCGCCGCCAGCCGGTCCTCATCCTCGGAAAAGACGGGGCTCAGATGCCGGGGAAGGTCTCCGACCTGGCCGTCTATTCGGGTCTTGAACGCATCGACATAGAGCAGGCCGAAGCCGGTGAAATCGTGGCCGTCGCGGGATTGGACCAGGTGAGCATAGGCGACACGATCGCGGATGCGGAACAGCCGCTGGCGCTTCCGCGTGTCACCATCGACGAGCCGACCGTGCAGATGACCTTTTCGGTGAACAACAGTCCTTTCGCCGGGCGGGAAGGCCGGTTTCTGACTTCGCGGCACCTTCGGGAGCGCCTGTTCAAGGAGCTCGAAACCAATGTCTCCTTGCGGGTGCAGGAAACCGACAGCCCGGACCGTTTCCTCGTGGCCGGCCGCGGTGAGCTGCACCTCGCGGTGCTCATCGAGCAAATGCGGAGAGAGGGGTATGAGCTCCAAGTATCGCAGCCTGAAGTCATTCTGCACCGGGACGGCAACAAGGTCACTGAGCCGTACGAGGAGCTGACGATCCAGGTGCCGGAAACCTATCAGGGCGCGGTGATCGAGGAGATCGGCAAGCGCCGGGGCGAAATGCGCCACATGAAACTCGTGCATTCGGACGCCGGCCCGAGCGAGATGCACCTCGAGTATCACATTCCGACCAGGGGCATTATGGGTCTGAAGAATGTGCTGCTTGCCAAAACCCGCGGCACAGTGATCATGCACCACGTCTTCAAGGCCTATGAGACGGCCAACGAACAGGATCTGTTGGTGGCGCCGCACGGTTCGCTGTGCGCCTTTGAAGACGGCACGAGCACGGCCTATGCGCTGTTCATGACCCAGGAGCGCGGCGTGATGTTCATCGGGCCAGGGGTGGAAGTGTATCGAGGCATGGTCGTCGGTGAGAACAGCCGCGACGAAGACCTCGACGTGAACGTCTGCAAGGAAAAGCATCTGACCAACATGCGGGCCTCCGGATCTGATGAGGCGTTGGTTCTCACGCCGCCGCAGGAGATGTCTCTGGAGTTCGCCCTGGAGTACCTCGGACCGGATGAGCTCGTCGAAGTCACGCCCAACAGTTTGCGCATTAGAAAGCGGCTTCTCCATCCTGAAGATCGGCGCAAGGCCAGGAAAGCCGGGAAGTAGGCTTTTGGATTGAGGGAATCGCTCGTGCTGGCAGGATTGTCAAAATGGCCAATAGTCTCACCCGCCCAGCCCCGGCGCGCCAGGACGCGCCGTTCCGCGAGCCAGGCCGCAGCGAGCGCAGAGATGAGACGTACTTTTTGCCGTACGTTGAGTCTCTGAGGGATGCGAGAACGAAGCTGACGGCCTTTTTCACCATCCTGTCATGCGCATCAAGAAGAAATCCCCGAGACCTTCCTCGAAGCGGCCGCCCTTGTATTTCGTCGGCTATCGAGGGACGCGGCCGATGCCGGAGGAACTGGTGCTCTGGTATGACCGGGCGTACGGCGGGCCGTTGAAAATCGCGCGGGAGAACGATGCGCCCGATGCCTGGCATATGACGCATGGGCCATGGACGGCGCATGTCGTCATGCCGCTCCCCTCAACACATACCGCGGGATTGGCGGATCAATTATCGTGGGAGCACGACCAGATCGGTGCCATCGCTCCCTCCGTGGTGCCGCCGCGGGAGATGCCGGATACGCTGCTGCTGGCGGCTCGCCTTGCGAGAGGTTTGACGCTTTTGACGCAGGGGACTGCCTACGACATTACGACCCAGCAGTACCTGAATCCATCGGATTGGCAGGACCGGAGCCTGGACGGCTTTCTGTCCGATGATCATGTGATCATTGGACAGGACGATCAGGCCAAGCCGGGCGTGGTGTGGTGTTATACGCTCGGCCTCTCCAAATTCGGCTATGACGAGTTGGAGACGTTTGTCCCACAAGGAGTTCCGGATCGCGCCGCCAAGGATCTTCTCAACGAGTCGGTTCAGGAGATCATCCGGCTCGGCCAATCACTCAAGGTCGGGGCCTCGTTCACGCTGCCCCTCTTGAGCCGAACGATTACGATTACCAATCACCGCACGGCTGCTCCTGGAGGGCGCATGCTGGGCTTCCGGGAGCTGCAGAGTTCTTGAGGCATCCGATAGGCGACCCGCTTATTCAAACCGCTGCGTTCGCGGTGCGGTTGGCACATCGTGATTGTAGAGGTAGACACCTTTGGACAGATCAAAATCATGTTCGCGATGGTCTTCCAACGTTTCCCCCTTGTGAGCGGCGGCGAACAGCACTGCCAGACAACAGGACAAGAGACACCATGCGAAGCGAAGTTAGTCGTGCGTTTCACCGTGACACTGTCAGTTGTCGGCGACGAGGGCGTACTCAAGAAGCGGACCCATTGGACCCAATAAAACTGAGAACGATTACAAGCCTTTGAAGTCCTAAGGGTCCGGCCGATTGGACAACCTGTCCAATCGGCCCTGAACTAGACCGCGGCCAAGACCAACCTACGGAAAATCATAGGTCTTCCGGACCGTTGACAACCTTTTCAGCCGCACGGTACAAAATCTACGGTTTCTTAACCTTGCCTAAAACCGGCTTTAACCCTGCGAAGGAGGAGCAGTGATGAGTGACGTAGCCCCGGAAATTAAAGTGGGCGATACCGCCCCCGACTTCAACCTCAAGGATCAGGATCAAAAGGACGTCAAGCTCAGCGAGTACCGCGGGAAGAAGAACGTCGTCCTCTGCTTTTACCCGCTGGATTGGAGTCCGGTGTGCCAGGGGGAGAACAAGTGCCTGACCGACGACTTTCCGAAGTTCCAAAATGCGAACGCCGAGCTCTTCGGCGTCAGCTGCGACAGCTTTTTCTCGCACAAGGCTTGGGCGGATTCCATGGATCTCAAGCATCGCCTGCTGTCCGATGTGCACCGGACCACGGCGAAGGCCTACGGGCTCTATTTCGAGCCGTTGAACTGCTCGAAGCGCGCGACGGTGATCGTCGACAAGAACGGCAAGGTCGCCTACGTCAAGGTTCAGGAAATCAAGGTGGCGCGCGACGACAAGGAAATCCTCACGGCACTCTCGAAACTCAATTAACCTCGTGGAGGACTGGGAGCCGGGAGAACACCGGCTTCTCAGTCCTCCTTCGATTCTACCGATGTCTGGAATTGTCGAAGACGTCAGCGACGCCAATTACAAGGAGTTCACGGACAGTTCCGGCGCCGTAGTGGCCTACGGACTAGCCACCTGTGAGCCCTGCAAAACGTACGATCCCATCCTCGAGGATGCCGCGGCCAAATTTCCGACCATCAAGGTGGGCAAGGCCAAGATGCATGTGCCGGGCCGGTGTCGCGAGATCAAGAAGGCCCACACCTTTGAGACCTATCCCACGACCCATTTCTACGCTAACGGCAAACTGCTGTTGAGTCGCGAAGGGGTCGTCGACCACTCCGAGTTGGCCGCCCTCATTTCGGATTATCTGCTCAAATAAGAGCGACCGCGCTCCGGCGCAGCCTCGCTCTACAGCGATCTCAGAAAATTGAGCACCTGCTGTTTATCGATTTCCGTCAGACCGTTGAATCGCGCCGTCACCTGGTTGGCCTCCGAAGCCGGGTAGGTTCCGCTTGCGGCGCTTGCATGGGCTCTGATCGCTTCGAGCAGGTCCTTCGTCCGCCCATCGTGAAGAAAGAATGTCCTCTTTCCTAGGCCCCATAACGGCGCTGTACGGAACTCGTCGCCGCGGGCGTTTCCTTGTCCGACGTCGTCTGCCAGCCCCGGTCCCATCGCATGCAGGACGAGGTCGGAATAGAGATTCGCGTCTTTATTCCGTAAGGCGGGTATGGCTGATTTCCCGGTATGGAGCGTCGGAGTGTGGCAGAGGGCGCAGCCGACGTCATTGAAGAGCTTTCGGCCGCGGATGATGCTGTCGGTATCGGGCGCCGGCGTCGGCGCAGCCAACATGCGCATGAACGCGGCGAACTTCACCACGTCGCTGGGTACGTTCAAAGGACGATTCTCTCCAAAGTTGGTCTGGCTTTCGGGCGTCCCGTTGTAGCGACAGCCAGGCGCTTCATCCCGCTCGTGCGGAAAAAGATCGCTCGTCACGCCTTGCTCGACGTTGTAGGCCTCGCCGGAAAACATCTCGAGCGATTTGTTCTGGGCTTTCCATCCGAAGCGGGTCACCGTGCCGTCGTTGCCGCTCGTGTTCGGCCGTCCGGAGGTGCTGTTGACTCGCCCTCCGATGCCCAACGATTGCTTGGTGCTATTCATCGCCCGCATGTTGGCCAGGATCGTGTCGTCATCGATGGCTTCGATCAATCCGGCCCCGAAGAGCGGGGTTGGAATCCTGAACACCACGTTCTTCGCGGCCACTGCCGAGCGAAAATCCGGCTGGGTGAGAAAGCATCCCGGCGCGTCCGAACGGCCGGTGATCGTGAAGAGCGCGTGAACGCCGCCATCGGGACTTCCATCCGGATTGAATTTGAACCGCACTTCCCGGATCGGTCCGTCTTTCTGAATAAATGAAGGCACTTCGTTGAGTGCTCCCGCTTTTTTCGCAACGTCCGGCTGCGGATTTATCGAAGGGCTGCTCCCGCCTATAGCCGGGTGCGCGTGGCACCCGGCGCAACTGTCCAAGTTAAAACGCGGACCGAGGCCGGCCTCCGTGTCGGGAATCGTGCCCTGCACGGACGCGACTTCTTCGAATGCCTCTTTCCCAATGCCGAACACTTGTTGTTCGAGATTCGAGAGATTTGGCAACATGCCGCCTGCGCCCGCGCCTCCCATGCGTACGCCCGGATCTTGGGCGGTGAACGCTCCGAGTTGTGAGAGCACGTTGTTCGCACTCGCCATCGCGGCGAGACTGATGACCGTGACGATCAGCACGACGCGTTGGTGGGAGGGAAGAGACATAGAGACCTCCTTGTCGTGACAGCGATGTCCATGCACCGCTTTTTCCTCAAGGCAGTCTCCGTCTGAGCACAAGGCATGCCGCTTCTCCGACGAGAGAACCGGCGGTGCGTAAGCGGTTGTAGAAGGTCTGCTTTTTTTGTTAGGCGAGGAGAACTGTATGAAATTGTGAACGGGGGGAGCTGTGAAGGATTGTCGGAGGTGGCCTACAGCACACTCTGGATCGTGGCTTTACCGCTCCATGCCTTGCGGTTTCGTCTTCGAGCAATGCTGATGTCGAATGAGCCACCCGGCGCTTTCTTTGCGAAGGATGCTGGTGCATTTGCCCTGGTCTTGCGCATCGAACTCGCCGTTCTTAATAGCCTGGAACACGTAATCATACGTGGACCACGCCGTCGAGCCCGAGATATGCGTGTTGAGATTCGAGACCGCACCGAGAAAGTGCACGCGGCTTCCCTGCTCGAGCGCTGATCCATACTCCGACAGCCATCGCTCGATACTGTCGCGACTTTCCGCCTCCCCGTCCTCCACGCCGCTGTAATCGGATGTATACAGCTTGAGCACGGCCTGCTTGTCTCGCGATTCCACGAAGGTTGCCGAGGATTTCGCCTCCGCCAGAAGCACGCGTTCGATCGCCTCCTCGTCGCCCCCGGCCATGAGAGCCGACGTCCATAACAGCAGACCGGCCGTGAGGATGGAACACAGGCGTATCATGGGAGCCTCCCCGGAAAGAGCGGTCAGCCGTAATAGTCGAACGACAGATCTCGCGAGTGGACGAGGTGAAGGCGCGACAGGCGCCCGGATGTGATCCGCGGGACGAGAGCGTGCCAGATTTCTCGTGCGAGATCCTCGCCGGTCACAGCATCTCCATCCACCGCCTCTCGCAGATCTCCTGGCGGGAAACGAGGCAGCATCGTCTCGTGCACACAGCGGTCGAGCGCACCGAGATCCGTCACCATGCCGGTGATCGGATCGATGGTTCCATGCACAGTGACGAAGCAATCCCATTCCCGGCCCCCTTCCTGACCGGCGACAAACGAATACCGCTTCGTCACACTGGCGCTGCCAAGGCCGCCGGTCGCCGTCACATCCGCGTACAAGTCCTCGTCTTCGTAGAGCCGGATCGCATGCAGAACGCCGATATCCTTCTGGTCGACAAGCTTGGTCCACAGCACGCGGGCCAGGTTTTCGGAGGTGGGAATGCAGTCGACAAAGTATGGCATGTCGAGATTGAGGTTCTTGTGATCGAATTCTTCCAGGACCCCGAGCAGCACGCGCTTCAGATCAAACAGGTTGATGACCATGCCGGTGTTGCGATCGACTTCGCCGGATACCGTGACTTCGAGCAGATAGTTATGGCCGTGGGCGGGGGGGTTATAACAGCGTCCGAAGACGGAGCGGTTCTTCGCCTCGTCCCACTCGGCCTTGTAATACCGATGGGCGGCCGCGAATTCGATCCGTTTCGTAAGCAGGACAGGGGCCATCGCGTCACATTCCGGGCAATACGTTTAGGCGCGCAGGTCTGAAAGCCATTCTTCACGAAGGGTGCCTGGCACGGGCACCGTCTGCTCGTAGCCGTTATGGTTCACCATCAGCGACACCGGTTGTCGGAGGTCGGCAAACGCGCGTCTCATGACTTCGTTCGGGCGAAAACGAACGAAGTGAACGGCGCTGATTTTTGTCTCGTGGCTGTGGCCTCCTTCGAATTCACCAAAAGCGGTTTCGCCCCCGGCCGCGATGGCCACCGTTCGCCCGCGATCCAGCCCCATGAACCGGTCGAGCCATTCCTTCATGCTCGCCGCTTCGGTAATCTCGATGAGCAGAGTTGCGCTCAATTCCTCTGGCGTCGGCAACAGTTCATTGTACACGTCCAGTTCATCCTGCACCTTGGAAGGCTCCAGAATGCGTTCGGCCCGGATCATTTCCTGCACCTGGAACCGCAACGTCTCGCGGTTCTCGAACACCAGCGTCATGAGCGGGCCGAGCGACACGCGTCGTCGCTGCTTCAATGCGATGATGCGCGAACGATACGCCTCGCGTTGTGGCTCATACTCATCAAGCGGCAGAACATCGTCGGGGGTCAAGACGTTCATTTCGGCAATCCGTACGCGTCGCGAACGACCTGGATCGGATGGAGCGCCGCCTTCCCGCCGACATGCGCCGATGCGCCGGCTTGGTCGAGCTGCAAGCCCGCCAGTGGACAGTCCGTCGCCACCAGATCGGCCGGCTGCTGCCGAATGGCCCGCACGGCTTTTTCGGCGATCTGCATGGACAACTCGAAAAACTCGGTCTTGGCCGACCAAGCTCCGTCATGCCCCGAACACTTTTCGATCACCTCGACTTGAGCCCCGGCGCATTCCATCAGCTCTTTCGACTTGAAACCGATGTTTTGGTCCCGAAGATGACAGGGGATCTGGTATGCCACCCGACCCGGCGTCTTGACGAAGTCCATGCGCAGCTGTCCGTCTTTCTTCATTTTCATCAGATATTCGCAGATGTCGTAGGTGCTGCGTGCGACGGCTTTCGTCGGCTCATCCGGGCGCAGCTCCGGATATTCGCGTTTCAGCATCAAGCTGCAGCTGGCCGTAGGGACCACCACGTCGTAGCCTCGGGTGACCCACGCATGGAGGGAAGCGACATTGGCGCCGATGGCCTGCCGAATCGTGTCGAGATCGCCGGCATCGAATGCGGGCATGCCGCAGCACCGCTGGTCGGGCAGAGCGACCTCCACTCCGTTTTTTTCCAAGACCTGGACGGCGGCCTTGCCGATGTCCGTCGCCTGATAATTCACGAGACAACTCGAGAACAAGGCGACCTTCTTGTGCGGCGCATTCGCCCCTGTAGGCCGCGGGCGTCTGGCGAACCAGCGAGGAAATGTTTCTCCGGAAAAGGGAAGAATGTTCCGGTCGCGGTGCACGCCGGCCACCGCCTGGCCCAGGCGCCTCGCGATCGAACGTTTCATGAGCCAGTTGAACGGTCCGGCGGCCAGGCTGGCCAGCCTGCCGATCAGGTCCGTCGCCATGAGCCAGCGGTCGCGCCAGCTCACGCCGCGCTGGGAGGCGAGCTGCCGTTTCTTCAAAATCATCAAATGAGGGAAATCGATCTCGAACTGGTGAGGCGGCGTATACGGACAGTGATTGAAGCAAAGCTTGCAGTAGTAGCATTCATCCACGATGCGGCTATGATCGTCCGCCGTCAGCTTCGCGACGTCTCCTTCGTAGCGGTCGATCCCGTTGAGCAGCGTGTTGAACGAGGGGCACAAATTGAAGCAGCGGCGGCACCCGTCGCAAATCTCGTAAATGCGCAGGGTTTCTTTGTCCAGCTGCGCGGGATCGACGGGTTGGGTCAGGGACAGCCCTCTCATCTCATCTCCTGCCATGAAACACGAAGGGTGGGCTGAATGTCCGAATCCAGTCCACCCTCCGCCAGCGTGCCGACTCGACGATCAGCTTTTCAGACTATCGAGCCCTTTTTGAAAGCGGTTGGCATGCGAGCGTTCGGCTTTGGCCAACGTCTCAAACCACTCGGCCAGTTCAGCGAAGCCTTCATCGCGCGCCGTCTTGGCCATGCCGGGATACATCTGCGTGTACTCGTACGTTTCGCCCTCGATGGCCGACTTCAAGTTGGCTTCCGTATTGCCGATCGGCACGCCCGTCGCCGGGTCCCCGACCTCTTTGAGAAAGTCCAGGTGACCGAACGCATGCCCGGTCTCCGCTTCCGAAGTGTCGCGGAACAATCCGCCGACGTCCGGATAGCCCTCGATGTCGGCACGCCTCGCGAAGTACAGATACCGGCGGTTGGCCTGCGATTCGCCCGCAAAGGCGCCCTTGAGATTCTCATGACTCTTGGTGCCCTTCAAACTCTTGCTCATCGAAACCTCCTGTTGGGCTCGGGACTGCTTGGATGACGATTTTTAAGGGTTATAAGATAGCCCACTGTTCGTCATGGGATCAACCGGTCGAGGGCCGATACCGGGGCAATTCCGCGTCCATGGCCGCGAGCGTCCCGTACGCTTGATCCTTGGGCGACAGGAGCGGCGTCTCCACCGGCCAAGCGATCGCGAGCGCGGGGTCGTTCCAGATGATGCCGCGTTCGTCCGGGGGCGAATACCACTCGGTGCACTTGTAGAAGAACGCTGCCTGTGCGCTGGTCACGCAGAATCCGTGCGCACAACCGGCGGGAATGTACAGTTGTCGATAATTGTCCGCGGAGAGCTCGACTCCATGCCACCGCCCAAACATAGGGGAGCCTTTACGGATGTCGACGACGACGTCATAAACCGCGCCTTCGACCACCGTCACCAGTTTCCCCTGCCCATGCGGCTCCTGGTAATGAAGGCCGCGAAGCGTTCCCCGGACGGACCGCGAAAAATTATCTTGGACGAACCGCTCGGACAGGCCGGCCTCGGCATAGCGCCGGCTGTGATAGGTTTCACAGAACAGCCCGCGCTGATCGCGGAATACATCAGGTTCGATCAAGAGTACGCCGGGGATGTCGAGCGCAGTGACCTTCACGTCCGTCGGATCCTTCCGGCAGTTATCCGCTTGAATGCCCGTCCGACGGCGGTGCCGGAGGATCGACGACGTCCGGACGCTCGGGGTACAATCGACCCAGGCGATCGATCAGGGGCTTGGCGGCAGGAGAACTTTCGCGCGTTGGATCGCTAACGGGGTGGTCCCACACCAGGCGCGTAATCCCGGCCTCCGCCAGCAGCGACCGGATCGTGGATACGCAGGCTTCGAGGGTCAGATCGGTGCCCCGCCGCAAGTCGAGCACCCGCTGGGTGGGATCGGCAGGCGGCGGCTCGGTGTTGACCAATGCCCAGCAGCGGTCGAAAATGTTTGTACGAACCGCCGGCGGCACGTTGATATGCTCGAGGTTCGAGGTGCACAGCGCCGACACGAACAGCACGAACTGTAGATCCGGCATTCCGGGATTGTGAACGTCCAATTGCGGCATGCGGTGGCATTATCGTCGGCCCCGCCAGACCGAGTCAACTGATCAACACGAATCGAACCGCGGTGAGCGCATGGTGACCATTTCCCTCATGGGCCAGCTTCAAACAGTGGACGGCGAACGCGATCTCGCCTGTGAAGTACCTTCACCGATGACGGTCCGGCAGGTCATCCAGCGCCAGGGCGTGCAACTGCGCCATTTACTGCAGTTGATTCGTGAAAAAAAGGTGCTGGTCACGATCAACAAAAAGATCGCGAGCGACGATTCGCTGGTCCATGACGGCGATGCCATCCGCCTGGTCGGCCACGACGGGTTCGGCGGCAGCGGCCTGGGCCCCAGCCACACCTAGCCTGGTTCGCGCAGAGCATTCAAAAAAGCCTTCTTTCTCACCCACCCTCCCCGCGCCGCCGAGACGCCGCGAGGGTGGGCCGGGTGAGATGGCGCCTTTTTCAACACTCTGCTAATGAGAAGGGCCGGCGCCCCTATGGGGGGAGCCGGCCCTGATCATAAAGAGTACGAGGCGGAAAGCTGTGAGTGCTTCGCGGCGCGGGCCCTGTCGAAATGATTACTTCTTATTGCCGAGGATGGCGTCTTTGGCAGCCTTCGACACGCGAAATTTGACCACGCGTTTGGCCGGAATCTTGATCGCTTCGCCGGTTTGAGGATTGCGGCCCATCCGGGCTTTCCGATTTGCCAGCACAAGCTTGCCAATGCCCGGAACCACAAACACGTTCTTCGCCTCCCGATAGGCCAGGGCGGCGAAATCGTCCAGCAACTGGACGGCCGCTTTCTTGGTCAAGCCTGCCTTTTGAGCCACGTGGTCGGCGATCTGCGACTTGGTCATTGATTTAGCCATGCGAGAAACCCTCCTTGAAACAAAATAAGGTGAACTGCGAACTGCTGCCTCTCAGTGGAGACTTCGGCGATGAAGTGACTCGTCAAAGAGACCGTGATGAGATTGCCCAGCCAAAAACCTGCGGGAGTCTATCCAAGCGCTCAGGGCCTGTCAACCGAAAAACACGCTCCAGGCGTAGGGATTCGCCTCCGGCGAGGCTTGCAGTTTCGAGACCAAGCAGCGTAGAGTACTAAAAAGTTGTCGGCAAAATAGAGGGCCGGCACTCGATGTATTGAGGATTTTTTATGGGCAAGCAGCTTCCCATTCTTCCTGCGGCAGCGCAACCCACCGGAACTCCTGCGGAAAAATTTATCTACTCGCGGGTCTTCTGCCAGAAGGAAAATCCTTCCCCGCTCCGCTTGATGATCGACTTTTTGAAGTCCCGCGGCCAGCTTCCTATCCTGCCCTCGGACATAAAAGAGGAGGCCCTCGACGAGTGGGCGTGGGTGCATGTGACCCTGCAGTACGACCGGGCGAGGAAACCGGTATCTGTATTTTGCTTCCGCGACCGGGGCACCTATCACGACGCGTTCGAACAGGAAAAAGGGCAGTTCCTCGAGGCGTTGACTTCTTACGATGACGTGGAAGCCTCACTGGTGGCCGATCAGCTGAGAAAGGCCCGATTCATCCTGCTGACGAGACTCGACCCCACTGACATCACGGACGAAGGCTACGACTTCAATGGCTGGATCCTGGAGTTTTACCAGGAGAATTGCGACGGCATCGTGCAGGTTGACGGCCAGGGCTTTTATTCGCCCAAAGGCACGCTGATCGTGGACATGTCCGCAACGGCTCCCGAGGAGTAAAAGGGGCATGCCGCCCCCCAGATCTCCGCACGTCACGACACTTGCCAAGAAAACCGACGACTGGTTCCGTCGGGCCAATGCCGCACTCTTGGGCCAACTCCCCTGCCGCGCGGGCTGCGCACGCTGTTGCATCGGGATGTTTCCGGTCACACGTCTCGATGCTCGTCTCTTGCAGGAGGGCCTGGCCCGTCTGCCCGACAGCGATCGCACCCGTATCGCGACACGAGCGGCTCAGCAGATCGCTGCGGTCGAATCGGCGTATCCGGCGTTGAAATCTTCGCCATCGCTTGAGGGCTGGTCCGACGCCGACATCGACCGCGTCGCAGACGCCTTTCACGACGCTCGCTGCCCCGCCCTGGACGACAATGAGCAGTGTTCGCTCTATGGGTACCGTCCGCTCGCCTGCCGCTCAATGGGCGTTCCGACGCGCGACGACGGCATCATGAACGGCGCTTGCGCCGTCCAGACGTTCCTGCCGATTGTCCGACTGCCGGACTCATTCGCGTCAGAAGAGGAAGCGCTGGCCCGTCAGGAGTCCGCTGAACTGGCCATGCTGCCGGAAGTGGCCATCCAAGGCGAAGAAATTTTGCTCCCTTACGGGTTTGTCTCCGTCAACCCAGAAAGGAACCATGGCACCGTATTCAATTCTGATCATCGATGACGATCCGGACGTCCGCACTGCCTTGCAGTTGGTACTCAAAAGGGCGGGGTATCAGCCCCTCGAGGCCGAGAGTGGACAGGCTGCGATCGAGTTGATGAGCCAGAGCGACGCGGCTGCCGGCGTTGCCGCCATCCTCTGCGACCTCGAAATGCCTGGGATGGATGGACCGTCCGTCATCGCGCACCTCCACGCGCGACATCCCATGATTCCGATTGTGGTCGTGAGCGGGGCAGCCCCGGCGAAGTTCCTTGACGCCACGGCACAACAGGGCGTGGGTGATTGGCTTCGGAAGCCTGCGACGAACGATATGGTGCTGGAAAAGGTGCGCGGTGCCGTGCATTTGTACGAGCTACGGAAAGCGGGGCGCGGAACAAAAGACCGTTCACTCATTTAGACCTCCGGCGGACCGTTCAGGCTCCCAAGGCGGTGGACAGATTGCAAAACGCTGTGCTAATGTGACGGTCCTTGGTCACAGGAGCGCCTGTAGCTCAGCTGGATAGAGCATCAGCCTCCGGAGCTGAGGGCCACAGGTTCAAATCCTGTCAGGCGCACCAAACCGAACTTGCTAGTACCGCGGGCTGACTCAAGAGTCGAGGTTGGTGCCCGCGGATCATCCCCCCAGATGTACTGACAACTTAATACCCGGTGGGCCGTTAGCTCAGTTGGTAGAGCAGCTGACTCTTAATCAGCGGGCCGTAGGTTCGACCCCTACACGGCCCACCAAACACATCAGACAGTTAGGCGAGACTACGAGCAGCTGCTTCGTGAGAAGTGGTTGCTGGTGTTATTACGGGTTACCGCCATCCAAACCATTGACACGGTGTACCTGCCCCATGGCGATCCAACGAGCATAGTATTTAAGCGTGATAGTCGGCTTATTGTGGCCTACCTGCTTGCTGACGTACAGGAGAGGCACATTGGCTGATAGCAACAACGAGGCAAAGGTACGCCTCAGGTCATACACGCGGAAGCGCGGTCAGAAGTCACCATCGATCGCATTTCAACCACCCTCCTAGGCGGCTACCATGGCCCCTTTGTGGGTTTTCCCTACTTTTGCGAGGGAATCCGCAGAGCGTAGTGTGAGGCTATGGACCTTCGGGCGGCCATCCGTAACTTTGTCGAGCACGGGCGAGACCTGT
>DATELB010000203.1:0-9074 GCA_035277085.1 Nitrospira sp. | reverse complement strand
TCGAAAGCCAAGACGTTCTTCAAGCTGATCGTGCCGCTTTCAGCGGCCGGCCTGATTACGGGCGCGGTGTTGAGCTTTGCGCATACCCTGGGTGAATTCGGGGTCGTCTTGATGGTGGGTGGAAACATCGAAGGCGTGACTCGGACGATTTCCATCGACATCTATGATGAGGTGCAGGCGCTCAATTACGGAACTGCGGCGAATACGGCCTTATTCCTTCTCGTGATATCCTACGCCGTCTTACTGTTCATCTACGCGATGAATCGCAAAGTCTGGGCGGTATGGCCGCAGAAGTAGCGATCGACATCACCAAGACGTTCCCCGGGCGCGCACCCATCAGCGCCGTGCTCAATTATCGGCTCGAGCAAGCCACCGCGCTTGTCTTGTTCGGTCCCTCAGGCTCCGGCAAAACCACCGTGTTGCGGTGCATCGCCGGGCTCGAATGGCCGGAACGGGGCAGCATCCGTTTCATTTCGAGAACCTGGCTCGACACGAGCGCGGGAATACGTGTGGCACCGCAACAGCGACAAATCGGTTACATGGCGCAGGACTATGCCTTATTTCCCACCCACACGGTGGCGGGAAACATCGCGTATGGATTGGGAGCGCTCACGGCACCGCAGCGGAAGAAGCGTGTCGATGAAATGCTGGACCTCTTCCAATTGCACGGCTTCGAGTCCGCCAAGCCGAGAGAACTTTCGGGCGGACAGCAACAGCGAGTGGCTCTCGCCAGGGCGGTGGCCCCGCGGCCGCAGCTGCTCCTGCTGGATGAACCGCTTTCAGCGCTGGACGTTCCCACCCGGCTGCAGCTGAGAGGAGAGGTTCGCGCATTGCTGAAGCGCCTCGCGTTACCGTCCATCGTCGTCACGCATGATTGGGCTGAAACTCTCACCTTGGGTGACGTGGTCGCGGTGATGGGAGAGGGGCGCGTCCTACAGGTGGGGCGGCCTCAGGACGTGTTTTGCCGGCCGGCCGATGCGGCGGTTGCCCAGATCGTCGGCGTCGAAACGGTCATCGAGGGCCAGGTCGTCGAAGAGCTCAACGGCTTGTCGACGGTTCGAGTCAACGGCACTCTGCTCAAAGGGTTGGGAGGCTATGAGATCGGCTCTCCGGTCTTTGTGTGCATACGCGCCGAAGACGTCGTGTTGGAGCAGGCGGGCACCGGACTGACCAGCGCAAGAAACCATCTGAACGGAAAGGTCAGCGAAATCCTCGATCATGGAGTGATGGTGCATGTGAAAATCGACTGCGGCTTCTCACTCGTCGCCATGGTCACGCGCGGTGCCCGCGAAGAACTGCATTTGGAGCCTGGCGCGCCAATTGTCGTGGCGATCAAGGCGGGCGCCGTGCATCTTGTGCCGCGCTCTTCATGAAGAAGAGCAGGACACTCTCTCGTTAAAACAGTCCCGCAATCCCTGTGGCGATCTTTTCCTGAATGATCGGCGTGGCTTCAGGAATGTCCAAGTCTTTTTGCCTCACGTGCCCGACCATTCGCATCTGCTGGGCCTTCGGCTCGGACGCCTGTTGGTTTCCTATCGGCTGACCGACAGTCTTCCCCATTTTCCGATCGGTAATTTGCACATCGGCCACGCAAAGGTACGTCACGCCTTCTTCCTTCGGCGGCGACTGCATTCCGGGAAAGCCGCCTCCTCCGCCCGCCATGGCCATGCGCATCATCGCGTTCATGTCCGGCATGCCGGCCATTCCCCTCATGAAGCCACCACTCACCGGATCTGTGGCAGATACCATAGGAGTCCCGCCGCTGCTGATTCCCGCGCCCGGTCCGGATTTGGCCACGCTCTCCGGTGAGACGCCGTCGGCGGCCTTATGACAATAAATCACCTTGGCTTGAATCCAATAATTGGCCTGCTCGGGCAGGTGCTCGATCCGATAGCCCTTGGCGGTCAGCTTTTGTTCCACGCCGTTCAAGGACAGTC
Organism: Nitrospira sp.; assembly: GCA_035277085.1. Classification (GTDB taxonomy): domain Bacteria; phylum Nitrospirota; class Nitrospiria; order Nitrospirales; family Nitrospiraceae; genus Nitrospira_C. The sequence continues at coordinate 7,137 of DATELB010000203.1, read as the reverse complement.
GTTGGTTCTCGGAGACGTTCCGCAATTGCAGATAGGCCGTGCGATTGGTGTTCGGATCGAGGAACACGGTGTTGCTGTTCATCAGGCCTGAACGAATCACGTTCGAGCAACCTGCATTCAGCAGCAACAGGCACGTGACGAGTGACAGGTGATGTATGACGCGTAAGAACAAGAAACCTCTCCTCTTTGAAGCCGGTATGTCGCTATGCGAGATACCGGCTTCACGCCTCACGGCATTAGAAGTTCCCCGCAACGGCGGCGCTCAATTTCTGTTGCAGCAAAGGAGTGGCTTCTTCTTCATTGAGTTTCTTCTGATGGACATCCGCTGCGATTCTCGCCTGATATACGCCGGTCTGCTGACCCGTGCCGGCTTTCATCCCGGTGGGCATCGATGCGGCGGCCTGTTCGGTGATTTGAACGTCTGCCACGCACGCGTAGTTCACATCGTCGGGCATCTTGGGAGCCGAAGAGGACGAACTGAACAGACTGCCGATGCCCTCGATTGCGCCCAGTCCCAGGGATGCGGCGGTGCCGGCCAAGGCTCCTTGAGGGCCGGCCATGCTGGCCATGCCGGTCAGGCTGTGCAGCCCGCTCATCATCGACGAGCCGATTCCGCTCCCATAGCCGCTTGCCACGATGCTTTCCACGGGCATCTCCGGTTTGGTGATGTTGCAATAGACGATGTTGGCGAGCACGACGTAGTGTGCAGTGCCGGGGTCGTCGATGATCTGATAGCCTTTCGCAATCAAGCGTGGGCCCAGGTCATGAAACGAAACGCCTTGGTTATCGGACGAGTTGCGGGCCTGAATGAAGACGGTCCTTTCCTGACTCGGCGGCAGAAAAAACGTGTTGCTCGTAATCAGATCGGTGTCTTTGATGTTGCCGGCATAGGCGGCGAGGGGAAGTGCGGCGAATAGGAACGTTAGAAAGAAAAGCATTGCAACCTCGTCAGCGGGACGGATTGTAGGCGGCCAGGTACGAAATAGCAACGGGTGGCCCAATGCCGGTGATTGAAGAATGAAAGGCGGTCGGCTAGCATGGCGGCCACTTCAACGCTGTCCCACGAGGGAGAGCCACCGATGCACATCCGCACGTCCTTTCTTCTCGTCCTGCTGGTCGCTGGAGGCTGCGGAGGCGATGACAAGCACCTGCCGTCGTCAAATCCAGCAGAGTACGATCCGAAGAAAGTCTACACATCGCCGGCGACAGCTGCCATACCCTCACGACCGACGAACCCAGCAAGACCAGCGGAACTCCACTCGCTTGAGTCTAAGCTCCAAGAACTTGAACGAGCGGCGAATCGAAGTGAATGGAAAAAAGTGCCGTTCAACCAAGACTGGCTACAGGTGTTCAAAGGAGCCAACCATCCATGCGAAGCCCTGGCGAAACTCGTGCCGGCTCTTGGCAGTACACAGCTTTACAAGGGCAACGAAGGGACGGCACTGAGCAAAGCCTTTGGTCCCGACGCTGACGGCGTTGCACGTAGAATGGATGAGCAATTGGCCGAAGGCCTCAAACATTCACTCGGTCCGGCAGCGGCGGAATGTCCGATACCCGTACGTCCGCAGAAGAGAAGCGGCCTCTTGGAGCTGCCTTTCCTGGTGCTGACTCGCGGGTCCTCTGGCCAGTCTCTTCTCTTCGCGCAGGCCGGAATCCCTGATACGTCACAGGATGACTACGATATCAACAAACCTCCAATGCGCACGGAGGATGCCCCTCCGGACTGGGTCGGGTACAAGACCACGGACACCATGACGCGGATTGGCAGGCCGCCACGCATGGAAGGGGTGTACGAAAGCTATGAAATGGTCATTGCGCCGAAGGCGAAGCGGTGCCCACACCTCGAGGGGCCTGATCTGAAGGGAATCGTAGACGGGACGTTTGAATGGTCCTTCGTCATGAGTCGGCGAGCAATGGGACAGGTGGTACTGTATCGTCGGCACGTCGTGGCTACGCTCAAGGGGGAGGTCGACGATGAGGCGAAGATCACACGGGTGAATTTTGACGTGGCAGTTACCCTCCAACATATCGGGACGGAACTTCCGGCCTATTCCCAGCTCTACAGAGACAATGGCTACTTTACCCTCGATCAGCGAACGGGTCTTCCCGAAGAACTAAGAGTCATTAATGTGTCGGGCTTTTCTGAGGGAGAGGGGGAGGCCAAAGACGCGCAACTGCTCGGCACGCTTACGGCGCTGATGGCCTATTTCTCGGGTCCAGAGTATTTCACAGCTCAAACGTACTGGAACAACCCGAACACGTGTGTGGAGATCGTGTTTACGCCGGCGACAAAGACGCAAAGATTTGCGGCAAGCAGAACGTACCAAGTGAAGACGCAACTACGCACCAAGAAGGCACAGGCAGTGGTGCCGGCGAAATTCAAGGAGGCGAGCGAGAGGCCACGGGAAGGAAACGGGAACGTGACTCCGCGGGAGGAGAAGTCCGAACGCGGCACGCCTGCCACGTTTACCTATCGAGCGCCGGGAACCCGGGTTCCACGCAGCGGTTTTTTGGTGCACGCGGTTTCCCGCGCGGGCGTCGCAAAAGCCGCGGACGGGGAATGGGAGTTGATGCCCTCGGGGTACGTGCTTGAATTCACGTCGCACATTGTTCAGGAGCCGTTGAATGTGGTGAACCCGCAGTTTGGCATGTTCATGAGTTCGAATGGGTTCGATGCCCATGTGGAGGCAACGGTACCGCTTCAGCGCAGGGACGACGGCGAATGGGTCGGTGAAGGCGTGATGCAGTATGTAACTCGCACAAAAACTCAGCCGGCTCAATGCGAAATCCGCATACAGGGCACGGGCACGACAAGCTTTCACGTGAACGCAGGTTCGATCAGCAGTGACCCGGAGCCATTCGCCGTGAACCTGACGATTCTTCCTGGGCAATCGGGGGAGGTGGCCGAGACCCACTGCACCAGCGGCAATACGCCCGAAAAACTCAGAGAGTTATTTGCGACGCAAGGCGTGCAAGGGGGCGGTGAGGCACATAGCACGACGAAAGGCGGGGGCTGGAGCGGAGCCTTCAACTTCACTCGCTATCAGACATTCAACTGGAATAAGAAAGGCTACGACATGGGAGGTTGGACTCAGGTGGTCAATTCCGATGTCGTGGCGAAAAAGACGATGAGCGTCAATTGCAGCATTGGAATGAGCGTATGCCACGAGGAGACGACAATGATCTTAAGGCGGGCGGACGAGCCAGCGGCCGGCGCACCCTAGGGGTCTCCCCAGCTTCTGTGGATAAGCCTGTGCGTAAAACAGAGAGCCTCTCTCGGAATCCTGCATTTCATCCCTGAACTGACCTCATTGCCTATATTTTGGGCATAGGTAACCGCCTGCCGAGGCTACCACATCTAGTGGTTCTTTCGAGGAAAAGCGGATCAGCCACTCATTCGTAATGCTGGCGCGGGGTTTTTTGCCGGTGACGGCGGATTGCTTACCTGGCACTGGTGTTTCGCAGCGAGTTATGCACAGACCCTTATGGAGACAGTGGTTCTGACAGGCCATCTGGCGGTCAAAAATCACGCTTGACAAGTGAATGAAGCGTGTGTAACCATTGGCTACAATGAAGCCGGGAGATCTCAAACGCATCCGTGAACAGTTGGGGCTGACGCAGCAACAGCTTGCTGACGCGTTGCGTACGACTCGAGTGTCGATCGCCCGGTACGAAGCAGGCATGCGCCGGATTCCCGGCATCGTGAAGATGGCCGTCGACCGGCTGAGCCGGCCGTCTGAAATTCCCATGGCCGGTGTCGTGGCGGCAGGTCTCCCCATCGAGCCGGTACAGCAGTCGGAACTCATCGATGTGCCTCCGAGCATGCTTCAGGGCGGAAAGACATTCGCGCTGCGCGTCAAAGGGGAGTCGATGAAGGACGACGGGATTCTTCCCCAGGATCTCATCGTGGTTCGCAAGCAAGACACGGCACAGAACGGCCAAACCATCGTCGCCCTGGTCAACGGGGAAGCCACGGTGAAAACCTATTTCAAGAAGAGCGGGCACGTTGAACTTCATCCGGCGAATCCGGCCATGCAGCCGATCATCGTACAGCCTGGCGAAGAATTTCATATCGAAGGGATCGTAATCGGCGTGATTCGACATTGCGCCGTTTAGGAGATCAGAAGGAGGACTATTATATGGGAGTGACCAAAGAACGACTCACGAACCTCGAACGGACGATCGACTCGCTTCAGGGCCGCGTGCAAGAAATGCAGTGGGAACTTCGGAATGCGGATCGGCGTTCCTTGGCCGAACGCTGGTGGAAAAGCCTTTTGGGAGCCACACCACGCAATACCTTCATGTCGTCCTGCTGTAATCGACGGGTGCGTCCGAACACGAAGGCGGTGGATTATGCTGGTACAAGAAATCAATACTGAACACATACGGATTGGCGGGCCCTGTGCCGATTGCGGGATCCTTGTGGAACGCCGCATCGCCTGCGTAGACGGCTTCACCCATTCAACGGTGGACCTGTGCTACGCCTGCTGGGTCGCCTGTCAACAGCGGCAAGCCTTCGCGGGCGGGTGCTGCGGCTAAGCGAGGTAGTCATGCAGGCAACACTATCGACAACACACACAGAACTTCCTTTCGCTCAGGTTCATTCGCATTCGCCTGTCAGCGGCAGGGGCGAGCGCAATCCGGATTGGTTTCTCGGGCTACGCCACGCGAGAATCCGCTTTTCTGCACAGGATCGGCTGGTGTTGTTCCACGGCCATCCCCTGGTCTTTCGATTGGGATTGTATGCTGCTGCCGAGCAGGCTCTGACCGGAGAGCCGGTCGTGTACCTCGACGGCGCACACACCTTCGATCCGTTCTTCATCGGGCGTATGGCGCGAGCGCATCGGCGCCAGCCGCGCGCGTTGTTGAACCTGATTCACGTCGCCCGTGCGTTTTCATGTCACCAATTGGAACGGCTCATTTCAGATTGTCTCATGTCCGCGCTCGACCGCTATCAGGCGCGAATCGCGATCGTGTCTGGTCTCTTCGAAACGTTGTACGATCAAGCCGTTCCGGAGCATGAAGGAATGCGGCTGTTCGGTCGTATGATGGAGGCAAGTCAGAAATTGGCTCAGCAGGGCTTCGTCGTCCTGTGTCTATGTCCGCAAGCGCCAATGTTGACGCGTGTGAGCCGTCGCTGCCTTGATCAGCTGCGGGGACAGGCGGACCGCGTCCTCCGGGTCGAGGAGGGTCAAGGGGTGGTCAAGCTCCACGATGAAGGAGACCAGAGCGGTCAACCCTGGGAAATCCCGCGAACCCTGTTGGACCTCCGCTGATGCTCAAGGCAGACGTTGCTGATTGGGCGGCAAGGTTATCCCATGGCCGCCCAAATCGTCTTCGCATTTTCACCGGTGAACGTCATATCGTCCTGAGATGCCCCCCGTTCGAAATACAGCCGTAGTAATCCGCCTCCGAAATGCGCTTCCCTCACCAAGTCGAGATTGATGGCCACATCGCCGGGACGCTCCTCATCTTTAACCTTGACGAACTTCATAACGTCGGTCCTCCCATTGAAATGAAAACGCCACAGCCGGCCAAGGACGCAGACCGGCGCTTGAAAAATGCCAACCTATGGCGAGATCGCACTTCTGTCAAGAAATTCACGCCATGTCTGTGAACGCCTCACCTAGGGAAGATGAGAGGAGACGCTTGTCGGCTCATGTTCTTACACTGCGGCCCGGACGATCGCCCATTGCGGATGGGCCTTACAACGACGTTAAAGTCATCGAGAGGGAGCCGTCGTGAACATTCTTTGTGCATGGTGCGAACAAGAAGGCAGACCGGCCGTGATGCGTCATAGTGATTCGCCGGGATACGACCTTGATGTCCCAAAACCAGAATCACACGGCATATGCGATAGACATAAATTATTAATCATGCAAATGCTCGACTCCTCCGCGAGCATTGGGAATCCTTTTCCCTCTTAGCCCACCCCGGTTGTCCGGCCAGCACCGGTCTCCGCGTGCGCCAATCACGATTGTCTCACCAGCCTCAGTGGCGATCGGCAGCCCATACGTATAGACTCGTCGATACTTATGACAGGCAAGGACCTCCTCGGTGGCATCGAAGCAGGCGGTACGAAATTCGTCTGCGCCGTCGGAACTGGTCCTGACGATCTTGAAGTTGCCGCCTTCCCCACCGTCTCACCGGACGAGAGCATTCGGCGCGCAGTAGCGTTTTTTCGGGGTGCCGCTGGGCCCCGGTTGTCCTCGCTCGGGATCGCCAGCTTCGGCCCGATCGACCTGGATGAGAAGTCCTCGACCTATGGCCGGATCACAACCACACCAAAAGCTGCCTGGCGAGACTTTGACATCGTCGGGGCCGTTGCAAAGGCTCTACCTGTGCCGGTTGCGTTTGAGACCGACGTCAATGCGGCCGCGCTCGCTGAAGGTGAATGGGGGGCGGCAAGGGACGTTGAGGATTACGTCTATCTCACCGTCGGGACCGGTATCGGCGGCGGCGTCGTGGTGAGACGGCGTCCTGTGCACGGCCTTCTCCATCCGGAAATCGGACATCTCCATGTCATGCGGTGCGACGGTGATTCGTTTCCCGGTATCTGCCCCTTTCATGGAAACTGTCTCGAAGGATTGGCTTCCGGGCCGGCGCTGGCGAAACGTTGGGGTTGTTCCCCGGAGAGCCTGCCGGCGACTCATCCGGCTTGGGAACTGGAAGCGCAGTACCTCGGCATGGCCCTCTGCACGCTCGTCTGTACCCTGTCGCCTCAACGGTTCATTCTTGGAGGCGGTGTCATGCAGCAGGACCGGCTCTTTCCGGCGATCCGCCGGAATGTCGCGCGTATGCTCAACGGTTACATCGAGAGACCGGAGCTTCGTGACGCCATTGATGGTTACATTGTCCCACCCGGACTGCGCAGCCATTCCGGAGTGCTAGGGGGAATATTCCTCGCAGGACAACTCCTGCAGCGTCTCAAGCAGTGATGCCTGCCTCAGCGCGTGGCGAGGGTGTGCCGCGTTTTGGACGGCAGCTGACTCATGCGGCGCGAGGAAGGGTGACCGAGTACTCGCCGGCCTTCTTAGAGACTAAGCACAGTTCGCCGGTTCGGCTCATACGGTCAACTTCCAAAAAGACCTGCGTCCACGTGTACGAAGTGCATTCCTGTAGCAGCTCGTCCAGGTC
>DATELB010000202.1:0-5253 GCA_035277085.1 Nitrospira sp. | reverse complement strand
CCAGCCACTGAGATGTCGCGCTCGACAGATTGCCGTTCGCGAGAGAGACGCACCCTGGCCTTGGTAAGCCCTTGCTGGTTCGCGGTGTCGAGTAGATAGCCGTCGGCAGGAACCGTATACGACAGTACATCGCCGAGACCGGTCACCGGTCGTACGATCGTTCGTGACCCCACTTTGGCCACTTTGACGCGGAGGGGAATTGTCTGCGTTTCGACTGACGGCGGAGTTCCGACAAATGCCCCCTCGATCACTTCTTGGGAATGCGCAAGACTGAAAAGATCTTCGACGCGGCAGGCCAGCACCGAGGCCAGTCTCAAGGCGACTGCAGTGGTGGGAAGATAGATATCAGATTCAATCGCCGATACGGCTTGCCTCGTAATTCCGGACTGGGTGGCCAACTCCCCTTGAGAAAGTCCTTGGGCAATCCGCACGTTCTTCAGGCGATTCTGAAACAAATGAACAGGTTCTGCCTGATTCTTTTGGCTCATAACGATTCAGGCAATACCATTTATAATTGCTTTAAGTCAAGTATACTTGATATTAGCCATCCCACTCCTTAGATTGGCTTGGCACGAATTCACATGCAGTGAGTCGTGTTGAAGCAATACTTGTTGACAAAGTAGATAATGTTAATCTATACATACTAACATAATCTCTAGCGGAATACTGTAGATTAAACTCTTAACGTGACCAGTGAGGCTGCCAATGCGATCTGACGACGGCTACCACATCGAGCAAACGATCTTGCAGGCTTTGAAGGACCTCCGTTTCGGATCCGTGGAAATCATTGTCCACGATTCCAAAGTCGTACAGATCGAGCGCAGAGAAAAAGTACGCGTCGAGCTGGAATCGCCGCGCCGCGCATCGTTGGTTGGATGAAGTGATCTGACGTTCCGCGCTTGAGGAGTAGACGCCCATCAGATCACTGAAGGCGCGAAATACGGGCCCACAATTTACAGTGTGAACTGACCGGACCACCGGAAGTTCCCATGTCAGAAGGAGCGAGACATGAGAATTTCCGGATTAGTGGTGTTAACCGTGAGTGCACTTACCCTGCTTGCCCCACCCGGCATTGCTCGGGCAGTTGAAGAGGGACAGTTCGTGAAGAAAGAAGGCAAATGGGAATACTCTTCCAGCGAAGATCCGGGGCTGAAGTATCTCTATCTCAAGGGCGTGATCTCCGAGGAAGAGTACAACAAAGGCCTTCGCACATTGGAAACGAAGGAGCGTCTCGCCAAGCCGAATTTCAACATCGATGTTAACAACGGGTTGAACATTCGCGTCGGCGACAGATTCTTTCTTAAAATGCGCTTGATGGTGCAAACTCGCTACACGTACAGCACCTACAATAAGGCCTGGGGATCCATCGGCGACTCAAGAAATGAAGAAATTCTCGGAGGCCAGGTGGAATTTCGCGCGTTCCGACGGCAATCCGACTCAAGCCAATTTCTCGTTCCCCGCGCGCGACTACAATTTATGGGTTATGCCTTCGACCCTAATTTCCGCTACAACGTCTCCTTGCAGATGGATTCGACTCCGTCAAATCAGGAAGGCAGCAACGGAAAAGCCGGACTCCTGGATGCGTACGTGTCTTCGTGGCACATCCCCTGGGCCAACATCCAGGTTGGACAACAAAAGGTGTGGTTCAATCGCGCGCTGATCAGCCCAATCGCCACGTCGAGTTTTGCAGACAACATGATAGTCCAAAACATGTTTGCCTCCAACGTTCAAAACGCTCGCGACATCGGCGTCAGCATCCTGAGCGATGAGGAGCAATATAAATTCAACTATGCGTTCGGTGTGTGGGGAGGCGTGGGCCCAAATTTGGGCCGGGACGGAACAGCGGTGAGCCAAAACGTCTTGCCGCCGACGGGAGGAGGTGGCCTGAATTCAGGCGTCACACGGACGTATAACTATGATACCCGCTTCATGAGCGGGGAGCTCATGTACACGGCCAGACTACTATATAAGATCGCCGGCAATCCGGGATACGGTTGGGGGGACATTGTGAACTCGCGAACGCCACAATCAGCCATTGGCTTCGGCTATGCCTACGATCCTGCACAAAACTATCTGAGCTCGACGAAATCCGACATCGTCGACCGTGCGTACCGGCAGGCCGTCACGAAAGCCATGAATGGACGGCTCCTCGGCGGAGGCATTTATGATTTTCAGACGTATGCCACGGATTTCGTCTTCAAATACCAGGGATGGTCGCTCCACGCTGAAGCGTACTATCGGCATCAACGGGTCAGAAACGCCAATGCAGGAACTCAACCCTTCGACCTGACGACAGTCCCGCCACCCGCGATCCAGGGGCCGCCCGTGGATCTTGGGCAAGCGTGGGGCTGGTACGTCCAAGGCGGAAAGTACGTCATCCCCCGAAAACTGGAAGTCGCGCTCCGTTATGGAATCCTCGATCCCTCGACGAAACAGCATCAGGATCTCACCTATGAGTTCGGAGCCGCCCTCAATTACAGCTTCGACGGCACCTACAACAACCGCCTGGTGATCGATTACTCCAATATCACCATGGGAAGCGGCGGGCGCGCCCCTGATCGTTTTCCCTTTGAAAGTCAACCAGGATTCGGATCAAAACTGGTTGAAAACCGCATCAACGTCCAATATCAGTTCTATTTCTAGATCGAGGATAATATGAAAACCAATCGCATAACTCAGTTACTGATGTTTCTTCCGGTACTTTTCGTCATATCGGTGTTGGCTGTCCCTCGCGCCATTGCGCAGCCGGAAACGTTCACCATTGCGGCAGCGAACAGCCTCAAAGATGCTCTGCGTAAGGTGCTTCCGGCCTTTGAGTCACAACACCCGGAAGTGAGCGTCCGTGTCATTTACGGACCATCGCAAACGCTCCGCAAACAGATCGAGGAAGGGGCGCCGGTCGATGTGTTTTTGCCGTCTCTTGCAGAGGAAATCGACCAACTCGGAAGCAAAGGGTTGGTCATCGAAGGGACGAAACGGATCTATGCAGGCACGTCGCTGGTGTTGATCACTGGGCCCGTCCTTCCCGCACCCATTCGCTCCATCGAAGATCTGCATTCGGTTCCTGTGCGGCGGATCGCCGTGGGGGATCCGAAGACCTCCTCGGTGGGGAAGGTTGCGGCACAATTTCTCAAATTCAGCAAACTTGATCCTAAACTCAAGTCTCAATACGTCTATGGCGAACACTCTCGAGCGGTATTGGATCTGGTCTCCAAAGGCGAGGCTGAAATCGGCGTGGTCTACCGGACAGACGCCATTACGGATAGTCATGTCCGCATTCTCGATACGGCACCGCCCGATTCCCATTCGCCGATTCAATACGGCGTGGCGATTGTCTGGACGGCGAGAAACATCACGGCTGCTGGCGATTTCATCGAGTTCCTGCTTGCTTCCGGAACTCAAGATGAGTTGAAAAAGTATGGATTCGATCAGGCCGGAGAAAAAGTCGGGTTGCTGCGACGCCAGGAGGTCAAACCATGAACGATCGGACAATGTTCTCTCCTCATAGGGTCTTCACTCGGTCATTGCTGTCGGTCACGGCATTGGTGGCTGTTGTGGGTTGCGCCGGTACTCCCGACGCACCGCCAAAAACTATCTACGAGTCCGGACGGAATCAGGTTCGCATCGTGAAAGATCCCGACTCGACTTCCAATACGCATCCGGCCAGCCTGACGCCGGCTGAGGTCGGCACGTTGCTGCGAAGCGTGCGCAGTTGGGAACAACGCAATTTCATTCACCGGTTGTTTGCGGGTGAGGCCGACAAGACTCGGGCATTCCGCAATGAGGAGATCGCTGTCTTAGCGCCGCCTATTTCTAAGGCCCTGGCCCAGGTTGCCCCGGATGAACGGGTCTATTTTCACCTGAGCCATGCGACTGAGCAGGGAGACGAGGAGAGCACCACCGGTTGGCTCTCTATCCGGCAGGAGACCCTCTTTCTTTCACTCAGCGAAGTGCACGACCGGCATGGGCCGGAACCGGATATCAGCAAATATGAGCGGCAGATGCCGAACGTCCCGGAACGATCGACAGGGTTTGACGTGACGTTCGAGCCTGAAGCGTACCTGATCAACGTGAAATCACGAGGAAATCTCTTTGCTCCCGACCAGCGCGAAGAGCTGCAGATCAAATATCGCGAAGCATTGGGTGCGCTTCCGACCTATCCGGGTCTGGAGCCTCGCACGCAGAACAAACCGTGAACGGTGCCGGCATCGACGACGGTGAGAACCAACGGATGATCATGTCGAACCATGTGGCGCACATCGGCATCGTCGCAGGCACGGCGGACGGTGCCGCGCTCTGCTATCGAACCCTCTGCCATGAAGCGGAGCGTCTCACAGGACGGCATGCTCATCCTGAAATCACCATGCACGCACTGCCGCTGGAGGTCTATCTCGCTTCCATTGATGCGGAGGATTGGGTCGGCGTGGCAGCTCTCATGTCCCGATCGGCGTCGGTTCTGGCGCAAGCCGGGGCCGAGTTGATCATCTGCCCCAACAACACGTTGCATCGTGCGTTTGATTTCGTCACTTCTTCGGTGCCATGGGTGCACATTGCCGACGCGGTGGAGGCCGAGGCGAGCCGGCGGAAGTACCGGCAGGTCGGCCTCCTCGGGACTCGGGCGGTCATGGAAGGATCCGTCTACCAGCCAAGGTTTGAGAAGGAGGGAATCGAGATCGTGCTGCCGCCGGCTTCCCAGCGCATCGAACTGGACAGGATCATCCGAACAGAACTGATTCGAGGAGCCTATACCTCCCAGTCTCGTGAGCATGTCCGGAGGATCGTCGCCACGATGGCGGCCACAGGTGTTGAGGCTGTCATTTTGGGTTGCACGGAGCTCCCCTTGTTGCTCCCACAGGAAGTTTCCGCCCTGCCCTTGCTGGACTCTACTCGCCTTCTGGCGGCGGAGGCATTAACCGCTTCTGCTCTGGCCTCAATCTCATAGAAAGGTGACCGCATGCACACGATAATGTGGATTCTCGTGTTCGGTTATGTCATGGCCACTGCTCCGCCGTCCGCCCTGGCGGGCGAGACGATCCGGGTCGGCCATTTCCCAAACGTGACCCATGTCCAAGGCCTGGTCGCGCATCATCTCTCACGCACGGGCAAAGGGTGGTTCGAGCAGCGGCTCGGGCCCGACGTCAAGATAGAGTGGTACATCTATAATGCCGGACCCAGCGCCATGGAGGCCATCCTGGCCGATTCCATCGACCTGACCTATGTGGGGCCGAGCCCGGCCCTGAATGCCTATACAAA
>DATELB010000201.1:0-11114 GCA_035277085.1 Nitrospira sp. | reverse complement strand
GAAGTCACCGAAGGGTCGGTCAGTAACGTGATCATTGTCGGCAACCGGACATTGATGACTGCTCCAGAAGGACCGCGCATTCTCTCGGGCGTAACCCGCGAGGTGGTTCTGCGGCTAGCCAGGCAGGAGGGATTAGAAGTCCACGAGCAATATCCTTCGCGTGAGAATCTTTTCGGGGCGTCTGAAGTCTTTTTGACCGGAACGACGGTTGAAGTGCTGCCGGTGGTTCGAATCGACGGAAAGCCGATCGGGAGCGGGGAACCCGGTCCGGTCACCCGGCAGCTCGCCAAGCGGTTCATTCAGCACACCGGATAGCGGGCCCCTTGCTTTGCCTCTGTTGGCATGTTAAGGTGCGACCTTCGCAAAGTGGGCTCAGGCCCACTTTTTTGTTTGCGTTTACGGAGAAGCGGGGCCAGGGGTGTTGGTGAAGGAGTCCCGATCGGTCGTCGACCGCATTAGCGAGACAGTCTCCCCCATCTTATGGACGTTGGGCCTGGAATTGGCGGATGTCGTCTGTGTGGGGCAGGGGTCCCGTTCTGTCATTCGGGTCTTCATCGATAAACCGGAAGGCGTGACGCTGGACGATTGCGAGCGCGCACACAAGGCGCTTGGTCCCGCCCTCGACGTGGCTGACCCTTTTCCTCACGCCTATACGCTGGAAGTCTCCTCTCCGGGTCTGGATCGTCCCTTCAAACGGATTCAGGATTATCGCCGGGCCATCGGAAAGCGTGTGACGCTGAAGCTGAAGGAGCCACTTGCCGGACAATGGCGTGTGGTGGGAACATTGACCGGCGTAACGGACGACTCCGTGACTCTGGAGGTAAGTGACCCTATCCCGCCGAGGACCGTGAGGCTTGAACAGAGGGTGATCGGCGAGGCAAAGAGAGTGGTGACGTGGTAAGCATCGGAGGCACGGAAGTGGAGAGCCAACCATGAACCGAGAACTCATCTCCGTCATTGACGAGATCGGCCGTCAAAAGGGCATCGATAAAACCAAAGTGATTGGTGCCATCGAAGCAGCCCTGCAGACCGCCGCCAAAAAGCGGTTCGGCCAGGCTGAGAACATCCAGGTCGAGATCGACTCGAAGACCGGCGAGATATCCGTTGTCTCGAAGAAGATCATCGTCGAGTCGGTCAGCAATCCCAAAGCCGAAATTTCGTTGAAGGAAGCCCGCGCCTATGACAGCGAGGCGGAAATCGGAGATGAAATCGGATCCCTCATCGAAATGGACGAACTCGGTCGCATTGCGGCACAGACGGCGAAACAGGTCATTTTTCAAAAAGTTCGAGAGGCGGAATGGGAAGCCGTCCAAAAGGAGTACTCGACCAGGCAGGGCGATCTCGTCAACGGCATCATCCTCGGCATGGAACGCCGTAATTACCTTGTCGATCTCGGCAAGACAGAGGCCATTCTTCCGATCCAAGAGCAGATCCCGCGTGAAACCTATCGCCGCGGCGACCGCGTCAAAGCCATGCTGTTGGAGGTGCGTCGCACGCCCAAGGACGTCCAGGTCATCCTCACTCGGAGCCACCCGCAATTCGTCTCGAAATTGTTCGAGTTGGAAGTGCCAGAAGTCATGGAGAAGATCGTCGAAATCAAGGCGGTCGTCCGTGAGCCAGGGGACCGGACGAAGATCGCCGTGACGTCCCGTGAAAAGGCCGTCGATCCTGTCGGCGCTTGCGTGGGCATCAAGGGCTCGCGGGTCCAGGCGGTTGTGCGCGAACTGCGGGGCGAGAAGATCGACATCATTACCTGGACCTCCGATCCGCGCGTGTTTATCGCCGAAGCGCTGAATCCCGCTACTATCGAAAAGGTAGGCGTCGATGAAGAGAAGAAATCGGCTCTCGTCGTCGTGGCCGATTCACAATTGTCCCTTGCCATCGGTAAGAACGGACAGAACGTGAGGCTGGCCGCCCGGTTGACGGGCTGGAAAATCGACATCATCAGCGCCACGGAATATGAAAAAGAGAAGGCCGAACGAGATAAGGAAATCAAGGCCGCCCTCGCCGAAGAGGCCGAAGCGCAAAGGCAGCAGGAGGAGGCCCGCCAACAGGAAAAGGCCCAGCAAGAGGCGGAAGGGTAACCATCTACTGTATGCGTGTTTATGAACTTGCCAAGCAGCTTGGGATGGAGAATCGGGATTTGATCCCGGAACTCAAGCGGTTGGGAATCACCGTGGCCTCGCACAGCAGTGCGCTCGAAGCGGACGCCGTGCAGAAAGCCCTCGAAAAATTGGCGCCGAAACACAAAGCGGCGACCAAGCCCGATGCCGGACGCCAGGACAAGCACAGGGATGCCGATGGAGGAGGCCACCATACGCCAGGGGCCAAAGGGGGCGGTCCGCACACCTCCACCGAGGAAGCGAAGCCGGACAAACGCCGCATTCTCATAAAGCGAAAGCGCGTCGATGAGCCGCCTTTGGACGAACCGGCTCCGTTAGGGCACGAACCGCTTGTCGCCCATTCCGTGGAGGTCCCCCAGCCCGCGGCCGCATCACTCCATACTCCCGTGGAAGCCCCTGCCGTTCGGCAGGAACCCCATGCCCCGGTCCCCGTTGCGGCTCCGGCCGAGGCGCCGCCCATCGCGGCGAAGCCTGCTGCGCCCGCGCCTCCCGACGCGCTCTCCGGCAAGAAAAAGGTGCTCGAGGAGTTGCAGACCGAAGGTCTGAAGGACAAGCTGAAGAAAGTTCGCAAGCCCGGAAGGCCGCGGGAAGAAGACGAAGTCCGGGTGCGCGAGGACGCGGCCCGGTGGCAGGATCTGCGGGCGATTCCTGTCCAGCGCCGGGACGATCGAAGCAAGCACGTTCATCACAGTACTCCGGCGGAAATCACTAAGCCGCGAAAGAAGAGCGTCAAGCTGACTCCGGGCATGACTGTGAAAGAATTCGCCGAGGTGATTGGCCAGCGCCCCGCCGATATCGTGCGCAAGCTCATGGATATGGGTCAGATGCTGACGTTCAACCAGCCGATGCATGTCGAGGCGGCGTCCATGATCGCCGAAGAGGCCGGTGTCAAAGTTGAAATCTCAGTGGAGAAGGCGGGTGAAGACTTGCTCGAAGACATCACGCAGACGCAAGGTGAAGTCCGTCCTGAGCCGCGGCCTCCGGTGGTCACGATCATGGGCCATGTCGACCACGGCAAGACGTCGTTGCTGGACGCGATTCGTGAGACCAAGGTGGCGGAGGGGGAGGCCGGAGGCATTACGCAGCACATCGGCGCCTACACCGTGACCGTTCACGCAAAGCAAGTGACGTTTCTCGATACGCCGGGTCATGAGGCGTTTACGGCGATGCGCGCACGCGGCGCGAAAGTCACGGACATCGTGGTTCTGGTTGTGGCTGCGGATGACGGTGTCATGCCGCAGACCGTGGAAGCCATCAATCACGCTAAGGCGGCGGGGGTTCCGCTCATCGTTGCCATGAACAAGATGGATAAGCCGAATGCCAATCCGGACCGCGTACGGAATGCGCTCTCGGAGCATGGGCTGATTTCAGAGGCGTGGGGCGGAGATACCATCATGGTCGAAGTGTCGGCCAAGCAAAAGACCGGCCTGGATCAGCTGCTCGAAATGATTTTGCTCCAGGCAGAAGTCTTGGAATTAAAGGCGGACCCGCACCAGCTCGCCAGAGGCGCCGTCGTCGAGGCCAAACTCGAACGCGGCCGCGGTCCCGTGGCGACGGTCTTGGTGCAAAACGGCACACTCCGTGTCGGTGACGTGTTTGTCGTCGGGGCTTTCAGCGGCAAGGTGCGCGCGTTGATCGGTCATACCGGCGTCAAGGTGCAGCAGGCCGGTCCTTCCGTCCCTGTGGAGGTCATTGGGTTGCCCGGCGTGCCTTCCGCCGGCGACGTGTTTCAGGCCGTGAAGGACGAACGCATCGCCCGCGAGATCGCCGAAGACCGGTCTCGGAAGCAGCGCGCGGCGGAGTTGGCCGGCGCCGGCAAGGTTTCGCTCGACGATCTGTTCGCCAAGATTCAGGAAGGGTCCGTGAAGGAATTGGCGCTGGTCATCAAGGCCGACGTTCAAGGGTCGTCTGAAGCCCTCGCCGCGGCCATTGAAAAGCTTCCGACCGACGTCGTCAAGCTTCGTGTGATCCACAATGGTGTCGGCGGCATCACGGAATCCGACGTGCTTCTCGCGGCGGCGTCCAACGCGATCATCATCGGATTCAACATCAGGCCCGAACCGAAGGCGTCCGATCTTGCCGAGAAGGAACACGTCGACGTCAGGCTGTACACGATTATTTACGACGCATTGAACGATATCAAAGCCGCGATGGAGGGCTTGCTCGAGCCGACGCTCAAAGAGCGCGTGCTCGGACGGGCAGAAGTCCGTCAGGTCTTCTCGGTGTCCAAGGCGGGCACCATTGCAGGTTCATATGTGATCGACGGCACCATTTCCCGGTCAAGCGCGGGCGTCCGGGTGATCCGAGACAATGTGGTGGTCTATCAGGGGAAATTGGGGTCCCTGCGACGCTTCAAGGACGACGTCCGGGAGGTCCAGCAGGGATACGAGTGCGGCATCGGCGTCGAGAATTTCAGCGATATCAAGACCGGCGACGTCATCGAAGCCTATGCCATCGACAAGATTGCGGCAAAACTGTGACCTCGAGGCGGGCGGGCGCTGTAGCTGCGGCGGGCGCTACGCGGTCGCATCGTGAGCGTTATTGTTGGACTCTGCAGGATTGAGCTCTTCATCGCCGACAGTCAATCGTTGAAAGACAAGCGGCAGGTCCTGTCGAGTCTGAAAGAGCGTCTCCGCCAAAAGTTCAATCTCTCAGTCGCCGAGGTCGAGGCGCAGGAGCTGTGGCAGAAGGCGGTGCTGGCGATGGCCTGTGTCGCGAACGACGGCCGACACGTGAATCAAGTGATGGATCAGGCACTGAACCTGGTGAGAAGTCATCCAGTGGTCGAGATCCTCCAGTCTCGAATCGAGTTGTTATGAGGGTATGCCACGGCTGGTCGCGCAATGGCCGGTCGTCCAAGGGAGCTGGGCGATGGCGAAAACGGGATACAGTCGAGCGGAGCGCGTGGCCGATCAAATCCGCATGGAGGTTGCCGATATCCTCATGCGGAAAATCAGGGATCCTCGAGTGCGTTCGGTGACGGTGACCGATGTGGAACTCACCAGTGACTTGCGCATCGCCCGTGTCTTCGTCACGGCGCTGGGCAGCGAAGCGGAAACGAAGGACGTGTTTGCGGGGCTGAGCAAGGCGAGCGGCTTCGTGAGAAGCGAACTCGGACGTCGTCTGACGTTGCGCTATCTCCCCGAAGTGGTATTCGTCAAAGACGTCAGCGGGCCTCGCGGCGATCGTATTTTACAGTTGCTGGATGAAATTCAGGACAAAACGGATGCCGGGCCGGAGGAAGATCGACCCTAGGGTGTACTCACACGATGACTGCCGCGGTTGCAAAATGCGAAGTCACAGATGGCCTCCTTGCCGTGAATAAGGAAGCCGGATGGACGTCCCACGACGTTGTGGCCAAGGTTCGAGGGTTGTTCTGCGGGACTAAAGTCGGCCATGCCGGCACACTGGATCCGGCTGCGACCGGCCTTCTCCCTCTGCTCATCGGGAAGGCGACGCGCATCGCCGAGTACCTCGTTGAATGGGACAAGGAGTATCGGGCGCACCTCCGGTTGGGGCAGACCACGGATACGCTGGATGCTACGGGAGCCATTCTCGAGCGCAAGCCCACAGACGAACTCACTTCCGACATGATCCGGAAAGCGGTGGATCGGTTCCGAGGAGAAATTCAGCAGGTCCCGCCGATGTATTCGGCCGTCAAGATCAAGGGCGTCCCCCTCTACCGCTCGGCCCGCGCGGGGAAAACCATTACTCGCAACGCCAGGACCGTTGTCATCCATGGGTTGGAAGTCCTCGACATCGCTGGTCCCGATGTGACGCTGCGGGTCGTGTGTTCAAAAGGGACGTACATCAGGACGCTGTGCGCCGACATCGGCAACGTTTTGGGAGTCGGCGGCCATCTGCGCGCCTTGGAAAGAACACGCGTGGGGCCGCTCACGCTGAATCGCGCTCTCACGGTGGATGAGATCATCGATCGTCATACGATCGGCAGCCTCTCTGGTTACGTGTGGTCGCTGGATGAGGTTTTGCAGGCGCTTCCCGGCCTCGTCGTTGACGGACGCGCGGCCGAACGCGTCTGTCACGGAGCCCCGGTGGCATGGGCGAACGTTGTCACGATGGTTGATGGTCCGGGACAGCCTCAGGCAGGCCCTGTTCGCATCCATGACGGCGCGGGGCGGTTGTTGGCCGTGGGACGGCTGTCAGACCCGCCCTTTGAAAGCATTGCGATCGAGAAAGTGTTCGTGGCCGAGTCGGTGTCGCAGACGGAGAAAAAAGAAGGGGAGAATTCATCATGGCCTTGTTGAAGGACGCAAAAGCGGAGTTAATCAAACGGTATCGGCAGCATGACAACGATTCCGGGTCGCCGGAAGTGCAGATTGCCGTGCTGACCAACCGGATCACGTACTTGACCGAGCATTTCAAGCTCCATAAGAAGGATCATCACTCCCGGCGGGGTTTGCTGCAGCTTGTCGGGCGTCGCCGCCGGCTGTTGGACTATCTTCGTGACATAGACGACGCCCGGTACCGGGCGGTCATCGAGCGGTTAGGCATTCGGAAGTAATCCAACGAACCTGCTGTCGCATGCGTCGGCAGCAGGCCACCGTCGCACAGGTGAACACTGAGATGCGCTCTTTACTCCCTCCGCGTGCGTGGAAGAGTCGGAGCGTATCTCTGTGGGCATCTGTGGGGCACAAACAGAGGAGACCATAGATGGCACACGTCGTTGAACTTGACGTCGCCGGCCGGACACTCAGGCTGGAGACGGGCCGCGTCGCCAAACAGGCGGACGGTTCAATTTGGGCCTCGTACGGAGACACCGTCGTTCTCGCCACCGCAGTCGCGTCCCAAAATGCCAAACCAGGCGTCGATTTTCTTCCGCTGACCGTCGATTACCAGGAGAAGGCCTATGCCGCCGGAAAAATTCCGGGAGGGTACTTCAAGCGGGAAGGCCGGCCTTCGGAAAAGGAAGTGCTGACCAGCCGCCTGATCGACCGGCCGCTTCGCCCCTTGTTCCCGGAAGGCTATTACTTCGAGACGCAGGTCATTGCGGCTGTGTTGTCATCGGATAGAACAGGCTCCTCTGATGTGATCGGGATCACTGCCGCGTCGGCGGCGCTCGCGGTATCGAACATTCCATTCCTCGGCCCTATCGCCGGCATCAAAATCGGGCGGGTCAACGGCCGATTCGTCGTGAATCCCGATCTCGAAATGCTGAAGAGCAGCGAGTTGGATTTAGTGGTGGCCGGAACCGCCGATGCCGTCATGATGGTCGAGGCCGGAGCGAACGAGCTGCCGGAAGCGACGATGCTGGAGGCGATCGAGCTTGCGCACGCGGAAATCAAGAAGATTGTGGCCAAAATCAACGAGCTGCGCGCGTTGTCGGGAAACAAAGCAAAGCGTGCGGTTGCGACGGAAGAAATCGCGCCGGAATTGGCGACGCAGGTCAAAGCCCAGGTGGCGCAAGGCATCCGAGACGCGATCATGATTCCCAACAAGACCGCCCGGCAAGAACGACTCGACGTCATCCTCAAGGATGCGATCGATAAGCTCAAGCAGCCGGAGGATCCCAATCGAGAACGCCATGTCAAAATTGTGTTCCATGGGTTGGAATACACCGAAGTGCGGAACATGATTCTCGAAAAAGGGTCACGGGCCGACGGGCGGGGACCGGCCGACATCCGGCCGATCACCTCGGAGGTCGGCGTCCTTCCGCGTACCCACGGGTCGGCGTTGTTTACGCGTGGCGAAACGCAGAGCCTGGCGGTCGTCACGTTGGGAACGACCGATGATGAGCAACGGATCGATGCCCTGGAGGGGGAATACACACGCACGTTCATGCTCCATTACAATTTTCCGCCCTTCAGCGTCGGCGAAGCCCGACCGCTTCGCTCCCCGGGGCGTCGGGAGGTCGGCCATGGAGCGCTGGCGGAACGAGCTTTGAAACCGGTCATTCCGACGAAGGACCAATTTCCTTACACGTTACGGATTGTTTCCGACATCCTTGAATCCAACGGCTCGTCGTCCATGGCAACGGTGTGCGGAGGGACGTTGGCCATGATGGATGCCGGCGTGCCCATCAAAGAGCCGGTGGCGGGAATCGCCATGGGACTGATCAAAGAGCAGGAACGCGTGATGATCTTGTCGGACATTCTCGGATTGGAAGATCATCTCGGCGACATGGATTTCAAGGTGTGCGGCACAAGGCGCGGCGTCACGGCGCTGCAGATGGACATCAAGATCGGCGGCATTACGCCCGCCCTGATGCATCAGGCATTGGAGCAGGCAAAGGCCGGACGCTTGCACATTCTTGGCTGCATGCAAAAAGCCCTCGAGGCGCCGAGGACGAATATGTCGGCGTTCGCGCCGCGCATTTACACGATGAAGGTGAAGCAGGACAAAATTCGCGAGGTCATCGGTCCTGGCGGGAAAACTATTCGCGGCATTCAGCAGGATTGCGGCGTCAAGATCAACATTGAAGATACCGGCGTCGTCACCATCGCGTCCGTCGACAGTGCCTCGCTCGATAAGGCCAAGGAGATGGTCAATCGGATCGTCGAAGAGGTCGAGGTCGGCAAGACCTATTTGGGGACCGTGCGGAAGATCATGGACTTCGGTGCATTCGTGGAAGTACTGCCGGGAACCGACGGGCTGGTCCACATTAGCCAGTTGGCGCATCACCGCGTGAAATCGGTTTCCGACGAAGTCTCCGAGGGCGATCAGATTCTCGTCAAGGTGCTCGAAGTCGACCGGCAAGGCAAAATTCGCCTCAGCCGCAAAGAAACCATGCCGGCGCCTACCGGCGCAGGCACCAAAGATCAGACGTCCGGGTAAGCATTTTGTATCGTAAGCTCGTGCTGGACAATGGAATGCGCGTCGTAACAGAGCGCATCCCGACGCTCAAGTCGGTCACAGTCGGCATCTGGGTCAATACCGGATCGCGCGACGAACAACCCGCGCAGGCCGGCTACTCTCATTTCATCGAGCACATGTTCTTCAAGGGGACCCGCTCCCGGTCCGCAACCGAGATTTCGCGTGAGATCGACGGTCTTGGGGGCGAGATGAATGCCTTTACCACCCGCGAGACGACGACCTTTTACGTCAAGGTCCTCGATCAGCAGCTCCAACAGGCACTCGAGTTGCTCGCGGACCTTTTTCATCACTCCCGTTTTGATTCCAAGGAGGTTGAAAAGGAGAAGCAGGTCGTCCTGGAGGAAATCCGTATGGTGCAGGATGATCCGGAGGACCTCGTCCAAGAGTTGCACACGGGACAGGTGCTGGGGCGCCATCCGCTCGGTCGATCGATCTTGGGCCGCGAAGAAACCATTCAGAGTCTCAAGCGGCCGGATCTCCTGGGCTACATCGATGCGCACTACGATCCCAGTGAGATCGTCATCGCGATCGCCGGGAATTTTGAACAGGCCGCTCTCGAGCGTATTGTTGCGCGGTTCTTTGGAAAGAAGAAGCCTTTGGACGCCCTCTCACGACCGGCTCGCCGCCCGCCCGCAGTCCACGGAGGCGTGCTCGTTAAACGAAAACCCCTGGAGCAAGTGCATCTCTGTCTCGGGTTAAAAGGGGTCGCCGCCGGCCATCGAGACCGCTATGCCGCCTACACATTGAATAGTGTGTTGGGCGGAAGTATGAGTTCGCGGTTGTTCCAGGAAGTCCGTGAGAAGCGCGGGTTGGCCTATTCGATTTATTCGTTCCTTTCCGGCTACTCGGACATCGGCACCATCACGGTGTATGCGGCGACGAGACCCAAGGAAGTTGAACGTGTGGTCGACCTCGTGTGCCGAGAGATCAGGCGGATCAGCCGGCACGGTATCGAACGAAAGGAACTCGACCGAGCCAAAAATCAAATGAAGGGCAGCCTGATGCTCAGCCTCGAAAGTTCGCATAGCCGAATGAGCAAGCTGGCAAAGGATGAGCTGATCTACGGCACTCGCACATCGCTCGAAGAAATGTTGAGACATATTGACGGCGTGACGGTCGATCAGGTGTCGCAAGTCGGGCGTGAACTATTTGGCATGCACCACTTGGCGATTACAGGATTGGGCCCAGTCTCGACCCGCGCCTTGCAGGCTTACAGATGAGAACTTTCTAATAGAATCCTAAAACCAGAAGCAAGGCGGCGTCGATTGCAAATGGCGTATACGTCGCAAGACCTTGAAATTATAAGTGAATTAATGAATGCATCCGAGATATCCACAGGTCAAACATTTCCTTGACTCACTTTCATATTTTTCAGTACCATGGCCGCGTTTTTACTTGAAGACTCTTTCACCGGCGAATTCGGCGTGAGAGCCGCACAACAAGGAGGTGACAACAGCTCGCTCTCCTGACGTCGACTCGTCACTATTCATCGTACTTAAATGAACCGTTTTTTAGTTATGCGCTGGTCATTTTTATGAAGGAGGGATTTGGTATGAAAAGGGTCGTACTTCTAGCCGCAGTTGCAGTGTGCTCTGTGCTCGGCTTGCTGACGGCTGACTTTGTCGCCGCCGCGGATGCGCCGGGCGGTCCGTCGGGTCCTGGCGACCAGATTGTCGGAGGAAAGCCGCTCAAGAGTGACTCGAGCGCGACCAAAACGCTGAAAGGTCGTGTGTGGTCACAGTGGGCCGATAATCCGGACAACGAACTCCTCTTCGGAATCCAATATTGGAACACCGGTGAACCGGCGTCCGGAAATCCTGCGGGCCGTTCCTCCACCGACCTCGACGTGAAGCCGCCCGATCCGTTGTTCGTTTGCTGCGCCTGGGGCTTCACCGGCGGGACGGAAAAGAACAACCCCTATGCCGGCTGGTACCATGCCGCGACGACGGTTCGTCTGGCTGTGAAGGACAAGGCATTGATGGACCAGATCATCAAGGCTTCGCAGGAACTGGTGGCCATGGAAGTGAGCCTTGATGGCCGGACGATCACCGGATTCAAGCTTTTGAAGGGTGACTAATTTCTGACGAGATTTCATATTTTCATACTGTTGAAGGAGGATGCGATTATGAAGTTTCATATGAAAGGCTGGGCCCTCGCGGC
>DATELB010000200.1:0-6790 GCA_035277085.1 Nitrospira sp. | reverse complement strand
GACTGGGTAGTGAATTGGAATGAGGCGAGAATTCTCTTTATTGTGCGCGTCCGCTCGCAGGTGCGCGACTAGCCGATGCCCCAGTTTTGTGTGTTCCCCAATGAGGTCAATGTCGATGGCTATCCGCCTTCACTGAGACATAAAAAGGGTTCGGGAGGCTTTTTTATGAGCAGACGGTGGCCAACGAAAAATGGACAGGCTACTTTTGGTGGGAAGGAGAGTAACTTGTCTGTCTCTGTTTCGGCAATTCGCTCAAGAGCTGATGCAGACGCTCTTCATGGGCCTGGCCCACTCTGCGGAATTCTACGCCAAATTCCCCGGCTCCCGACCAGCGGACCACCGCCTGCTCGATCTCGATCGGCAGCGTTTGTCCCGGGGGATAAAACTGCAGCCGTAACTCGGCCTTCACTTTGGCCGGCGTGGTGCTCTTCACCTTGCAGCCGCTGATCGACACATCCTGCACCACGCCTTCGCCCCCCGTTGTATCCGTATAGGCATACACCGCATGCATGGTGGCTGGAAAGCGAGCAGCCTGACGATCCTCAATTAACAGGCTCGCCACGAAGCCGACGAGCATGAAGATCGCCATCACCAGTACTTGCTCGAACAGCAACACATCGGTAAAGGCCAGCACGACTCCCGCGAGGCTGAATCCTAGGAAGACGAGCAACCGCTTCATCGTAAACGATCGCATTGCCTTCATCGGGGCCAAATGTAAGATGGAAGCGGCGTGCGGCTTCATGAGGTGTATCTGCAGGGGGTATGAGTAAGTCTAGCCATCCGCTGATAGGACGTCAACGGACATAAAGAGGGGGCGGGAGTCTTTTTATGAGATGGAGGGCTGCTTGACGCGTAACCGCAGCACGGCGAGCGAGCGGGCCTCGAGATCGTATTGGTCGCCTCCTCTCAGGAGCGTGAAGGGTTTCTCATTGCTGTCGTAGCGGGCGGTGTCGAACACCGGTTGCCATCGCACGCCGCGCTTGTGCGCGGGCAGCGTAAACGGCCGGGGTTCGTGGTGCGCATTGAGTAGCACGAGGAAGGTATCATCGACGAGCGGTCGTCCCTTCGCGTCCTTCTCGTCCATCGCGTCGCCGGCCAAGCGGACGCCCAGGCAGCGGACATAGCCGAGGGCCCAATCGTCATCCGTCATTTCTTTCCCATCGGGGCGCAGCCAGTACAAATCTTTGACCTCTGCCCCACGGATCCGGCGCCCCTGAAAAAATCTCCGCCGCCGGAACACCGGATGTTGTTGGCGCAGCGCGATGAGCGCTTTCGTAAAGGTCAGGAGCGACTGTTGCGGTTTGCCGAGCGTCCAGTCGACCCAACTGATCTCGCTGTCCTGGCAATAGGCGTTGTTGTTGCCGCGTTGCGTCCGCCCCATTTCGTCGCCGCCGCAGAGCATCGGGACGCCTTGGGACAACAGCAGCGTGGCCAGCATGTTGCGCTTTTGCCGCTCCCGTAGCGCGACAATCGAGGGTTTCGTGGTCGGTCCCTCGACGCCGCAGTTCCAGCTGAGATTGTCGTCGGTGCCGTCGCGGTTGTCTTCGCCGTTGGCGTCGTTGTGCTTGTAGTTGTAGGAGACCAGATCGTGCAAGGTGAACCCATCGTGCGCCGTGACGAAATTGATGCTCGCATGCGGCCGCCGGCCACCCCCTTCGTACAGATCGCTGCTCCCCGAGAGCCGATACCCCAGTTCGGCCGCTTGACCGCCGTCGCCTTTCCAATAACGGCGGATCGTATCGCGATACCTGCCGTTCCACTCGGCCCAGCCGGCCGGAAAGTTGCCAACCTGATAGCCGCCCTCGCCAAGGTCCCAGGGTTCGGCGATGAGTTTCACCTGCGAGAGCACCGGGTCTTGATGGATGATGTCGAAAAACGCGCTGAGCCGATCGACATCGTGCAGCTCCCTCGCGAGCGTCGAGGCGAGATCGAATCGGAACCCGTCCACATGCATTTCGAGCACCCAGTACCGGAGGCTATCCATGATCAGCTGCAGGACGCGCGGATGGCGGACGTTCAGCGTGTTGCCGCAGCCGGTGTAGTCCTGATAGTAGCGCGGCAGGTCGGGGACCAGCCGGTAGTACGAGGCATTGTCGATGCCGCGGAACGACAAGGTCGGGCCCAGGTGGTTGCCTTCTCCGGTATGGTTGTACACGACGTCGAGGATGACCTCGATGCCCGCATTGTGGAGCGCCTTGACCATCGTCTTGAACTCCCAGACGTGATGGGCGCGATCCGGCGAGGCCGCCGTGGCATACCGGATGTCTGGCGAGAAAAAGCCGATGGAGTTGTAGCCCCAATAATTGGTCAGCCCTCGGTCGATCAGGTGTTGGTCGCGGACGAAATGATGGACGGGGAGGAGCTCGACGGCGGTGACGCCCACTTGCTGGAGATGCTCGATGACTTCCGGCGTTGCGAGTCCGGCATAGGTGCCGCGCAGGTTCTTGGGCACATGCGGGTGCCGGGCGGTATAGCCGTGCACATGCACTTCATAGATCACGGTCCGGTCCCAGGGCGTTCGCAACAGTTGATCGCCGCCCCAGGTGAACGCTTGATCGACGACCACGCATTTAGGGATCGAGCCGACGTTGTCGCGATCGTCGAGGGAGAGATCGGCCTTGGGATCGCCGATCCGGTAGCCGAAGAGCGCGTCCGACCAATTGATCGCGCCGGCGATCGCCTTGGCGTAGGGATCGATGACGACCTTGGCGGGGTTGAACCGGAGGCCGGCTTCCGGCTCGTACAGGCCGTGGACACGATAGCCATAGAGTTGGCCCGGCCGGATCTCCGGCAGGTAGACGTGCCACACGAAATCGGTGCATTCTTCGAGCCGGATGCGGTGGGTCTCGCGAGCGTGCTCCGGACTCTCGAAGAGGCAGAGGTCGACCGCCGTGGCGTTTTCAGAGAACAGCGCGAAGTTGACGCCTTCGCCGTCCCAGGTCGCGCCCAACGGATACGGCTTCCCAGGCCAGATTCTCACCGGTTCGCACGCTCCTTCCGTTCCCGGAGGTGTCGTCGCAATTCCCTCGACAACAGGCAGCGCAAATTAGCATATAATGCCCTCTGTTCGCTCGGGCAATGAGCATCGGGTTGCAGACACGCCGCTTCACTTAGAGGAACCACCATGCCGCTCTCTCGTGTCCTCATCATTGAAGACGATCAGATCTTCCTCGATACGCTGTCGTCGACATTGCGGCTCAATCTTACCGACACGCAGATCGAGACTGCAGACAGTGCGTTGACGGCTCTGGAGCGGATCAGATCCGGCGAGTATGCCGCCATCATCGCTGACGCCCACCAACCTCGGTTGGAAGGGATTGGATTTGTCCGGGCGGTACGCAAGATTCAGCCGCAGTGCCCCGTCCTGCTGCTCTTGGAAAAACAGCAGGAGGATCTCTTCCGGCAGGCCATGCAGGCCGGCGCGTATGACGTATTGGTGAAACCGGTCGATGAAGGCACGCTCTTGTTCGCCGTAGGTCGCAGCATCGAAGTGTCTCAGCTGCGGCGCCAGGTGAGACGAGAAGAAACGCAGCTCGTGGACTCGGTAGGACGCGTCATGAAAGATCTCGAAGTCCTGTATGGTGCGTATGGGTTGCAGGGACACTTCCAGGCGTTGATGGGCTCAGTGGAGGTGGATGGCGCATTCAAGGACGCGTCTGGGAAGTGTTGAAAGTCGTCCTCGTTTTTCTCTTCTAGCCTCTCGGTTTTGTAAAAATCGCCAAACTAGGTGATTTTCCGGGCGAGACTCGGGAGATCCTGAACCTAAAGCTAGGGTATTCCCTGGCCCGTGCCGTTTTTTGCCAGCTACGCTTTCATAGGGGGTCAGGACAGCTTCACCTAACATTCGGGGGGTCATATGGCTACTTTCCGTCACGGCATCAACCATGGGGCGCCGATTAGCGCCTCTCTCGTCGCGATGTGCTGTGTGTGCGGACTGGTGCGGGCACGAAAGACGGTCGATGGGGAACCGGACCGGTGGATCTCGAAGCGAGCCTACGAGCGCATGTACGGGGTGAGGCTCGTGGGAAACCCGTTTACCCACACCTATTGTTCAGGATGTCATACCGATTTCATGCAACGCATGAGATCGAGCCGTCAGGCTCTTTCCTATCTCGCAAAGCGTGCCGGCTAGCCCGGGTGAACGATTGCAAAGCCATCGGTGGGTTGGTGGGTGGGAGGCAGCTCACACATGGAGGAGATCATGGAAAGCGAAGGAAGTGAGGTCATCCGCATCCTCCTCGTCGATGACGTGGAGAAGATTCGGGAGTCGCTCCGGGGCATCCTCGCGACCTATCCCTATTTCGAAATCGTCGGCGAGGCCTGCGATGGTGAAG
Organism: Nitrospira sp.; assembly: GCA_035277085.1. Classification (GTDB taxonomy): domain Bacteria; phylum Nitrospirota; class Nitrospiria; order Nitrospirales; family Nitrospiraceae; genus Nitrospira_C. Next base: position 2,456 of record DATELB010000200.1, on the reverse strand, counting down.
AGGCCGTGCAGGCCGTGGCCCAGCTCAAGCCTTCTGTCGTGGTCATGGACATCAACATGCCTCGGCTGAATGGCATTGAAGCGACCGCCTGGATTCGAAAGACATATCCTCATGTGGTGGTCGTAGGCGTGTCGGCGATCGCGACAGAAGCCACTTGCCAGCTCATGCAGTGGGCCGGAGCCACAACCGTAGTCTCAAAGGATGCGGTCGAACAGCTCCGGCAGGTCATTGTCGAATCGGTCGGGCAAAAATCTCAGTCGGAAGTCTTGCCGTCTGATTCACAGAAAATTAATTCTTTTTCCCGTGAGACAGTTCCTCTGCAGCGCGTGCACTTTTTCCCTCCTTGAGTTCCTCGGGCACCTGCGACATGTCCGGCTTGTTCTTGCTTTGTTGACGTTCGGTTGATTTTTTCGTCTGGCCGGTGCCTTTTTCGCCGATCCCGGCGGGTTCGAGGCCACCGGTTTGACTCATACTCGTTCGATTTTGTTCGCTGGTTTTTAATTCCTGCGCCGCTTGCGCCGATTTCCCTTCGCGCAGCTCCTCCGGCACCTGTGACATATCGGGTTGATTTCCACTCTGCTGGCGCTCAGTCGATTTCTTCGTCTGGCCGGTGCCTTTCTCGCCGATACCCGACGGCTCACCCGCACAAAGAAGTCCAGTCATTGCCAGCGATGCAGCCACTGTCAGCCCCACACTCAATGTGTAATTCTTCATATGAGACCTCCTTGATTTATGGGGTTCTGCTACGAGTATGACCGCATGATAGGGAGGTACTCGAACACCGCATACTAGGATGAGCCTTGGTTGCTCTCCCTAGTCTTTTCTAGTGCACCTCTTCCGAGCGATATCGCTCAGGGCGCTCAGTGCAAAAGAGTGCGCCGCTTCGCCGGCTGATTTAGAGCCGCTCGACATACGGCGCTATCGCGTTGTTTTGCTGTGAATGTGTGCCAATCTACGGCTAGTCCGAGATCGGAACAGCCTTTGCTTTGTGAGTCGTGCACAGTAACACAGAAAGGAGCTTATGGAAGGGCAACCGACGACGATTGCTTCGAAAATCCTGCAAGTCGTGAGAGCGCATCCAGGATGCGGCCTTGACGATCTCGTCGAGCGCTTGTCGGATGTGCAATGGTCCGATGTGTTCGTCGAAGTCGATCGCCTAAGCCGAGCCGGACACCTCCGCATCACGAAACCCGATTCGGGCTTTCTTGTCATGCTTCATGCCGTTTCCTAAATACAGGCAACAAGTCACCACTGGGTGGAGGCCCTGGCGGTAGATGCCCACTGCCGCCAGGTGCAGACTCTCTTCTCCTCCTGGAAGAGATCTCCACCCTCGGCGTCTCGTTTCGCGGGCGGTTACCGGCAAGATAACGAGAACAGGCGAACCGTCTTGTGCTGCTTGCGCCGGCGGAGGCGGAGGAGTAGGCTTCGAGGCAGCGAGGCCGAGCATGAACCTTCTGGTTCTTGTGTTCTTTTCCGGTGGGGCCGCGTTTGCCGAACCGGGCTTCGACCAAAAATACGAGAGCGATTACAATATATTCACGATATTCACGCCCGCCAATCAGTACCGGCCTGACAATCCCTTGAATCCCGCGCAGGCATATGCGCCCAATAATCCGTTCAATCCTATGAACCGGTTGGATCCCGGCAATCCAGCGAATCCGCTCAACCGGTTCAATTCCAACAACCCCTTCAACCCGGTCAACGAATACGATCCCAAAAATCCGCTGAACCCGACGAACGAGTACAATCCCTCGACACCGTTTAGATCGCTGGGCAGTCCTCCAGGCGCAACTCGTTAGGTCAAAGTGGGAGGTGTCCGATGAGGCGCATCGTATGTCTCGTGCTGCTATTTCTCAGTTTCGGCCCCGCCGCATGGGCAGAGAGTCCGTGGAAAGGAACATGGGTCGAACGGAAGCCTTCTGAGCAAGGCCGCCAAACCATGACCGTCGAAGAGGCGGGCAGCGGATGGAAACTCACCTACCAGATCAGTGGCCCCAAAGTCCCTGGAGGCGCGCTGACCCTCACCGTCGTCACACAGCTCGATGGCAACGATGCTCCCGTCATGGCAGCCGGCAAGCCGACGGGGCAATCGATGGCGATCAAACGGGTTGATAGTCATCACACCTACACGGTTTTGAAGCTCCAGGGAAAGGAGACGGGAATTTCCAAATCGGAGCTGTCGTCTGACGGCAAAGTCTTGAAGGTCGAAAACGCACCTGTCGGCGCAACCCCGGACGAGACGAAGCACGTTCATTATTGGGATAAACAATAATTTCCAGAGAATAAATGCAGGGGTCGGAAGTGTTTTCTTCCCTGGCCGCCAATCCTGAGATTAGTCTGCGGCGTCGTCGCCTTCGTCGGGAAACTTGACGCTCAGTTGCCAGAGAATATCCCTCACCGAATCTTCCTCGTCATCCGATAGGTCTTTCGCTTTGAGAAGCTCGTTACCGGCGCGA
>DATELB010000199.1:0-2720 GCA_035277085.1 Nitrospira sp. | reverse complement strand
TGCCACTCGTCTGAATTAGGCCTCAGGGCTAGACTCCCACTTACGTTGTTTAACCTTAACCTCAAATAAGGGAGGCTACCATGGTACAGGTTGCTTTGTTCGCGCGGTTGAAAGCCAAGCCAGGAAAAGAAGCGGATGTCGCCCGCTTGCTAGAAACCGGGCTTACCCTGGCGAATAAGGAAGCCACCACGCCAATCTGGTTTGCACTGCGATTGGCGCCGGACACGTTTGGCGTCTTCGATGCCTTTGCTGATCACGCCGGCCGCAAGGCACATTTGGCTGGCCCCATCGCGGCAGCACTCACGGCCAAGGGATCCGAGTTGCTTGCCGAACCGCTAGAGATCGAGCACATCGAAGTGCTCGGCGCGAAGATTCCGCGTTGCTAGCGAAGAGAGAAATTGGTTGGCAATCACTTCGTCGGTATGAGGAGATTGCGTGCCGATTGTCCATGAGCGGCAGCCGCCGGCTTGCCGAAGCTGCCGCTCAACGGATAGGGCGGAGAATCCCATCAATGCGGTTTTACGTGAAGGGATGGAGAAGTGGAAAGTGGGAAAGTTGCTCGCCCGCCGCGAAATGGTTCTATCTCACGGCAAATTCAGAATGTCCCCGTTGTTCTCTCCCTGGCCGTTTCCATTGTTCGTACCCCGGCGAAGCGCGGCACAGACCGCCAGTTCGTAAATTCTGCGCAGCTCTGTAAAGGGCTCCGCAGCCAGCTTAGGCGTGATTTGCGCGTTAATCGATACGACAACAGACCGCCTTCCGTCGGCGGTGGCGCCTACAAACTGCGTGTACCCCGCTGTGTTACCGGTATGTCCGTAGACTGTGCCGCAGGTGCTCTCGTAGCGGAACAAGGCGAGCCCCGCTGAATTCACGCCGGGTCCCGGCGGGTCTGACTCGCCTGGCTGGAAGTGAAACTGTGCTGCGCGTGTTTTCTGGTCTATGAGTGCACCACCCACATACCCGCGCACGAAGCGGGTCGCGTCAGCGGGAGTCGATACGATCCCGCCGGATGCCCAAGCCCAACCTGCAGCGAAAAACTTACTTACATCTAATGGCGGATTATCTTGCACAGCGTAGCCCCGAACGTACGGCCGTGGCAGGTCAGAATCGCTGGGTAGGCTGGTGTGCATCAGCTTGAGGGGGCGGTAGACACGGTCCTTGAGCACTGCTTCGTACGGCCGCGTGACTGCCGCCTCGACCATGAGACCGACGATAATATTATCGGAGTTGGAATAACGGTACTGCGTGCCGGGGGTGAAGGACGGCGGATGACCGGCAACGTATGCAAGCAGTGCGCGTGGTGACGGAGGAGACTGCAGGGATTTGAAGAGATCAACGAGGAACGCATCCTCGTCGGTGTAGTCGCGGATGCCGCTGGTATGGTTGAGGAGCTGGGCGAGCGTTACGGGCCACCAGGTCTGCGGCAGCTCTGGCAACCATTGACGGATGGTATCGTCGAGGGAAAGCTGTCCGCTCGCCACGAGCGAAAGGGAGGCGGCTCCACTGAACGCTTTGGCCACGCTCGCCAGACGCATGTGGTCGTGGATGTGGATCGGACTCCGCGATTCAAGATTCGCGACGCCTGCGGTATGCACATCGATCGATGCTCCTCGAGTCACAACGACGATGATACCAGGGGGGCCACCGTCGCTAGACACGAAGTGCTCCAGCGCGCGTTGCAGCGGACCCTCGTCTTCATTTCCTGCCGAAACCGAATTCATGCCGAATGCCAGATACGCGGCGGCAACGAGTACGACAAGGAACTTGCGCGCGGACCGTGATTGGATTTGCATAGTTTCCATCATCATAAATAAAGATCTACAGCTGTAATGAGCGAAGTAAATGCAAGAGCACCACAAATTCGCAACCAATGAAAAACGAGAATAGCGTAGATGGCCGGCTAAAGTCATTAGGCGCAATCAGACACAGGCTGCAAGAATGCATTCGATTTAGCGAGGCTGAATGATGAGATTTAAGAGGTTGTCGGCTCGGACTGCTGGCGGGGGCGGTCGGCGGCGGCGTTGAGGAGATTCAGTTTGGCGGACATCGTTCGTCGGGGGCTGCATGCGCTGAATCAACGTGTCGGAGCCGGGGCGGTAGGGAACTCGAGCACAGAAAAGTACTGTCCTCTTTTCTTGTCCTCATAGCCCTAGCAATTGACGGAGGGTTGATACCTCTTGGTCTGAAAACAGCTGCACGACGCAATCCCTCGGGTCGAGTCCACATAAGTTCACGCTTCGAGACCAGGCACTCTCCTTTTTTAAGTAAAAGAGCAAAAGCGAGCTACTCTGCCCGTCTGCAAGCTTAAGCCGACACATTACGTCCGGGATCGGAGCGGTCTTGAGATTCATTTTCCAGCCCGACTTATGTTCTTCAAACCAACCGGAGAGTAGGTGTAGTTGTTCTTGGGTAAGAGCTCGCTCACGATTGATTCCATCATGATCTCGGAATGAGATGTCTCCAGAAATAATCGGCGGAATATTTCCGTGGCAGGCTCCGACTGCGATTATGCAAGTCACTATGATGAGACAACGAAGGGTTCGTTTCATTTTCGAGACCGACGTCGGTCAAATAAACCATGACATTCTACGTTTTCACTTGGGCGGGGTCTATCTCGGTATGAGGTCAGAGGATTGTTCGCGCGAGCGGTCGGCGGCGGCGTGAGAAGCGCTTCGGCGAGCATCCTCCCTGAGCGGTTCATGGGCTGACTCATCGCGTCG
>DATELB010000198.1:0-6388 GCA_035277085.1 Nitrospira sp. | reverse complement strand
GAAATCGTGTTGATGACGAACCGGCTCAGGAGCGTAATGACCGTTTCGATCAGACTGCCCATGTTCTCTTACCGCGGCTTGCGTGCCTTGAGCGCCGGGCGCCGCCGGCGGAGGGCCGGCTCCCAGGTCCGCAACTGATCGTCGAGGTGAAGAGGCGTAAGGGAGACGGCGCCTTCCGCAATGGCCTCATGGTGTCTGCCTCCGACAATCCTTTCAGAACCTAGTCAATAAGTATGCCTTAATTCAGGCGTCGGCCAACTACGTGACAACCTTGATACTACCGGTCTCACTAAAAGACCACAGATTTCGTTAATTGGTGACGCGACCGTAAACACAGCAGCAGAACCGAGAGCGCTTTTCATGGGTTATATGTGCCACATGATCCGCGATGAAACCTCCGGTAGCTGGATCGCCAAACGCATCTACCGCGAGTGGATCGGAATATTTTGCTCAGTTTTCACACATCCCCCCCACGATCGCGCGCCCGCCGTCGCTGACATGAACATGCTGGACTGAAATGCGCTAATGTCCGGCCGAACGTACTTTGCGGAAAGAAGAAGCTCACCGACACTGAATCGGACCCATCTAAACAAATTAGACGCGAAGTAACTCCCGCCGACCAGCAGGATCACTTCCTCGTGGTCCCTGCGGCTCGTGCGCCTCCTTTCCCGGGTCATGTATAACACGCTCCGACTGGCTGTTGGGGCGGCATATTAGGATAAATTCCAATGAAGCAACTTTCACAAGTGGTTAAAAGAGTCCTTGCACAGGTAGGGCTTTCCACTGTAAGAATACGCGGGACCACCAACCAATCTTCTCTCGGTTATATATCCGCCATAGAGACAATCGCTGCTGCAACGCATGAGAAATTGTCTGTGTGCGACTATGTGGAAAAACTCTGGGACCAATCTGGAGAATCCCTCGGATGAACGGACAGTGGGAAAGTGGTTCATATCCGGGCACAAGTATCCCTGTTTCCTTGCAAAGGATTACGTTGTGTCACTCTTTGAAAAACACGGGTTTGCATTGGTCAAGTCCTTTACGAATCGCTACGGTCAAGGACACTCCTTGTACTTGGTTCTTAATCGCAACGGCGTGATTGGGGAAGATTGAGGCGAGGCCTGTTCTAGGGGAATCGATCCAACAACACTCCAGCTACCGAGACAAAAATCTGCTTTAACGCTCAAAAACGCATTAACCGCGGTTCTCCTCAGCGTGAGACTACGGAGATGCGTGTAAGAGTTTGCTCCCCCACGAAATATTATCTGATCATGCGCGACGCAATGAATCGCTACACATCAAGCCCGTCACAGACCGACCCGCCACCGCTCTCTTCCGCTTCTGTGCACAACAGCTGATTGCAAGCCCTATTTACACTTCTCTTAGAACTTCTCAGCCGCAGGAGCGTCAATCGTTCACGTTAACCTTTGGCTGCCACATGGGTTCCTCCCAGTGCAGCATACGGAGTCGTTGCGATGCATCGTCGCGTGTATTCTCGGATCTTATGCAGGACCATCCTGTTCCATTCAATGTTGGGTATTTTCCTGGTAACGGGGACCGCTGGATGCGGGTCGGGCGATGATGCGCCTTCAGGGGATACAGCGGGAGGATCGAAAAACTTGTCTTGGACCGCGGTGTCTGACCCTTCGGTGTTGGGATACAAGGTGTATTGGGGAACCTCGTCCAATACTTACGAATCTCAGGTCGATGTGGGAGCAAACACAAGCTACATCATTACCGGTCTTCGGCGTGGGACGACACACTTCTTCGCAGTGAGTGCATATAGCGGAGATGGTGAGGGTTTGCCGTCAGCTGAAGTCAGCAGTCTGGTTGAGTAGTAGGCTCATTGAAAATAAGGGAATCGCCAAACTCAATATCTACATAAATCGGTCAATTAAATAGCAGAATCGACCTGGTGATACGGCCGTAAACCTTACTCACTAACTGGGCTTCACCATAAACGGAAGGAGTTAAGCGATGCGCGTGTTGAGATCCATTACTTTTGTGCTGGCGCTGGGGCTCTGGGGTGGCCTGGCCGAGGCGACGACGATCTCGTGGGATTTTGAGCAATCGACCTGGCCGCAGTTTGGCCCCTGTTGCCCCAATGCGATTCCGACCGTCATCGTCACGGAGAACGGCAATCATTTTTCGAGACTGACGGCCAGTACCACGGACTGCGGGCCATCCTATTTCACGACCTGTCCACGGACTCGTGCGGAGGTCGTCATCGGGAATCTCACCTCCGTCGAAGGTGCGACGAGAGTGTATTCCATTGATATTCGCTTCCCCAGTCCCGCGCAAGCCCCCGCCCAAGCACCATCAGGCCATGACAGCCTCGTGTGGCAAATGGTGAATCCTGGCGGGCCCGAGCTTCGCACGAGCTGGATTGGTTCGCAGAATGGGCGCGTTTACCTTGGCAACCCCATTCAGCCAGTCCCGCACACCCAGTATGAAGTCAATCTGGGAAACATTCAGGGGCCGTTTGCCACCGTCCAGGCGATTGATCTGGGACCCATCGACTTAGGCGTATGGCACACCTACAAAATCGTGATGATCGAGTCTACGAATCCTGCGGTGGGTCGCCTCATGGCCTATCGAGATGGCGTGTTGATTGGCACCTTGGCTAATCAGGCCACGATTCGCAATCTCACTTACACGGAAATCTACATTGATGTGGTCGAGGCCCAAGGAAACATGACGGGGGTTGCAGACTTCGACAATGCCTCGCTAGCCACTGTGCCGGGGGCACCCATGAACTTGCGGGTGCAATGAACTTGAATTCGAAACCCGTCATTCCACCCCATGCTCCTTCCTCAACCGTGTCTCGTCATTGAATGAACATTTTAAAGTGTACTTACCTATGACGTGCATAGAACCGTGTTTCGCATGAAGAGCATTGCCATGGATACCAACCTAGCCAGCGTACTAGGTTCTCCATCAGGTTCGTTTGCTCACATCTCATACAGAGGCGGTTACAGGCGCGACAGGTGACCAGTAGTAAGGCACGCCATTTATCGATGTGACGATCATTGAACAAGTTTCAACTCCTTCGTTACAAATTTAGTGGATTAGCTAAGCAAAATTCAGCAAGAACTGTACCTGCCTGTCTTTCGCATCGAACAAAATAAGATACACGAGAGTACTTAGGGGTTTGGGTGGCGAGTGGAGCTGTGGTGGCTCGTGTGAGTTGCGACGGTATCCGTAGGCAGATGCCTACAAAAACTTCACGGATCCTCCGCGAATCAAAACATCCCACGCGGCTAGAGCGAAACTTTTCGAGCTTGCCGTTGGCATAGGAATTGCTGGCGCCCAGGCAGAATTCGAGCGGAACAGCTGCTGGTTGAACGATTCAGTAATCGCCGCACCGCCCGCTAAAACCTGAAATTGGTAGGTGATTTTATGATGAGAGTGAACTCTTGGGCTTCTTGCTTTGCCTTGGGACTGCTCATTGCCGGATTAGCCGGTTGTGGCGGAGGAGATGATGGTTTGGACGGAGCCAGTGCTTCGCTAGCGTGGGATCCGGTGAATGATCAGAGTCCCATTTATTATACGGTGCATTACGGAACACAATCGAGCGGAGGAGATGGGTCCTGCAATTATGAAAATTCAGTCGATGTATTCGAACCATCCGCGTTAGTCACGGGCCTTCAATTTGATACGCAGTACTACTTTGCGGTCAGTGCCCATATTGAGCAAGGTCCCCATAGCCAGTGTTCTAACGAAGTATCCAAAGTGACCACGGCAGAAACGCCCGTGTAGGTCAACGCACCCCTCAGTTGGTTAATCTCGCTTGCATCGCACTTCAATACAAGTGTCCGCATGGATACACTCTGCACGTGAAAAAGTCATACCTTGGATCATTGTGGGATCCCGTATTCTCGATTCAGAGTCGCTGATGACCTCGAGAGATATGGAGATAGGTCAGCGTGAAGATGGGTCGCGATAACCGAATTGGCGTAAGTAGTATAGTGTCAACCCGCCGTAAATCGTTTTCCTTCTTCAATTTGTTGCATGCACGGTGTGAGATCGACAAAGTTCACACCGATGTTCTCTAATCGATCCACACTCTGAGGTGTCGCAGAAGTCATGCCAAGAGCGGATGTAGGAAATACAAGCGTCTAGCGAAGCAACTACTCGTATCATTGTGTTTCAGCGGCCAACAAATCGTTGCTTAGGAGTGCGCACTGCCGTAATGCTTCAAAATGCTGTCGTGTTGGCCCTGTACGTCTTTTGTACGGTTCTCCCTTTATCTCGATGAGAGGAATGCCATAGAATCTCAATACACGTATTTCCACAGATACTTAGAAGGGGGGGACTATGCGATCAATTACTGGGGCAACGTTCGTGGCGGTTGTTTTGCTGGCCTGTTGCGTGGTGTCGCTTCCGCTTGTTCATGTTGGGCACACGTATGCCGAAGAGCAAGCCGATCTGCTCGACATCAACAAGGCGAGTGCTGATCAATTAAAGGCGCTGCCAGGCATTGGCGACGCCTATGCGGAAAAGATCATCAAGGGACGGCCCTATGCGCGGAAAGATGAACTCGTGCAAAAGCAGATTCTGCCTCGAGCCACCTACGAACAAATCAAATATAAGATCATTGCGAAACAGAAGTGACTTAATCCGGGGGTGCGCAGGGCGAACGGAATCTCGGCACGTGGAAATGAAAGGGAAAGGCAAAAAGATCGGGTATCCGAGCACCTGATAATCAACTGTTGCGGGCGCCCATTTTCACGTTCCATTCACGGGCTAATTTTTGAGCTTCAGCAATCTCGCTGGCACTCATCTCATCGGCAATGCGATCCCGCCATTTCTTTCCATCCTCATATCCATGAGCAGTGGCCAGGTTGTACCACATATGCGCTCGAACGAGATCATTCGGAACCCCATGCGCCATATGATACAGGCGGCCGATGATGAACATCGCTCGCCCGTGACCCTGTTCAGCTGCCAGCCCGCACCAGCGTAATGCCTCTTGATAGTCCTGCGGCAGACCCTGCCCCCGCTCTGACATCTCGCAAAGCTTGTATTGTCCTTCCCGATAGCCTTGCATGGCCGCGAGCCGATACCAATGGACAGCTTCTGAATAGCTCTGCGTTACGCTGATCCCCCGTTCATAGCGCATGCCCAAATTGTATTGGTCTTCAGCGGCGCCCCTTTCCGCGCTTGCGAGAAGGGTTTCTGTTTCCGCCGCTGGGTCTATTGCTGCAACGGCATTTACGGACCGGTGCTCAGCGCATGAGGTGAGCAGCGCAGATAATATAATAGTGATGAGGATTAACGGTAACGAGATCATTTTCACCTTGTAAAGAATCACGGCGCTCCTCCGCCTCTGGGCACTTCCCTAGTTTTTTGGAATGATGCGGCGCGCTTTTTGCCAGGCGACGAACCGTTTCAGACGGGCTTTCACAAAATTTTAGTGTTTGTCCTCAGTGCATTGGCCGACGCCCAGAACAATCATGTTCTCGCCTTCCACAAAAAAGTTTCTCTCTTCTCCGCTCTGCCTCTGTTGTCCCTATTGGTCTTCCTCGCGCTCGCATCGGGCAGTCTTGCCGGATGCCCGCGTGAGCGGCCTGCTGATCATCTGAGCTCTTCGCAGGCCCCAGGCCCCCTTTCTCCCCCTTCGCTCATCAAGCGTGCGGTGGTCGAACCCGACCCGATACTGCGCGACGAACCAGTCAAGGTGACCATCGACGTCGATGAGAACGGGGGCCGAGAGTTGAAGTACGAATATCAGTGGTTGATCAATCGCGTGGCCGTTCACGGTGCGACCGCAACGGAGTTTGAGCCGGAGGGCCTCCGCCGAGGCGACGTCGTGCATGTCGAGATCACCGGCACGAATGAGAAAGGCGAGCGTGCCTTCCATCGAACTCCTGGCGTGACGGTGGGAAATGCACCGCCCATCATCGAGCATGTGGTGGAGCAAGACCTTGCCCGCCGCCGTCTTATCGCGAAAGTCGAGGCGTCGGATGCCGATGACGACGAGATCCATCTGGTGTATCGTTGGTGGCGAAATGACAAGATGGTCTCGGAAGGAGCAACAGACACCTTCGACGCCGGTGTGGCAGAGAACGACGTCGTGACTGTGGAAGTGATTCCGCACGACATCGAAGGCGCCGGTGAATCAGTGAAGGCGAGGCCGTTGGTGGGCAGCAACAATCCGCCGAATATCGTCAGCCACCCCAACATGATGTCGAACGTTGAGCTCTACGAATACGCCGTCGAAGCAAAAGATCCCGAAGGCGACGCCGTGATCTTTGAGCTTGAAACGGGTCCGACGGGCATGGTCATTGATCGAACCATCGGGCGTGTGACGTGAAAAGTGCCGTCTTCGCTCAAAGGAACACAGCGTGTAAAAATTGTGGTGAACGACTCGAAAGGCGCACGCAGT
>DATELB010000197.1:0-4050 GCA_035277085.1 Nitrospira sp. | reverse complement strand
AATCAGGCGCCGGCGGAACTATCTGTCTGAACATCAACGGACCTCGGAAGGAGAGCAGGCTATGGCAACGTTGCGTCTCTTGATTGTCGAAGATGATACGACCGATGCGGAACTGGCCATCCGCGAGCTGCGGAAGAACGGCTTTGAACCGGAGTTTCGCCGCGTCGACACACGGGAGGCGTTTTTGAAGGGCCTGGCCGAAGACCGGCCGGACGTCATCATCTACGACCACAATCTGCCGCATTTCAGCTCGTCCGAGGCGCTGGAGCTCACGCAGCAGCGCGACCACTGGATTCCATTCATTATCGTCTCCCACGCGATCGGCGACGAAGAGGCGGTCGCGCTCATGCGCGGCGGAGCCGCGGACTATTTGCTGAAAGACCGGCTGGGCAGGTTAGGAGAATCCGTCCGCCATGCACTCGAGCAACGCCGTTTGCGCGAGGAGCATGCCGCCGCGCGCGACGCGATCGTTTCCCTGAATGCCGATCTGGAATTGCGCATCGCGTCAAGGACGGCGCAGTTGAAGGTGGCCAATCACGCGTTGGAAATGGAATTGGGCCAGCGCAAGCGCGCGGAAGAAGCCTTGCGCCGCTTGAACGGTGACCTGGAACAGCGGGTGCTCGATCGCACCCGTGATCTCGTCGCCTCCAATCATCGGCTCCAGGCTCTGGCGAGCGAGCTGACGCTGGCCGAGCAGCGGGAGCGGAAGCGGCTCGCCTCCGAACTCCACGACTATCTGGCCCAGATGCTGGCGCTTGCACGGATCAAGATGAGCCAGCTCAGGCAGAAGGTGCCGACGGAAGCTCCCGCCGCCCAGCAACTGGTGGGGGACATCGACAATCTGCTCGAGAAAGCCGGCGAATATACCCGCTCGTTGATGGCGAAACTCAATCCGCCGGTGCTGGACGAATTGGGATTGCCGTCGGCCCTCAACTGGCTCGCCAAGCAAATGCCGTTGCATGGGCTGATGGTGGACGTGCGCCTCTCCGACGACCGCGTGCAGCTTCCCGATGACCAAGCGGTCCTGCTCTTCCAGTCGGTGCGCGAACTGTTGATCAACGTGGCGAAACATGCCGGCACCGATCGGGCCACCGTCTCGCTGAAGGTGGACGGGGACCAGCGCCTGCGCATCGAGGTCGAAGATCACGGACGGGGCTTCGACCCCGGCGTCATGGAAGCCAAATCGGCAAACGGACACTTCGGGCTGTTCAGCGTGAGAGAGCGCATGCAGGCGATGGGCGGAAGCCTCGAGGTGACCAGCCGGCCCGGCGAGGGTACGACCGTCACCATGCTCCTCCCGCTGACAAAGCCCCAGCCGGCCGCCGCGGGAATGCCGAGAGACATGGCAGCGATGGCTTCATCCAAGGCGCCGGCCGAGGAATCCATCTTCCACATTCCCCATGCGGCGTATCCCCCGCCGGGCAATACGATCCGGCTGCTGCTCGTCGACGACCACACGATGGTCCGCCAGGGGCTCCGCAGTCTGCTCGAGTCGTATGAGGACGTGATGATCGTGGGGGAGGCCTCGAACGGCGAGGAGGCGATCGAGCTCGTGGAGCAGCTGCGGCCCGCCCTCGTGGTCATGGATCTCAACATGCCGAAGAAGAACGGCATCGAGGCCACGGCGCGCATCAAAGCGCGCTGGCCCGAGACGGTGGTGATCGGCCTTTCCGTTCAGGCGGGCGAGGAAGCCCGGCGGGCCATTCTCAATGCCGGAGGCGCCGTGCTGCTGACCAAGGAGGCCGCGGTCGACGAGCTGTACCGCACCATTCGCGAAGTCCTCGACGGCGAAGTGACGAACGGCAAAGGGGTGGCGGAAGTCCGATAGCGATGCCGCAGAAGGACACACCAACGTACGATTTCTTGAGCGGCGGCGGCGAAATGGGCGCCCTCATGCGCTCCTTCGACTTCTCGGCCACGCCGTTGGGGCCCGCTTCCGACTGGCCCCAAAGTTTGCGGTCCGCAGTCAGCATCTGTCTCAATTCCCGGTTTCCCATCGTGCTGTACTGGGGCCCCGATCTCATTGCCTTGTACAACGATGCGTACATGCCGATCTTGGGAAGCAAACATCCCTGGGCGCTGGGAAAGCCTTTCAAAGTGGCCTGGGCCGACATCTGGGACGTGCTGGGCCCGGTGCTTCAACAAGTGCAACATACCGGCGTTCCGTCGTGGGCCGAAGATCAACTGCTCATCATGCAGCGGTCCGGTTATCCCGAGGAAACATACTTCACATTTTCCTTCGGCGCCGGGCGGGACGAACAGGGCGCTGTCGGCGGCATTTTTTGCGCGGTCACGGAGACCACCCAGCGGGTGCTCCACGAAAGACGGCTGGCGACACTCAAAGAATTGAGCGCGGATGCCAAGACCGTCCAGGAAGCGGCCGAAATCACGGCCAAGATTTTGGACCATACACCGGATATCCCGTTTGCGCTTATCTATCTGCTGGACCAGAGGAACGGCCAAGCCAGCCTCGTCTCACAGTGCGGTCTGACCGACCATCCTGCGGCGCCGCAGATGATCGATCTCAGGCGCGACGAGCAGCCGTGGCCGCTTAACGCGGCGATTCATTCCGGCGAAATGAAAGTGGTGCAGGATTTAGAGCAGCGGTTCGGCCATCTTCCGGGCCGGCCCTGGCCGCAGCCCACGACGTCAGCCGTCGTCCTTCCTCTCAGGAAAGCAGGGCAACAAGATTCAGCTGCGATTTTAGTCCTCGGCATCAGTCCCGGCAGGGCTTTTGACGACGCGTACCGGCATTTTTTCGAGCTGGTCGGCACCCATGTCGCGACCATGATCGCGAATGCCCGGGCGTACGAGGAAGAGCGCCGGCGTGCAGAGGCCCTCGCGGAACTCGATCGCGCGAAAACGACATTCTTTTCGAACGTCAGCCATGAACTCCGCACGCCGCTGACGCTCATGCTCGACCCGCTCGAAGAGGCGCTGAAAGATTCGGTGTCCGAGAATGCTCCGGCGCATCGGGGGCGGCTCGAATTTGCGTACCGTAACAGCCGCCGGCTGCTGAAACTCGTCAATTCACTGCTCGATTTTGCGCGCATTGAGGGCGGGCGCATGGAGGCCACGTTTGAACCTACCGACTTGGCTGAAATGACGACGGATCTGGCCGGTGTCTTTCGAGCGGCGACCGAACAGGCGCGATTGACTCTGAACGTCGATTGTCCTGCCCTTTCCCAGCCGGTCTACGTCGATCGCGACATGTGGGAAAAGATCGTCCTCAATCTGCTGAGCAACGCCTTTAAATTCACCTTCGAGGGCGGCATTGCGGTGACGATGCGCGAGGAGTCCGAGCCGGAACCGAGCGTGCTGGTGCGCGTGGAAGATAGCGGGACCGGCATCCCAGAAGAGCAGTTGGCGCGCATCTTCGACCGGTTTCATCGGATTCCCGGAGCGAGAGGGCGGAGCATCGAAGGTACCGGCATCGGCCTCGCGCTGGTGAAGCAACTGGTCCAGCTTCATGGCGGCACGATTGAGGTCGCGAGCGTCGTCGATCAGGGATCCACATTCACGATCAGGCTTCCTCTGGGCTCCGCGCATCTGCCGCAGGACCAGGTTCGCGGCCCTCGCTACCTGGCCTCGACGGCGACGCGCGCCGATGTATTTGTCGAGGAGGCTTTGCGCTGGCTACCGTCGGAGTCCGCCGATCATGCGGCGGCGGCGCCGAGCGCCGGCGACGGCCGGACGAGCTTCGATGCGCCTCAGGGGCGTCCGACCGTCCTCGTGGCCGACGACAATGCGGACATGCGCGCGTACGTCGGACGATTGTTGAGCCGGCGATACCAGGTCGTGATCGTCGAAGACGGCGAAACCGCGCTCAAACGGATCTTGGCCGATCCTCCCGATCTCGTGCTTGCCGATGTGATGATGCCGGGACTCGATGGGTTCGGCTTGGTCCAAGCCCTGCGCGGGCACCAGCAGACAAGCACAATCCCCGTCATGCTCCTCTCGGCGCGAGCGGGCGAGGAGTCGCTTATCGAGGGCCTGGAACGGGGGGCCGACGACTATCTGATCAAGCCGTTCAGCGCCAACGAACTGCTC
>DATELB010000196.1:0-6453 GCA_035277085.1 Nitrospira sp. | reverse complement strand
CAAGAATCCGGTCATGTTTGTGGTGTGGGTTGGCAGCGTCCTGACGACACTTCTCGTTGTGCAGGCGCTGGCTGGGTCTGGCGAAGCTCCAACCTGGTTTATCGTCTCCATAGCACTCTGGCTCTGGTTCACGGTCTTGTTTGCCAACTTTGCCGAAGCGATGGCGGAGGGACGAGGGAAGGCGCAGGCAGATTCCCTTCGGCAGGCACGTCACGAACTCAGTGCAAAGAAGCTAGGCTCAATAGTACAAGCAAGCGAGTCTCACCCGGTCTGGAGTCGGAAGCTCAATCAGCCTGATGCCTTTCGTGTCGTGTCCGTAAATGAGTTGAAAAAGGGCGATGTTGTCTTGGTTGAAGCGAATGATTTTCTCCCTGCCGACGGGGAAGTCATTGAAGGCGTGGCGTCGGTCAACGAGAGTGCAATCACAGGTGAAAGTGCGCCGGTAATACGAGAGAGCGGCGGTGATCGTAGCGCAGTCACCGGTGGGACGAAGGTCCTCTCCGATTGGCTTATTGTTCGGGTGACCGCCAGTCAAGGGGAGAGCTTCCTTGATCGCATGATTGCCATGGTAGAAGGGGCGAAGCGACAAAAGACACCGAACGAAATTGCGTTGAATATCCTGCTCGCCGCGCTGACGGTCATCTTTCTCCTGGCAACCGTCACCTTGCTCCCATTTTCCTTATATAGCGTGGCGGCTGCTGGCCAAGGCTTACCCGTCACCATCACGGTCCTCATAGCTCTCCTGGTGTGTCTCATTCCAACGACGATTGGCGCGCTGCTTTCCGCGATTGGGATTGCCGGCATGGACCGCATGGTGCAAGCCAATGTCATCGCCATGTCCGGGAAAGCTGTCGAGGCGGCAGGCGATGTCGATGTGTTGCTTCTGGACAAAACGGGCACAATTACCTTGGGGAACCGTCAGGCGACAAAGTTTGTGCCGGCTGATGGTGTGTCCGATCAGGTGTTAGCTGACGCGTGCCAACTATCTTCGTTGGCCGACGAAACCCCAGAAGGCCGCAGCATTGTAATACTTGCGAAAGACAAGTATGGACTGCGTGCACGCGATATTCATGAACTCGGGGCTACGTTCATCCCCTTTTCTGCGCAGACACGCATGAGTGGCGTGAACATGGATGGTCGTCAAATCCGGAAAGGATCTGCCGATGCCATGGAACGATATGTGACGGCACAAGCCGGACATTTTTCGCAGCATACTCGCCTCGACGTTGAGACGATTGCCAAACAGGGCGGGACACCACTGGTGGTCGCGGAAGGGAGTAAGGTCCTGGGAGTCATTGCGCTGCAGGATGTCGTTAAAGGGGGAATCAAAGAGCGGTTTGGTGAGCTTCGTCACATGGGAATCAAGACGGTGATGATCACCGGCGACAATCCTCAAACCGCGGCAGCAGTTGCAGCTGAGGCAGGAGTCGACGATTTTCTCGCAGAGGCGACACCCGAAGCCAAATTACAGTTGATTCGCGATCTCCAATCCGAAGGACGGCTCGTGGCAATGACTGGCGATGGGACGAACGACGCGCCAGCGTTGGCCCAGGCTGATGTCGCCGTAGCCATGAACACGGGCACACAAGCTGCCAAGGAAGCAGGGAACCTGGTCGATCTTGATTCCAATCCCACGAAGCTGATCGAAATCGTGGAGATCGGCAAGCAGCTATTGATGACGAGAGGTGCATTAACCACATTCAGCATCGCTAACGACGTCGCCAAATACTTTGCGATTATTCCGGCTGCTTTTGCGACAACATATCCGGCCCTCAATGCGTTGAATGTCATGCATCTGGCGACACCTCACAGTGCGGTCCTGTCCGCCGTGATCTTTAACGCGTTGATCATTATCGCGCTCATTCCGCTCGCCTTGAAGGGCCTTGCGTATCGTCCGATTGGGGCCGGTCCGTTGCTGCGGCGTCACCTGCTGATGTATGGGGTGGGTGGAATCGTGGTTCCGTTTATCGGCATTAAATTGATCGACATGTTGTTGGTCGTATTGCATTTGGTCTGAGACGATGATGAAGCATCAAATCCGTCCCGCTTTGATGATGTTAGCAATCATGACTGTGCTCACCGGCCTGCTATATCCGCTCGTGATTACAGGCATAGCACAGGTCTTTTTCCCGCATCAGGCGAACGGCAGCCTTCTTGTCCGCAACGGAAATATCATCGGCTCCCGGCTGATCGGACAGCTCTTTGACGATCCGAAATACTTTTGGGGTCGTCCGTCAGCAACCTCTCCGTTTCCCTACCATGCAGCGGCCTCCAGTGGGTCGAACCTTGGACCGACCAATCCCGCCTTGATAGAAGCCGTCAAAGGTAGAGTTGCCGCGCTAAGAGCGGCAGATCATGGCAACCACACCTCCATTCCTGTGGATCTTGTGACTGCCTCTGCAAGTGGTCTCGACCCGCACATCGCGCCAGCTGCGGCCAGATTCCAGGTGAAGCGAGTCGCCCGCATAAGAGGTCTGAAGGAGGACACGGTCGAAAGCTTGGTGAGCCAATATACGTCTGGACGCCAATTTGCTCTTCTTGGCGAACCGACAGTTAATGTGCTGGAGTTAAATCTTGCCTTGGATACGCTATCTCCTTGACCCGCTATTTCCAAGCCGGGATGATCTGCCTAAGCTTGTCTCGCCAAGACGGATAGGATATCGCCTCTTAAGTTGTGATAAAAACCAAGGCAGCAAAAACCTCCTAGGCGTGAGGTTTTATGACCGAAACCCGTCCCAACCCTGATGCGCTGCTCAAACGCGTACAGGCGGAAGAAACCCGTCAGCTTGAAGGAAAACTCAAGATATTCTTCGGAGCAAACCCCGGTGTGGGGAAAACGTATGCAATGCTGGAAGCGGCACACGAGCAGCGCCGCGATGGAGTCGACCTCGTCATCGGCGTCGTGGAGACTCACGGTAGAGCCGAAACAGAAGCGTTGCTGCCGGGTCTTGAAAGCTTGCCCCGTCGTACAGTCGAGTATCGCGGCACAGCCCTGAAGGAATTCGATCTCGACGCGGCTGTTGCACGGCATCCCACCATCATCCTTATCGACGAGTTGGCGCACACGAATGCGCCGGGGCTTCGACACGCTAAGCGTTGGCAGGATGTGCACGAGTTGTTGAAGGCCGGTATTTCGGTCTACACGACAGTCAATGTCCAGCATCTCGAAAGCCTGAACGACGTGGTGACGCAGATCACGGGTGTGCGCGTCCGCGAAACAGTGCCGGATTCCATGATCGAGCGCGCAGACGACGTCGAGCTGATTGACCTGCCTCCCGATGATTTGCTTCAGCGATTGCGAGATGGAAAGGTCTACGTTCCCGAGCAAATTCAACACGCCATTCAGCACTTCTTCACGAAAGGGAACCTGATCGCACTCCGTGAATTAGCCCTTCGCCGTACGGCCGAGCGAGTCGATCAGCAGATGGAGGTGTACCGGCGCGACCACGCGGTGATTCAAACGTGGCCTGCGGCGGAAACCATCATGGTGTGCGTGAACATGAAGCCACGCGGGCCACGCCTGATTCGTGCGGCGCGCCAGATGGCCACGAATCTGCATGCCAAATGGATTGCTGTCTATGTGCAAATACCTCGTCATCTTGGATTGCCGCAGCCCGACCGTGATCGACTCACTCAGACATTGCGCCTTGCCGAGCAACTCGGCGCAGAGACGGTCACACTAACGGGAGAACGGGTTGCACCGGAGTTGCTCACCTATGCACGCAGCCGAAATGCGACAAAACTCATTGTTGGCAAACCGGTTCGGTCTCTGTGGAAGGAATGGCTGTTCGGCTCCGTCGTGTCAGAACTCGTCCATCAGAGTGGAGACATTGACATCTATGTCATTACCGGCGAAGCAGGCAAGGGACAGCCGCTCATCCGACGCAGTCTAAAACGCACCAGTCGTTGGAGGGAATATCTCTATGCCGTAACGGGCGTTGCTGTGGCAACGGCGGTCGACTGGGTGATGTTTCCCTATTTCGCTCTCGTGAATCTCATCATGATGTACCTGATGGCAGTGATCATCATTGCGATTCGACTTGGTCGTGGTCCATCCATCCTGGCATCCATTGTGAGCGTAGGAACGTTCGACTTCTTTTTCGTTCCGCCGTACTTCACATTTGCCGTTTCCGATTTCCAATACATTTTGACTTTTGCCGTCATGCTGGTGGTGGCCCTGCTCATAAGCAATCTTACTGGACGGATACGTGACCAAGCCGAGTTGGCCCGTTATCGAGAAAGGCGTACGGGAGTCCTCTATACGATGAGTAAAGATCTGGCCACTCATCGGGGGACGGCAATGCTCACACAGGTCGCCGCGAAGCATCTCCGTGACGTGTTCGAAGGGCAAGTGGCCATCTTTCTAGCGGATGCTGAAAAACAAGTCCGACTCCAACGTGTCGAGGAGCTCTACTTCGAGTTAGAACGAAACGAGGCAGGGGTCGCCCAGTGGGTATTTGATCATCAGGAGCATGCGGGATTGGGGACCGATACACTGCCCGGAGCCACTGCCCTCTATCTTCCTTTAGTCGGCTCGACAGGAGCAATAGGAGTCGTGGCAGTGCGGCCAAAGGACAGTGGCCTATTACAAGATCCCGAGCAGTTGCATCTCCTTGAATCGCTCGTAAACCAGGTCGCATTGGCGATCGAGCGAACGCGTCTCTCGGAGGAGGCGCAACAGGCCCATGTTCGAGTGGAAACAGAGCGCATGCGCAATGCGATATTGAGTTCCGTTTCTCATGACCTGCGAACGCCATTGGCGACGATCACCGGTGCAGCGAGCAGTTTGTTGGAAGACCAGAGCCGTCTGAATGCCGACGATCGCCTTGAACTTTCTCGGTCAATTTATCGCGAGGCGGACCGATTAGATCGGCTGCTTAAGAATTTGCTCGACATGATGCGGATCGAAGCAGGCGCAGTACAGCTGAACAAGGAGTGGCACCCGATAGATGAGATAGTCGGAGCCGCTCTTTCAAGGCTGGAAGAGCGGTTGCGAAATCATATCGTCAAGACGGCATTTCCTCCCGACCTGCCGCTTGTACACATCGACGGAGTGCTCTTAGAGCAAGTCATGCTGAATTTGCTCGAGAATGCTGCGAAGTATGCTCCGACGGGAAGCATCATTGAGCTTTCGGCATCGGCGGGCGACCGAGAAGTATTGGTCGAGGTGGCCGATCGAGGGCAAGGTATCCCGCCCGGTGATGAGATCCGCATCTTCGACAAGTTTTATCGTGCAAAACCTGCCCGCGAAGGCGGGGTTGGGCTTGGCCTCACTATCTGTCGCGGTATCGTCGAAGCGCACGGGGGGCGGATTTGGGCAGAGAACCGCACGGGCGGTGGTGCTGTCTTTCGGTTTGCGATACCTATGTCGGAGGAACAACCGCCGATCGCTACGGAGCAAAGTGCGAAGCATCACTCTGCCTCCTAACTGTCCACAAGAGTGTTTATGTCACAGGAAGCAACGATCGTACTCATAGAGGATGAACCAGAGATCCGGCGTTTCCTAAAGACTACACTCCCGAGCCACGGCTTCAGAATCTACGAAGCGACGACTGGACAGGGGGGGGTGATCGAAGTCAAAACAAGAAACCCTGATCTTATTCTTCTGGATTTAGGGCTGCCGGACTTAGATGGCATTGAAGTGATCCGCCAAGTTCGTGACTGCGCGCCGACTCCCATTATCGTGCTTTCCGCGCGGGAGCAGGAGCAGCAGAAGGTTACGGCACTGGACCTAGGCGCGGATGATTATGTGACGAAGCCATTCGGCATTAACGAACTTCTTGCGCGAATCAGAGCAGCCCTACGCCATGCATCCCGTCCGGATGGAACCGAAGCAGAGTCATCCTTTACATTTGGCGATGTTCGCGTGGAACTCGGCCGCCGACAAGTTTTCTTGGCGGACAAGGAGATCCATCTTACGCCTATCGAGTATAAGCTTCTCACGACGCTCGTCCGGCATGCAGGAAAAGTCGTGACGCACCGGCAATTGCTCAAAGAGGTGTGGGGGCCGCTGCATGTGGAAGAGGGACATTACCTCCGCGTCTATATGAGACAATTGCGAAACAAACTTGAAACGTCTCCGGCCAATCCCAAGTATTTAGTAACCGAACTCGGTGTCGGATATCGACTTAGAACAGAGAACACATCGGATAACCTTTAAGGTGAGGACGCACTCCTGAGCGAAAAACAGGATTGGTAAGAGCAACCTTTACACTCATAACATTTCAGCGGATCACTGTTTATCGCTACCATTGTTTCGCCGATGTTATGAGGTGGACCCATTGTCAAACCCTCCCGAAATTCTATTGTTCACCTGGCCAGTAGAGCGGTTCGAGTGAGCTCGTAGAGTATGCAGATAACGAGAAGCCATAGTAAGCAAAATGTCAACGCCACAGCTATCGTGGTCACAAGAGGGTGTGTGCGCAAGGAATCGATGATGGGAAGGGCATGTTC
>DATELB010000195.1:0-25714 GCA_035277085.1 Nitrospira sp. | reverse complement strand
GCAGTTGACCGTCGATGCCTTTGACCGAGAACAGAAGCACAAACTCGCGACGGGGACGCTGCTGACGGTCGATAACCAGATCGATCCGAATACGGGTACGGTACGACTCAAGGCCGTGTTTCCCAACGAGGACGGAGCGCTCTTCCCGAACCAGTTCGTCAACGCCCGGCTCCTATTGGAGACCAAGCGCGGCGTGACCCTTGTGCCTTCGGCGGCGGTCCAGCGCGGGGCCAAAGGCACCTTCGTCTACGTCGTGAAGGAGGACAAGACCGTCGCGATCCGCCCTGTGACCGTGGGAGTGACGCAGGGCGACGATGCCTCGATCAGTTCCGGTGTTACACCGGAAGAACTGGTCGTCGTCGACGGCACTGAAAAGCTGCGCGAAGGCAGCAAAGTCGAGGTCCGCAATCGCAATGAGAAGCCCGGCCAGGCCGCGACGCCTCCCGTCGCCGATTCGCCGCCGCCGGAGAAACGCCCGTGAATCCGTCCCGCCTGTTCATCATGCGGCCGGTGGCGACCGCGTTGACGATGGTCGCAATTCTACTGGTCGGCGTGATTGCCTACCGCCAGTTGCCGGTGTCCGCCCTGCCTCAAATCGACTACCCGACCATTCAGGTCCTGACGTTCTATCCAGGGGCGGGTCCGGATGTGATGGCGTCGTCCGTCACGGCGCCTCTCGAGCGGCAGTTCGGACAGATGCCCGGCCTCAATCAAATGACGTCCGCCAGCTCGGGCGGCAGTTCCGTCATCACGCTGCAATTTACGCTGGAGCTGAGCCTCGACGTCGCCGAACAGCAAGTCCAGGCGGCCATCAACACCGCCTCGAGCTTCCTGCCGCGTGATCTTCCCAGCCCGCCGATCTACAACAAGGTCAATCCGGCCGACGCGCCAATCCTGACGCTCGCGCTGAGCTCGACCACGCTGCCCCTGCCTCAGGTCGAAGACCTTGCCGAAACGAGGTTCGCGCAAAAAATCTCGCAATTGTCCGGCGTCGGCCTCGTCAGTCTCGGCGGCGGGCAGCGTCCGGCGGTGCGCATCCGCGCCAATCCCCGGGCACTCTCCGCCTACGGGCTGACGCTGGAGGATCTGCGGGCGACCATCGCCGCGGCCAACGTCAACCAGGCCAAAGGCGCCTTCGACGGCCCCCGGCGGGCATCCATTATCAATGCCACCGATCAATTGCTGACCAGCCGCGACTACCAGCCGCTCATCATCGCGTATCGCAACGGCGGTCCCGTGCACGTCTCCGACGTGGCGGACGTGGCCGACGACGTCGAAAACGTCAGACAAGCCGCCTGGATGAACGAAACGCAGGCCGTGCTCGTCAACATTCAGCGGCAGCCCGGCGCCAATGTGATCGAAGTGGCCGATCGCATCAAGAAGCTTCTGCCTCAGCTGCAGAACGCCCTGCCATCCTCGGTGCAGGTGACGGTGCTGACCGACCGGACCACATCCATCCGGGCTTCGGTCCGCGACGTCCAGTTCGAGCTGATGTTCGCTATTGTGCTCGTCATCATGGTGATTTTCCTGTTTCTCAGGACGCTGTCGGCGACCGTCATTCCTGCGGCGGCCGTTCCGCTTTCGCTGATTGGGACGTTCGGCGCCATGTACTTGATGGGGTTCAGCCTGAATAACCTGACATTGATGGCGCTGACCATCTCCACCGGTTTTGTCGTGGACGATGCCATCGTCATGATCGAAAATATTTCACGGTACATCGAACGCGGTGAGTCGCCCTTGCAGGCGGCATTCAAGGGTTCACAGCAAATCGCGTTTACCATTCTGTCGCTGTCAATCTCGCTCATCGCCGTGCTCATTCCGCTGTTGTTCATGGGTGACGTCGTCGGACGCCTGTTCCGGGAGTTCGCCGTGACGCTCAGCATGACCATCGTGATTTCGGCCATCGTCTCCCTCACCTTAACGCCGATGATGTGCGCGCGGCTGCTCCGATACCGGCGTGAGAGTGAGCAGGGCGGCTTTTACCGATGGTCGCAAACGCTCTTCGATCGCATGATCGCCGCGTACGGGCGGACGCTCCAATGGGTCCTCAACCATCAGCCGGCGACGCTGACTTTGTCGATCGTGACACTGGTCGTGACGATTCTCCTGTACATCGTCATTCCCAAAGGGTTCTTCCCCGTGCAGGACACCGGCGTCCTGCTGGGCGTCTCCGAAGCCCCGCAGTCCGTTTCGTTTCCCGCCATGGCCGACCGGCAGAAGGCGCTCGCGGCCGCGATCCTCGATGATCCGGCCGTGGCCAGCTTGTCGTCGTTCATCGGCGTGGACGGCATCAACACAACCCTCAACAGCGGACGGCTCCAGATCAATCTCAAGCCGTTCAATGAACGCCGAGAGACCGCCGACGAGGTCATTCACCGGCTGCAACAAACGGTCGCAGGTGTGGAGGGCATCACCTTGTTCCTCCAGCCCATGCAGGATTTGACGGTCGAAGACCGCGTCAGCCGCACGCAATATCAATACACGCTCGAGGATGCCGATCCCAAAGAATTGAGCCGGTGGGCGCCGGCTTTAGCCGAGGAGCTTCAAAAACTGCCGGCACTGCGTGACGTGAGCAGCGATCAGCAGGACCAAGGCCTGGCGTCGCTGCTCGTCATTGACCGAAGCACGGCCTCGCGGCTGGGCATTACGCCGCAAGTCATCGTCGACACGCTCTACGACGCGTTCGGCCAGCGGCAGGTCTCCACGATGTTTACGCAATTGAACCAGTACCGCGTCGTGCTCGAAGTCATGCCTGAATTTCAGACCGGACCGCAGGCGCTGCAGTTCCTGGACATCCGGTCCTTGACCGGCGGCCAGGTGCCGTTGAACGTGTTTACTCAGTTCTCGGAAACGACGACGCCGTTGGCCATCAGCCGTCAAGGGCAATTCCCTGCCGTGACGCTGTCGTTCAATCTGACACCGGGCTATTCGCTCGGCGACGCGGTCATCGCAATCGAACAGGCCGCGGAACGGATCGGCTTGCCGCCGAGCATCCATGGCAGCTTTCAAGGCACCGCCCAGGCGTTTCGAGCCTCCCTCGCAAACGAGCCCTGGCTGATTCTCGCGGCACTGGTCACCGTGTATATCGTTCTCGGGATTCTGTACGAAAGCTACATCCATCCGCTCACGATCCTCTCGACGCTGCCTTCGGCCGGCGTCGGCGCGCTGTTGGCGCTGATGCTGTTCGACACGGAGTTCAGCGTCATTGCTCTGATCGGCATTATTCTGTTGATCGGCATTGTGAAGAAAAACGCGATCATGATGATCGACTTCGCGCTCGATGCCGAGCGCAAGGAGGGTAAACCGCCGGCCCAGGCGATCTATGAAGCCTGCCTGCTGCGCTTCAGACCGATCATGATGACGACCATGGCCGCCCTGCTCGGCGCCCTGCCCCTCGCGGTCGGCTCCGGCGTCGGCTCGGAACTGCGGCACCCGCTCGGCATTGCCATCGTCGGCGGGCTCATTGTGAGCCAGGTCCTGACCCTCTATACGACGCCCGTCGTGTATCTGGCCTTCGACCGGCTGGCCCGCCGCCTGACCGCCCCTCGGGTCGCCGCCGCGCAACCGGAAATGCTGACGCCTGGATCCCCATGAACATTACCTCGACGTTCATTCATCGTCCCGTCGCCACGACGCTGCTCACGGTCGGCGTGACGTTGGTCGGCATTGTGGCCTTCCGATTCCTGCCCGTCGCCGCGCTCCCGCAGGTGGAGTTTCCGACGATTAGCGTCAGCGCCGGACTGCCGGGCGCCAGCCCAGAAACCATGGCGACGTCCGTCGCGGCGCCGTTGGAGCACCAATTCACGCGTATCGCTGGCGTCACTGAAATGACGTCGATGAGCATGCTCGGTTCGACGAGCATCACGTTGCAATTCGAATTGACCCGCGACATCAACGGCGCTGCTCGAGACGTTCGCGCCGCAATCGCCGCCGCACGGGCGGATTTGCCCGCGGCTCTCCCGGGCAATCCTCAGTATGCCAAGGTCAATCCTGCGGACGCGCCGGTTTTGATTCTCGCGCTGACATCCGACATCGTCAGCCGCGGGCACATGTACGACGTGGCAACGAGCATCCTCCAACAGAAACTGTCGCAGATCGATGGCGTCGGGCTGGTGCATGTCGGCGGCGGCTCGCTTCCCGCCGTGCGGGTCGATCTGAATCCGACGGCCTTGAACAAATATGGCATCGGATTGGGCGAGGTACGGCAGGTGCTGAACCGTACGAACGCCAACCGCCCCAAGGGCCAGCTGACCGACGGTACACGCACGTGGGAGATCAGGGTCAACGACCAGCTCCACGACGCCGAGGACTATCTTCCCTTGATTGTGAGCTATCGCGATGGCCGCGCCGTGCGCCTATCTGACATCGCGACCGTCGAGCGTTCGGTGGAAGACGTGCGAACCACGGGCCTGGCCAACGGAACACCGGCGGTGCTCATCATCATCTACCGCCAGCCGGCGGCAAACATCATTGAAACCGTCGACCGCGTGCGGGACCTCCTGCCGCAACTCGAAGCCTCTATTCCCGGCAGCATGAGGCTTTCGGTGGTCGTCGACCGCACGCCGGTCATCCGTGCCTCGCTGCACGACGTCGAGCGGACCCTGGCCATCTCGGTGCTGCTGGTCATCCTCGTCGTGTTCTTATTCCTTCGGGACATCCGGGCGACGCTGATTCCGTCGGTCGCCGTGCCAGTGTCGCTCATCAGCACCTTCGGCGTCATGTACCTGTGCGGCTACAGCCTGGACAATCTGTCGCTCATGGCACTGACGATCGCGACCGGATTTGTCGTCGACGACGCGATCGTCGTCCTTGAAAACATCAGCCGCTATCGCGAACAGGGGATGCCTGCGCTCGAGGCGGCGCTGCGAGGCGCACGCGAGATCACGTTTACCGTCCTCTCAATGACCCTGTCGCTCGTCGCCGTGTTCGTGCCGATTCTGTTCATGGGCGGCATGATCGGCCGCCTGTTTCGGGAGTTTGCGGTGACGCTGTCCGTGGCCATTCTGGTATCGCTCGTCGTGTCCCTCACGACGACGCCGATGATGTGCGCCCGAGTGCTGAAGGTCTCGAAGAAAGAATCCCATGGGCGTTGGTACCGGACTAGCGAGCGCCTGTTCGAGCGCATGCGGAACGGCTATGCCGGCAGCCTGACCTGGGTATTGCGTCATCCACGGAGCATGCTGGCGTTGACCCTCGGCACAATGGCGTTCAGCGTCTATCTCTACACAATCGTTCCGAAAGGCTTCTTTCCTCAACAGGACACGGGTCGCATGTTCGGCAACATCCAGGCGGCGCAGGACATCTCCTTTCAGAGCATGCGGGAGAAACTGACGGAAGTCGTGGACATCATCCGCAAGGACCCCGCCGTCGACACTGTGATCGGCTTCATCGGCGGGAGCAGCGGCGGGACCAATGCCGGCCGGATGTTCATCGCGTTGAAGCCGCTGGAAGAACGAGGTGGCTTGAGCGTCGACCAGGTCATCGCGCGGCTGCGTCCCAAGCTCGCTCAAGTGCCCGGCGCCCCGACTGTGCTGCAGGCCATCCAGGACCTACGCATCGGAGGCCGGGCCAGCAGCGCGCAGTATCAGTACACACTGCAGAGCGTGGACCTCGCCGAACTGAACGCCTGGGCACCCAAGGTTGAACGCCGCTTACGCACGCTGCGGGAGATCGCCGACGTGAACAGCGACCAGCAGGACAAGGGACAACAGTCGCTCGTGGTCTTCGACCGCCTGACGGCCTCGCGGCTCGGGGTCAGTCCCCAGCTCATCGACGACACGCTGTACGACGCCTTCGGCCAACGACAGGTGGCGATTCTCTATACGCCGCTCAATCAGTACCACGTGGTCATGGAAGTGGCCCCGCAGTTTTGGCAGGATCCGGCGACGCTGCACGACATCTATGTGCGGTCGAGCACGGGCTCTCAGGTCCCGCTCAGCGCTGTGGCGCGCTTTGAACCGACCAATACGCTGTTGCTCGTGAATCATCACGGCCAGTTTCCCGGCGTCACCCTGTCCTTCAATCTCACCGCGGGCGTGTCGCTGGGTGAAGCGCTGACGGCGATCGAATCAGCGATGCGTGATATCGGACTGCCGGATGGCGTGCACGGCAGCTTCCAGGGAGCGGCGAGGGCCTTTCAGGCGTCACTTGGCAATCAGCCGATCCTCATCCTCGCGGCGCTGGTGACGGTGTATATCGTCCTCGGCATCCTCTACGAAAGCTACATCCATCCGCTCACCATCTTATCCACTCTGCCGTCGGCGGGAGTTGGCGCCCTGCTTGCGCTCCTGCTCTTCAAAAGCGAACTGAGCA
Organism: Nitrospira sp.; assembly: GCA_035277085.1. GTDB lineage: Bacteria > Nitrospirota > Nitrospiria > Nitrospirales > Nitrospiraceae > Nitrospira_C. The sequence continues at coordinate 19,402 of DATELB010000195.1, read as the reverse complement.
TGATCGCGGTGATCGGCATCATTCTCCTGATCGGCATCGTCAAGAAAAACGCGATCATGATGATTGACTTTGCTCTGGACGCGGAGAGGCATGAGGCTAAGCGGCCGGAGGAGGCGATCTACGAAGCATGCTTGCTACGATTCCGGCCGATCATGATGACGACCCTGGCGGCCCTGTTCGGGGCGCTCCCCCTTGCGCTCGGGACCGGCGTGGGCTCCGAACTACGGAAGCCGCTCGGTATCGCCATCGTGGGCGGTCTCCTGGTGAGTCAGCTCTTGACCCTGTACACGACGCCCGTTGTCTATCTCTACCTGGATCGCATGCGGCTGCGCTTCCTGCGGCGACGTCCGCACCAGGCCGAAGCCACCCCCGTTCCCCAATGACCCCTGCGCCGCCCGCCGGCCTCCGCTTCATTCGCTATTGACAGCCGTTCCGGCTCTCCGTAGGCTTCCGGCAGCCACATACATGATGACATCGCCTGGTCTGACGGTCCGACGGCTCTCCACCGCCCTGCTGGTGATGACGGTGCTCACCGGCTGTCCGCGCGTGCTGTATCTGGATTATCACCCTTCGACGTCGATCAAAGGCAGCGGGCCCGTCCGCGTCGATGCCTTCTCGTATGCCGGACATCCGACCGGACTCATGCAGCAAAAGGAAGTGGAATCGGGCGATCAGGATCCGGAGGTCTTGTATCTCTCGCAGGACATCGGCGAATTTTTCGCCGAAGCCCTCAGACAGGAGTTGACACGGGCAGGGTACGAACCCCGCGCCGATGCCTCGAGGAGGGTGTCAGGGACGATCGAGCAGTTCTATCTCGACTACGTCGGCCGGACGGATCAACGGTTCAAGATCGAGACCACGTTCCACGTGGCGCGCGAAAGCACCACACCCTTTACGACCACCTGCCGGTCCGAGCAGCAGCAGGCCAAGGACTGGATGAAAAGCGGGTCCTTGATCGAGTCCGGCATCCGGAGCTGCATCGAGGCATTCGTCAAAGACGCGCAGGCGGCGGGCGCCCTGTAAATTTCAAGAGGAGACCATGCCGGGATTTGAATTCATCGGAGATGAAGAGCGTCGAGAACTTCAACAGGTAATCGATTCGGGCGTCCTGATGCGCTATGGATTCGACGCGGCAAGGAACGGACAATGGAAATGCCGCGAGCTCGAACAGCAATTAGCCGCGCGATTCGCGGTTCGGCACGCCCATGTCTGCTCCAGCGGCACAGCCGCGCTCGCCACGGCGCTGTCGGCTTGTGGGGTCGGAGCAGGCGACGAGGTCATCCTTCCGCCGTTTACCTTCGTGGCGGATCTGGAAACGGTCCTCCTCGCCGGCGCAGTGCCCGTCTTCGCGGAAATCGACCAGACCCTCTGCCTTGATCCCCGCTCGGTGGAACAGGCGATCACGTCGAAAACGAAAGCCGTCCTGGCCGTTCACATGTGCGGCGCGATGGCCCGAATCGACGCGCTCGCGGAGATCTGCCGCCGGCATCAGCTCACGCTCATCGAGGATGCGGCGCAGGCGGCGGGAGCCACGTATCGCGGGAAAATGCTGGGGACATTCGGGAAAGCCGGTTGCTTGTCGTTTGACTACGTCAAGACGATTACATGCGGCGAAGGCGGCGCCGTCGTAACTGACGATGACGAGATCTACCGCCTGGCCCAGGCGTACACCGACCACGGCCATGATCATCTGGGCGCCGACCGCGGCGCGGACCAGCATCCGCACATCGGTGCCAATTTCAGGCTGAGCGAGCTGCATGCTGCGGTCGGCGTGGCCCAGCTCGCGCGGCTGGACCAAATCCTCGAAACCCAGCGCCGTCATAAGGCGGTGCTCAAAGAGGGACTGACAGGGCTCCGCCGTCTCGAGTTCCGCGCGGTGCCCGATCCGGCCGGCGATTCGGCCACGTTTCTCAGTTTCCTGCTGCCGACCGAGGATGAGGCGCGACACGCCGCCAAGGCGCTCAACGCGGCAGGGGTCGACGGCTGTTTTTACTGGTACGACAACAATTGGCATTATCACCGGAAATGGGATCACATCAAAACCTTCGCTTCGCCGGGCCGGCTGGCCATCGACCGCTTTGGCTACGGTGGCGATCTCACCAAGATCGCCTTGCCGCAATCCGATGGCGTGATGAGCCGGACCATTTCCATGTTGATTAAACTGCGGTGGACGGAGCAACAGGTAAGTGATAGACTCGCGCGAATGAAGTCCGCCTTGGCTTGATCCCTTCTCACGGTCCAGATTCGAGTTCGAGCAGACCCCATGAACGTTGCCATCATCGTCCCGGCCCGCATCGGTTCGACGCGCTTTCCCAAGAAGCTGCTCCATAAGATCAAGGACAAGCCCGTCATCGTCTGGACGGCTGATCGGATCAAGAAGGAGGCGCCCGAGTTGCCGCTGTATTTCGCCGTCGATCACGAGTCCCTGGCCGACGTGCTGCGCCATGGCGGCTACAGTGTGATCATGACCGATCCGGCCCATACCTGCGGGACCGATCGGATCGCCGAAGCCAACCGGCAGATCAAGGCCAGGCACGTGATCAACGTCCAGGCGGACGAACCACTGGTGACGGGTGCGCAAATCCGCCAGTTGGTCGAATTGATTCAGCAGGACACCGAGATGGCCACGTTGGGCACGCCCGTGCGTTACGACAAGGACTATCGCAATCCGAATCACGTCAAACTGGTCTGCGACGGACAAGGGTATGCCGTGTATTTCTCGCGGGCTCCCATCCCCTATTTACGCGACACGCACGGCGCATTCGAAGCCGGGTTGGCCGCCGAAATCCCAGTGCTCATCCATCTCGGGCTTTACGGCTATACCGCGGCATTCCTCGAGCGGTTCTGCTCGCTTCCGCCCGGCAAGCTCGAACAAGTCGAGAAGCTGGAGATGCTGCGGGCCATCGAACGGGGGCACCGCATCAAGGTAGGGGTGACGAAAGAGGCGCTGATCGAGATCGACACCCTCGAGCAAGCCGTCGAATTCGAACAGGTCGTGACGGAACGGTTCCCCTTTCATTGACGGTAAACTCATCAACGGTTAAGGCAGGACGATGTATCGAAATTTACGGCTGGTCCCGCAGCTCATCTACGGACGGCGCAGCATCAACCAGTTGGGCGATATTCTGACGAAGCAGCGGACGGATGCCGGCTCCCCTGTGGTCTTCCTGATCGACGCCGTCCACGAGAAGCGGCCGTTTCTCCAAAAATTGCCGCTGCGTGCAAACGACCTCGTCATCCTGGTCGATGTCGGCACGGAGCCCAAGACGCAATACGTGGACGAGCTTACGGAACGCGTCAAGGCGTTTTCAAACCGCCAGCCGGACGCCATCGTGGGCATCGGCGGCGGCAGCGCAATGGACCTGGCCAAAGCCGTCTCGATCATGCTGACGAATCCCGGATCGGCGGCGGATTACCAGGGGTGGGACCTCGTCAAGTATCCGGCCATCTACCATGTCGGCATTCCTACGCTCGCGGGCAGCGGAGCAGAGGTCTCCCGCACGGCCGTCCTGACGGGGCCCGTCAAGAAACTGGGCATCAATTCGGATTTCACCCCGTTCGATCAAATCGTCATGGATCCGGATCTCATCGCCAGCGTGCCGCCGAACCAGCGGTTTTTCACGGCGATGGACTGCTATATCCATTCGTGCGAATCATTGCAGGGCACGTTCATTAACGAGTTCAGCCGTGCGTTCGCCGAAAGCGCGCGGGACATCTGCCGCGACGTCTTCCTGAACAATCTGGACGGCGCCGTCGCGGATGAACGGCTGATGGTCGCCTCCTATTTCGGCGGCTTGAGCATCGCCTATTCTCAAGTCGGCGTGTGCCATGCCTTATCCTACGGCCTCTCCTATGTGCTCGGCGTGCGGCACGGGGTGGGCAATTGCATCGTGTTCAATCAACTGGATGAGTACTACGGAAAGGACGTCAGGGAATTTCAGCAAATGGTCCAGAAGAACCGCATCGACCTTCCCGTCGCGGTCACCAGGAGCATCGACGAAGCCGGCATGACCAAAATGATTGATACGGCGCTCGGGCTTGAACCGTTGTGGAAGAACGCCCTGGGAGAGAATTGGAAGCAGATCATTACCCGCGACAAGATCCGCTCGCTCTACGAAAAGATGTAGACGACCCGACGCCTGCCGCCCTGACGCCACGGCCTTCGCGCCTCAGGGAGCCAAACCAGCGGTGAACATCCTCATCGTCAAAACCAGCGCGATCGGAGACGTCATCCATACGCTGCCGTCGCTCTGGTCCTTGCGCACACGGTTTCCGGAGGCGCACATCGCCTGGCTTGTCGAAGAAACGGCGGCCGAGTTGGTGATCGGGCATCCGGCCGTCGACCGCGTGTTGGTCGCCCGGCGAAAAAAATGGGTGCAGGATCTCCGCCGCGGCCGCCTGCTTCGCGCCCTCTCGGGATTTGTCGGCTTCATGCGGCAGTTGAGAGATACCCAGTACGATCTCGTCATCGATTTTCAAGGCCTCCTTAAGAGTGCAATCTGGGTCGTTCTCGCCCGAGGCCTTCGCAAGGCGGGTTTCGGCCGGGGAATGGAGCATGCGGAACATAGTTACCTCGCACTCAACGAGCGGATTCCCGCCGTTGACATGAATCAGCACGCCATCGACCGCAGCCTGCTCCTTTTGAAAGGCCTGGACGTGCCTTCCGCCGGTATCCGTTATACGCTGCCCATTTCAGCCGAGCAGGAATCGCAGGCTACGGCGCTGCTGCGTGCATGCGAGGTCCTGGAGGCGGACCGACTGGCGGCGATTAATCCCATGGCCCGCTGGCCCACGAAGCTCTGGGAGCCTCAACATTTCGCGGCGCTTGCCGAGCGGCTCGAACGCGAAGGGATCCGCGTCGTGTTCACCGGAGGGGAATCGGATAAGCCGGCGATCGACGAGATCGCCCGCTTCATGACGCGACCGCTTCGGCGCCTCGACGGCAAGACCACTCTGACCACCTTGGCCGCGCTGTATCGGCGTGCGCAGGTCGTCGTCACGACAGATAGCGGCCCGATGCATCTGGCAGCGGCAGTCGGCACGCCTGTGGTCGCCCTGTTCGGGCCGACAGCGCCCTGGCGGACGGGTCCTTATGGATCGAACCACGTCGTGCTTAGGGCCGATCTCTCTTGTAGTCCTTGTTTCAAGAAACAATGCCTGACCACCGTCTATGAGGAACGCGCTTGCATGAAGCGCTTGACCGTCGATACCGTCGCCCACGCGGTGCTGGCAAAGATCGCGGCGGCACCGCTCACGGCGGCAACGTGACCGGCACATCGGATCGCTGGCATCAGAGTCTGCTTCTCGGACTGTATCGTGCGGCGTTCACGTTCGCCGTCGCGCTCTTCGTGATCATTGTTCCCCTGTGGCTGTTTAGCAGTAAACGCCGCGCGACGCTGCTCAAGCGCCTGGGATGGCAATCGTTTCCCAGTCATCCCTACCCGCGATCGGGAAAGCCGCAACAGAAACCGGTCTGGATCCATGCCCTTTCGATTGGAGAGCTCCTGTCCGCCGGCGGTCTCATTCAGCGGTTGCGCGCCGAGCTTGGGAACAGGCCTCTCTATCTCTCGGTCTCGACGGCGTCGGCGTTCGCCATGGCGCAGGATCGCTTCGCTCGATCGTGCGACGGCACGTTTTATTTTCCCTACGACGTGGCGTTTGCCGTCAACCGATGCCTCGATGCTGTCGATCCCGCCCTCATCGTGCTCATTGAAACCGATATCTGGCCGGGCTTTCTTGCCGAGGTCCGCCGACGGCATATCCCCTGCTGCCTCGTCAACGGACGCCTCTCACCAGAATCGTTCCGCACCTATTCGCGTCTCCGCCTGCTCTTCGAACCGGCGTTCAATTCCTTCCGGTGGATCTTTCCACAATCGCCCGGCGAAGCCGAGCGCTTCTTCGCCATCGGGGTCGCGCCGGAACGAGTGCGCCATACGGGCAATCTCAAATTCGATGTGGCGGCGGCACTCCCGGGAGTCGATCAGGTAGCCGCGCTTCGAAAGGAGTTCTCTATCCCGGCTGACACGCCCATGTTGATTGCGGGCAGCACCCATCGCGGCGAAGAGGAAATCATCCGGTCGTGCTTTCTCCGCCTCAGGCGCCAGTTTTCGACGTTGGGACTGATCATCGTGCCGCGGCGTCCTGAGCGGGGAACGGAGGTATTGGAGCTTTTCCGGGGACGCGAGATCGAAGCGGCCCTCGCCTCGCAGGTGAACGGATCAACGCCGGTGATCGTCGTCGACCGCATGGGCTATCTGAGCCGACTCTATGCGTTGGCGGATGTGGCCGTCATCGGCGGGAGCTTCGTCCCGCAAGGCGGGCAGAACCCCATAGAACCGGCGGCATGGGGTAAGCCGGTGTTGTTCGGTCCCGACATGCACGATTTCCCTGACGTTGCCGCATGGCTCTTGAAAGCAGGCGGCGCGATGCAAGCGCGGGACGAACAGGAACTGTTTTCCGCCTGCAACCGGCTGCTCTCGGACCCGCACGAGGCGAGAGTCATGGGCGAGCGGGCCCGCAGCGTCGTGGTGGACCATCAGGGCGCGACCGAGAGGGTCACGCAAGACCTGGTCAATCTCGCCGCGGGGAGCTGACACGTCCACGCGTCCGCGGCGGGCGTCGGCCAGGCACAAGAACGCCTTTTATTTCAACTTCAGAATATTTCCGTCCACTCTGGTATCTGCAATGAACTTCTCGATGTTCTTTTCAAGCACTTCATTGACCAGTTGCTGGGCGTCTTCCGGATCGAACCAGAACACTTGATCGGTGCCGCTGCCCAGGAGACGCTCCTGGATCGTGCTCTCATCGCCGTGATTCGCCACGCGGACCATCATCGTATTTTTCGCAGCAAGCTCCGTCCTCCCGAATCTACTGACGGCGGTCACCGAGAGGTCCTGGATCGTACCCGTGATCGTCGCATCCGGCGTCGCTTCGTCCATGCTGGCCCGCCAACCTCGTTTGTTCAGCTGTTGAACCAGCGCCTTAGCGACGGCCTCGCCGACCGTCCCCTTCGGCACATCGAAATAGCTGGTATTGCCCCAGAAATGAGACCGGCTGCCCAGGTGGGTGCGGTCCATGCGGGCGTCCTCAAACGGCTTTACCACCACTCGGGGTCCGCTCCCCGAGCCGGCCATCGCGGCGCCGGCACCGGTCGACGCCGCGGGTATGACGACATCCACCCGTTCACCGGTGGTTGCACAACCTACGAGAACAACGAGAGAGACCGCTACGACTTGCCCAACTCGACGCATTCTTTCCTCCTGTTCCTTTGTGATCGATTCGAAACTAATGCGCGACGAAATGCGCGCGCCGGTTCTGCTGATAACAGGTTTCATCACGCTCCTTGCAGAACGGTCGCAACTCCCCATAGCTCGTCGTTTTGAGGCGCGACGCCGACACCCCCAGATCCTGCAGATAGCGCTTGACCGCACGGGCCCGTTTGTCGCCGAGCACCAGGTTATAAGCCTGCGTACCGCGTTCGTCGCAATGCCCTTCGATGACGATCGTCTGTCCGGGTTTGCCGTTGATCCAGGCGGCATCGGCGCTCAGGATCGATTGGGCATCTCCCCTGATCTCATGCTGATCGAAATCGAAGAAGACATCGACGAGACTTCCGAGGTCTTGGGAAAGCGACGCGGGAGGCGCGGCGGAGGACGCAGACAACGCAGGACCACCGACGCTCAATGCGGGCGCCTCACCGGCCGGATCCATTGTGGAGCTTGCGGCTCGTTCTTCGGGAACGGTCGCCAGTGTGTCCGGTTTGACCGTTTCGACCGGCGTACCTTTCGCCTTCGCGGTCGTTGAGGTTCCCTCCCCCGCCGAGGACGCCACCTTTTTCCCGCACCCGTTGAAGGGAACAATGATGATGCAACAAAGCAGAGCTACTGAGGTCACTCGTCGAATGAGCCAGTCCGGCATTGCCCACCTCTCTCATTGTAAATGGCAATCCCCGCTCCTGTAGTCGGGTTCGCGAGGAAGCATAAAACACGAGACTTATAGCCGGTCGCTGCGGTTTCCCGCAAGAGGAACGGTTCACAGGCGGGCATATGGAGCAAGGCAGGCGATCCGCACCCCGACTGCCCGCGGCGCCCATTGACAGCTTCGAGCGTTTGACGCCATCATAGCGCCGCTTCTGCCATCAGCCTGGCAATAGAAGGGTCGTCCGGATGAACGCGTCGCTCCTGATGCTCTCTCGACTTCTCGTCATCGGCTGGGCGTGTGTGTGGAGTGCGGCCCTCCCTCTGTTCCATACGCATTTACCCGGCGGGCTGGAAAAGTCCTTCGCCGTCCCACACACGGTCTTCTCGTCCGATCTACCCGGCGAGTTCTCCGCCTTCAGTCATCGGACGGCACAGGACGAGGCCGAACTTTCGGGCTTCGCCTTCCACTCCCAGGAACTCGGGTTTGTCGCTTCGGCGTCGTCTGACGACGCCAAGCGTAAATCGCCGGTACAGACGGCTTCCCTCTTACTGCTCCGTGTCGTCCCTTCCGTCGATCCCACGTTCGAGCAATTGCCTGTCGCCTCCGCCATCGAGCCTCGACGCCTGTGGTCGGAGGACTCACACGGGCTTCGTGCTCCTCCTTCGCCCGTCTCCTTGTAGAGAACACTCTCTCACAGCGATCAGTGTTGTTCGCCGTTTGCAACGGCGATTCGAGGAGGCTGACATGTATTCGCTCGCGTCCATCGTTCATAGCGACCTCGTGCTGTGCGGCCCATTGTTCCTGGCCCCGTCTGCCTTTGATCTCGACCTGACGATCCGGAGAATCGATGACATACGCATATCGTTCGAGACGGTTGCTCGCAGCATCCTTGACAACTTGTCGGCCATGCACAGCAGCCAATGGCTCATCCTGCTGGCGGCACTGACGCTCGGCCTGACGGGACTGAGCATGGTGCTCCTCAGTGTACGACGCGCACAGGCTCAGGGTGACCCGACAGTGAAACAGCCTGAACGTCAGGCGGACCGCTTCTCGATTGCGGAAATGGCAGCGGATGTCGCAGCTCGGGAAGACGGCGAGGGATCACCGAGTCAACGCGACGGCCATCCGACACCGCTCGGCAGCACCCTCCCCACCCGCATCTTCTACCTGGACAAAGAGCGGCGCTATCGAGTGGTCAACCAGGCGTTTACAGACTGGTTCGGTCTTCCGGAGCACGCGATTGTCGGCCTTCGTGTCCAGGAACTCGTGGGCGACACCGCATGGGAGATCATTCGTCCCTGGCTCGACCGAGCCTACGCAGGACAACTGGTGGACTACGAAACGGAGATTCCCTATCGGCACGGAGGAACCAGATGGATTCATGCTGTGTATAGCCCGCATCGCAATGGGGATGGGGCGGTGGCTGGCGTCGCCGTCCTGGTCTCGGACATCACGAAGCAAAAGCGGGCCGAACAAGAGTTGCGGGCGAGCGAGGAGCGGTATCAGTACATTTTTGACACCGTCGGCGTGGCGATTTTCGAGGAAGATTGGACGGGTATCAGGGACATGCTGAGGGACGTGCGCTCAAGCGGGGTGACGGATCTCCGTGCCTTTTTGGACTCCCATCCCGAGATGATAGATCAAGCGCTGAGGCACGTGTTCATCACGGATGTCAACCAGTACACCCTGCTTTTGTTCGAGGCGGATTCCAAGTCGGCCTTGTTGGGAGCGCTGGACCGGATTTTTCTCCCAGAAACCATCGAGGTGTTTAAGGAAGAGCTTATTGCGGTGTGGGAGGGCCAGGACCTGTATCGAGGCCGGGCGCCTCTTCGGACGTTGCGCGGCGACGAGCTGAGCGTATTGTTCACCCTCGTCGTGCCCAAGCGAGAGGCCGACTGGCAACGGGTGATGATTACCCTCACCGACGTCACCGCATTGCGGCAAGCGGAAGAATCCTTGCGCGACCGCGAACAACACCTTCGCACCGCATTGGTCGCGGGACACATGGCGGCATGGGAGGTCGACCTTGCGACACACGCTCTGACATGGGATGCCAAGCACGAGGCGCTGTTCGGGATGAGCCAGGACGCCGTCCCGGAATTTCTCAATCAGTTCTATACACTCGTGCATGCCGACGACAGGGACCGGGTTCGAGCCGCCCTGGAAGCAACGCCCGCCAAGGGCGCCTTCGATATAGAATTCCGCATCCGTCGTCCCAACGGCAGATTGCGTTGGATCAACGGACAAGGAACGGTTGTCACCGATTCCGACGGACGCCCGGTGCGCATCGTCGGCGTCCACAGCGATATCACGGAGCGTAAGGATGCCCAAGCCCGCCTCGAACGCTTTGCGCATGAGTTGGAGAAGGCGGTCGAGACGCGGACCGCCGAATTGCGCCGCTCCCAGCAACAGCTGCGAGCATTGGCTGCGGAGCTGACCCTGACCGAGCAACGGGAGCGCCAGCGCTTTGCGAGTCAGCTGCACGATCATCTCCAGCAACTGCTGGTGCTGGGCAAGCTGAAGCTGACCCAGGCGAAACGTGCCGTGGACGCCGTGCCCGTCGGCGTCTCCTTGCTCGAGCAGGTGGACGAAGCGGTCAATACCGCCCTGGACTATTCCCGGTCGCTCATCGCGGAGCTCAGCCCGCCAGTGCTGCGGCAGTACGGGCTCGTGGCCGGCATCCGATGGCTTGGAGAATGGATGGAACGCATGAATGTGTCGGTGACGGTGGTCGCCGATGACGACTGGATCCCTCTGCCCGAGGCCCACTCGGTCCTGTTGTTCCAATCGGTTCGTGAACTGCTCATCAATGTGGCGAAGTATGCGGGGACCGGCCGCGCCACGGTCAGGCTGAACGTTTTCGAGCGGGAGTTGTTCATCCACATCCGGGATGAAGGCGTAGGCTTTATTCAAACCGCGCGCTCGGAGTTCGAACGAGCGGCCGAAAGAAGGACGTCATCGAAGTTTGGTTTATTCAGCATTCGGGAGCGGATGACCGCACTGGGGGGATCTTTTGACATCCGGTCGGCGCTGGGACAAGGGACCGAGGCAACCCTCCGACTACCCCTCATGGTATGTCCTCCGAAGGAGCATCCGTTAGAGCCTGAAGGAATTGAACTGTCATCGGTACCGACGGCGGAGGCACCGGAGTGCGCCTCCCGGCGCGACGCACCTCACATTCGACTGCTCGTCGTAGACGATCACGCCATGGTGCGGGAGGGATTGCGGAGCCTGTTGGAAAGCTATCAGGATGTGCAGGTCGTGGGCGAAGCGCGAACCGGTCGCGAAGCCGTCGCGGCGGCGGCCCAGCTCACCCCCGATGTCGTTATCATGGACGTCAACATGCCCGACATGAACGGCATCGAGGCAACTGTCCAAATCAAACGGCGGCAACCGACGACGATCGTGATCGGCTTATCCGTGAATGCCGACCAGCAATCGACCGCCGCCATGGTAGGCGCCGGAGCCGCAATGCTGATCACGAAAGAGGCCGCGGTCAACGATCTGTACGACGCAGTGAAACGGGTCTGGAAGCCCGCGGACGATGCAGGCGCCGTATTGCATGGCCGCTAAGGTGTGCCTGAGGCGCGTGCGGCTGGCGCCTATTTCACTTTTGAAAAATCCGCGGGAATGCGGACTTCCTTGCCGTCCTGCAGATTGACGACAAACGCCGACTGCGCGTTGGGGTCAAAGCTCTCGTAGGCGAACACGGCCGTAAACCGCGATCGGTAGGCGGGCCCGCTCCCTTCATTTTTTCTCCCCCGCTCCGCCTTGCCGATATCGATCGCCTTGACCTTCTTGCTGCCCTGCTGCAGCTCAATGAGCGCCCCTTCGGCGAAATATTCGTCGTCCCCGCAGAGCTGCACCTCGACTTCCATGTTCGGCATATCGACGACTTTCCTGATGAATTCATCCGGCATGCGAATATCGGTCTTCCGCTTCTTGGACTCCGAAGCTTCTTGACGGCCGAAGGCCTCGAGGCGATAGCGCTTCGTCCGGAGAATCGCGCTCGCCCCGCAGGCATCCTTTTCAGGATCGGCGCCCACGCGGGTGGCCATCGAGGCATGCTGCAGGACTTTCTTCACTTCTTCCGGGCTGTTGGCTTTTTCCATGGGCGCGCGGCCGGCTTCCAGCGCTTTTTGCGCCTCCTCGGAAGTGAGTTTCACGTCAATGGCGAAGGTCGGAGTGATGAAAACGAAGCAAAGACAGGTGAGCAGGCCCCTGACGAGGTTCCCTCGAACTACCATGAGACCCTCCTTAAAAAAGCGAATGAAGGCGGCATTCTACGAAATGCCCTGTGCCTTTGCAATCAGCCGGAAAATCTGGACCAGTTGCCGTACGGTCTCCTCACGTAGAGCGACTCGACGTCGAATGGAACGGTCATTCCTCCCTGTGTCAGAAGCCCGGCGACGGCGCGAAGCGGAAACCCGACAACGGCCGTAAAATCCCCTTCGAGCCCTTCGATCAAGTCGGCGCCAGGACCTTGAATGGAATACGCGCCGGCCTTTCCAAGGCTATCCTTCGTCGCGAGATAGCGCTCATGCACATGTGGGTCAAACGGCTTCATCCACACACGGGCGCTCGACAGTTCCGTTGTTGCGAAGCCTCTGACACGGCATACGGCGGTCACGGCGGTCTTCACCACGTGCACTCGGCCGGCGAGCTGCCGTAACATCGAGCGGGCGTGGGCCAGGTCGTGCGGCTTCCCGAGCGGCATGTCATCGAACTCGATCAACGTGTCGCTCGCCAGGACCAACGCGTCGGGCTCATGCTCAGCAACCGAGAGGGCTTTTCCGCCGGCAAAATCGGCCACGAGGTCGCCGGCAGACCGGTTGGGCGCCATGACCTCCTCGTACAGCGGGGGCCGGACTTCGAAAGGGATTTCGAGGAGAGCGAGCAGTTCCCGACGGCGCGGCGACGTCGAGGCAAGCACTAGCCGCATCGGGATGCCAGGTGATCGGCCTCACGATCGTCAAACGATGGGTGGTCCATCCGTGGATCATGCATCAACCGGCCGCGGCTGTAGTCGGCGACAAGGGCCTCGACCTCTCCGACGGAAGACGCGAGGAACATGCAGGCGCGGAGTGCAGCGGCATGCGGAAATCCCTTGCAGTACCATCCGAGATGTTTTCGCATGCGCCTGAATTGATCCGCCCCCGATTGCGCATCGAATTCCCGTGCGTGTGCAAGCAGGATGTCGAACCGCTCGGCGAGTGAAGGCTCCCACGGATGCGGCTCCCAGGGCTGTCCTGCCTGCGCATGGCGCCGGGCCTCTTCCTTGTCCCTGAAAAACCAGGGCGCTCCCAACGCCGCCCGGCCGACCAACACCCCGTCCACGCCGGTGTCCCTGACACGGCAAACGGCCTCGCTCAGGCTCTGTACATCGCCGTTGCCGAACAGCAGGGTCCCCGTTCCCCGAACGACTTGCACCGCACGGCCGATCGCCGCCCAATCGGCTTCGCCCCGATACATTTGTTGAAGGGTTCGTCCATGAAGTGAAATGACGGCGGGCGACTCCACGAGCAGGTGCTCGATCCAGCGCTCGACGATCACCTCGTCGTAGCCGAGACGGGTCTTGACCGAAAGCGGGATCGCCTGGCGCACGGACGGTACGGCGTGATTCCGGCGTGCGTTCCATCGTTGGACCGCCTCGACACGAGCGGCTTTCACTCCGGCGGCCTCCAAGGTTTGGCCCCCGGCCCAATCGACGATCGCCTGGCGGGCCGCGCGCATGATCGTGTGAGCCAGATCGGGCGTCCTGATGAGTCCAGCTCCCGATCCGGAAGATGCCACATTACGCGAAGGACACCCCATGTTGATGTCCAGCCCGTCAAATCCCAGCTCGCACACGATGTGCGCGGCTTGATAAAACATCTCAGGATCTTTCCCGTACAATTGCGCCACGATGGGACGCTCGACGTCGTCGTACCGCAACGAATCCAACAGAAATTCCGGCCCTCGGCAGACATCATGGACATGCGTGAACTCGGTGAAGACCACGTCCGGTTTCCCATGCCGAGCGGTCATCAGCCTGAAGGCGGCGTCAGTGACGCCATCCATGGGAGACAGACCGATCACCGGAACGGGAAGCCTGCTCCAAAACGTCATGGGCAGGACTCCATAAGCGGTCGCCCTGCATTGTTCGCGTCCTCGTAGGCGGCGCGCATGGTTGCCGCTTCGCTCCGGGCAAGACCGCTCAGCACGGGCGCCCGCTCCGCCACGAACTCCAACAGGCGATCGATCTTCAAAAGAAAAAAATCATACGGCCGGTCAACCGCGTCAGAGCGGCGGAGCCACCAGGGCACGAACTCGCCGAGTTCAATACCCATTTCAGCAAGCGCTTTGCAGGTCTGCGGGAACATGGCCGCGATGTCGCCGCCCCAACAAAGAATTTCGTGGGGAAGATAGTCCTGTACGTAGCGCTCGAGGCCGGACGGATTTTCCGCCACCGCGTTCCATGACGGTCCGGCCGGCGGTCGCTGGCCCGACGCGATCTGCGCATATCGCACATAGTCGGCCTCCAGCCGGCTCCGGTCGAATTCACTCAGCAATGCCGGCCCGACACCGTCGAGTGTTTCCGAAGAGGACTCCGACACTGCCGTCCCCTGTTTCGTCACACGGTCGATGACCGGCCGCACCAGCGCGACGGCCTGCTGAAATTCCTCGACAATCCGCTCGACCGGCTTCGTATCCACCTCGAGGGCCAATGCGCGGAGGTTCCGGAGCCGAGGATGCGCGACGACTTGCTCGAGAATCGCCCAGGATACGGCGGGAATCTCTGCGGCGTGCGCGTCGATCCATTCGGGATCTGCATCCCGTACGCGCCCCGACGTGTCCGATTCGTGAACCGCCAGCCCGGCAATGTGGATCTCGATTATGCGCTCCACCGGAAATGCATCGAGGAAGCGGTCGACGAATTTTTCCAGTGAGGAGTGCTTCCGGGCGGCTGAATACCGATAGACGGTCCATAAATGCCCGATATCAAGCACGAGGCCGCAGGGTGTCCGTTCAGCGATCAGCCGGAAGTACTCGGCCACGCCGAGCGTTCCGGCCATGAAATAGGTGAGCGGCGGCATTTCCAACAGAAACAGCGGCCCAAAAGAGTCTGCCTTTGCACAATCACGATCCAACCGCTCCTGCACAAGCCCAATATTGTCCGCCACCAGACATGCGCTCTCCGGCGTATATAATGGAGGCAGATACGTGCCGAACGAGTAGCCGCCCATCTGCTTGGTCGCACATTCATGGTTGAGCCAGGGGCTGCCGAGCGCGTTCAATTCCAACGCAACGCCGTCGAGTTCGTGCTCGAACAGCGGCGACAGGCGAAATTCCGGCTGCGTCACCCACAAGCCTTCACCGTGGTAGGCCAACGGCACGCCTCCAAATGACTGTCTGACCGCCTTGAGGACGGTCGGCGCCGCTCGGAAGATTTCGAGATAGGCCGGGCGGGCGGCAGCGGCGTCCAATCTCTTCATGAGGTCCCAGAGATCAGGCGAGTAGACGTCGACCGACAGACCCAAACCCAATTTGGGAATGACTGCCGCCCGTCTTTGAAACTGCCGGTCAACCGACGTCATATGTCCCGCCGCCGCCCCTTGTGCTGTGACAATAATTGCCCTAGTCTAGTCTTCGAAACCATTGTTTGACAAGGCAACTCTCGCTGAGGACTGCGTCGCCCTGTCTGCTATACTTGGCTTACGCCGCAGGGGCGGCCCTCACGAGTCGTCCATAAGCCCGTCGAATCGCGAGAGGCCGATGGTCGGTCAAAATGAGCCGCCTTTCCAGCCGCAACACTCAGCACGCACGGTGGTAGCGCATATGATGACACCGGGAGTGGTCCAGGTACCGGGCGACGTGTCCGTCAGCGAGGCGGCCTTGCTGCTCGA
Organism: Nitrospira sp.; assembly: GCA_035277085.1. Classification (GTDB taxonomy): domain Bacteria; phylum Nitrospirota; class Nitrospiria; order Nitrospirales; family Nitrospiraceae; genus Nitrospira_C. Next base: position 3,596 of record DATELB010000195.1, on the reverse strand, counting down.
GCGCGAGCATGCGCCCTGCCTTCTGGTGAAGGACACGGAGACGGTTTTCGGGCTGATGACGCCCGCCGACATCGTGAAAAAGGTGGTGGCGCGGGGCCTGGAACCTCATGACATCGAAGTGCGCAGCATCATGACGCGGCCGGTGCAGTTCATCGAATACGACGAAGCTTTGGAAGAAGCCTCCACCATGATGGTCGCAACAGGCGCCTCGCTGTTGATTGTCACGAAAGAAAACCAGCCTGTCGGCGTGTTGAGCGCACAGGACCTGATGCTCACGCCGCCGCGGCGGCAGACGAACATTCCCGCCGTGGTGACGGTGCTCGACGAATCCGCCGCCCATCAGCACGCGCATAACGCCACGATCGTCCAACTGAGCCATGTCGGCGCCCGTCTCGAATCCGCTTCGGGGCTGCGTGCACGGGCCGTTGTCACGCTGGCATTTTCCCTGCCCGGACAGAACACGCCCATCAGCATCCATGGGAAAGTGTTGTCCGGTTCCTCGGCACCGATTGGTGACGACCGGTCCGGGCAGCCGACCTTCGGCGTCGAAGTACAATTCGCCGATCTCTCGCAGGCCGATGTCGCGCGTCTCAAAGCATGGGCATTGCAGGTGATTCCGCCTTCCCCCGATCATCCCTGACGTTTCTCTTCACCGTTTCTTTGACCAAAGACCCGTCTACTGATAAGATTTTTTCTCCACCACCCCTTAGCAAGAATGGATAGATGTTCATGAAAACCACACCCAGCCGTTCGCGGACCATGCCCTCCAACGAGGATGTGCTGAGCCAGGTCCGGTCGCTCCTCGAATGTCCGGAGGACGACGTGTCCGCCGCCCTGATCAAGGAAATTTTGGTCGGGATGCTCAAGCTGCATGACGCCCATCTCGAGCCGCTCGACCTCAAAATCGTGAACCGCGCGGTCAAGGAGCTGCGGCACGCCTTCCGCGTGTTCCGTGATTACCACCACCGGAAGAAAGTCAGCATCTTCGGATCCGCCCGTACCGCGGCCGACGATCCGAATTACCACATTGCGTTCGAGTTTTGCCGCCGGGTCGTCGAGGAAGGCTTCATGGTCATCACCGGAGGTGCCGACGGCATCATGCGCGCGGCCCAGGAAGGCGCCGGCCGCCAAAACAGCTTCGGCGTCAACATCATGCTGCCGTTTGAGCAAGGGGCAAACAGTACCATCGCGGACGATCCGAAACTCGTGACGTTCAAGTATTTCTTCACCAGAAAGCTGATCTTTCAGAAGGAAGCCAATGCCATCGCCCTCTTTCCAGGAGGTTTTGGCACCCATGACGAAGGCTTTGAAATCCTGACGCTCGCCCAAACGGGCAAGAGCGATCCTCAGCCGATTCTCTGTCTGCAGGCGGAAGGGTGCGATTACTGGGATGACTGGTACCGCTTCATCACCCGCCAGATGCTGGATCGGCGCTTGATCAGCCCTGAAGATCTCGGGCTCTTCAAGATCACGAGCTCCGTCGAAGAAGCGATCACGGAAATCAAGATGTTTTACCGCCGATTCCATTCGACGCGCTATGTCGGCAGGCAACTGGCCATGCGGTTGCAGAGCCCGATTTCGGCTGAACAGGTCGCCGCCATTCACGATCAGTTCGCCGATCTGCTGCACGAAGGGACCTTCGAGCTTCGTGGAGCCCTGCCCGAGGAGCTGGACGAACCGGATCTCAAGGACCTGCCTCGTCTGGTGTTCGCCTCGAACCGCCGCAGCGCCGCGCGGCTGCGCCAATTGATCGATCACATCAACCGCCTGTAGCGGAACGTCACCGTTTCACCCGCCCAGCCCCAGCGTGCCCAGACACGCCTTCACCGTTTCACCCGCCCAGCCCCGGCGTGCCCAGACACGCCTTCACGGGGGAGGCACATCGGGCTTTTGTCGCGGCACATCCCATGGTATGCTCGCTTCAATGGCCGGCTCCGGTACGCGACAACATTTCCCGCTCCCGCCCACCGTTGTGCTCTATCACGCCGAATGTGCAGATGGTTTCGGCGCCGCTTGGGCCCTGTGGCGTCGCTTTCCGGAAGCGCGTTTCGTTCCTGTGAAGCACGGGGTGCCGCCGCCCGAGGGACTGAAGGGGGAACGAGTCGTCATCGTGGATTTTAGTTACGGCAGAGACCTTCTGGAGTCCATGGCGCAGGAGACAGAGAACCTGCTCGTCCTGGACCACCACATCACCGCGGAAAAAGCCTTGGCCGGCCTTCCTTACGCCTATTTCGACTTGAAGAAATCCGGCGCTGTCCTGGCGTGGGAATGGGCCCACGACCATCCGGCGCCCTGGCTGTTGCAGTACATCCAGGACAAGGATCTCTGGACCTGGGCGCTGCCGATGAGCCGTGAAATCAACGCTGCGGTGGCATCTCATCCCTTCGAGTTCGACGTCTGGAGCGGCTTCAAACAGAAGGACCTCGAACAGGAAGGTCGGGCCATTTTACGGTATGAACAGGAATTGGTGAACAAACTCGCCGGACAGGCAGTGGCCGTGGAATTCCAGGGAGAGACGGTGCCTTCCGTGCAGAGCTCCGTGTTGACCAGCCAGATTGGTGAACGGCTTTCAGAAGATGCGCCGTTTTGTATCATCTGGCATGATCGCGACGGCCGGCGCTATTACAGCATGCGCTCGCGAGAAGACGGAACCGATGTCGGCGCCATCGCCGCGTCATTCGGCGGGGGCGGCCATACGCATGCGGCGGGATTCTCGATCCCGCTCGGACCGGATGGGTCGCTGCCGGCGAATCCCGCACTGCCTCGATCGCTCGTTGACCGCCGTCGCTCCACCTCGTAGCCGCAGGGCGGCATGATCCCGCTCCAGGACGACAACCCTACCGAACTCACGCCGGTCGTCACGGTGGCCTTCATCGCGCTCTGCGTGCTCGTATTTTTTTACCAGACCAGTCTTCCTCCCCGCCTCTCTGAGGCTTTCGTTTTTCAATATGGCGCGATTCCGGCGCTGGTGTTCGGGGAAGCGGATCTGCCGCCCTCGATCGCCGCCGGGATCCCTGCCTACATGACATTGGTGACGAGCATGTTCCTGCATGGAGGCTGGATGCATCTCATCGGCAACATGCTGTATCTGTGGATTTTCGGGAACAACGTCGAAGATGTGATGGGACATGCGCGCTTCGTGGTCTTTTATCTCCTCTGCGGCATCCTGGCCGCGTTGAGCCACGCCGTCACTGATCCTACTTCGACGGTTCCGATGGTCGGGGCCAGCGGCGCCATCTCCGGGGTGCTGGGCGCCTACATTCTGTTGTTTCCTCGGGCGCATGTGCTCGTATTCATGCCCGGAGTCGGCATGATGCGCGTCGCCGCAGGCGTCGTCCTCGGGCTTTGGTTTTTGATGCAGCTGTTGAGCGGCGGCATGAGCATCGGCGGTCCGGGCGGAGGCGTGGCGTTCTTCGCGCACATCGGCGGTTTCGTCGCAGGGATGGTGCTGATCCGATTTTTCAAACGACCGGAGGTTCCGTTTTTCTCGCCGGCGAAGCGAGGCCGTTGGGATCTCTGAAGCGGCCCCCCGCGCTACGCGTCGATGAGCTCGCGGACCTTTTCCACCAACCCTCGCTGCCGATAGGGCCGCCTCA